>CAZEMA010000005.1:0-43597 GCA_964513155.1 uncultured Anaerolineaceae bacterium
GGCGGTGTCTTGCCCGCCGAGTTGTGCGAGAATGTGTGAGGCGATGCCCGAGCCGCCGGGTCGCTCAGTTCGAGGCTGTTATGCCGCTTGTGACCGCGCTCACCGAGCGCAGCGCTGCCAAGGCACCGGCGAGACTTCAGGAGGCAATTGGTCGGACATGGAGGGATGAAGATGAGGCTCCTTGATCGGCTGTTCCGAAAGAAGGACGAGCGAGCACAAGCCAAGAGACGGGTAGAAAGGCTGAAGACAAACAAGGATGTTGAGGGTCTGACAAATGCCCTTCATGACGTTAATCCGGATGTCCGCGAAAACGCAGCCTTGGCTCTCGGAGAGATCGGAGATCTTGGGGCAATTGAACCATTGATTGAGGTCCTGAAGGACGGACATCAATCCGACTGGGTTCGCCGCGCAGCAATCGATGCCCTGGGCAAAATGGGAGGCGAAAGTGCGGTTGAACCTCTCATCGATGCTCTGAACGAGATCAATCTCAGAGCTAAGGCGGCTGACGCGCTCGGTAAGCTAAAGCGTTCAAGAGCAGTGCAGCCCCTCATTGGCGTATTAGAGGTGGGCGATACCCCTTCCCAGCTGAACGCGCAGACCGCTCTCTGCAACATCGGGGAATCGGCTGTTGAACCCCTCTGCCAGGCACTAAGAGACAAGGGAATGGCCAACAGATGGCTGGCAGCGCAAGCCCTCGGAAGGATAGGTGATGAAGCGGCGGTGGAACCCCTGATCAAGGCACTAGAGGATGATTCGTCGTGGATGCGAAGGGTGTCGGCCGAAGCTCTCGCAAGTATAGGAGACACTCGGGCAATTGAGCCGTTGAGAATGCTCCTCACAGTGACTGAAGTAAGTAGAGTCCTAGCAGGGGAGTTGCCCGTCGGCGACGCAACACATGTACTCACAGCCGTTGCTGACGCTTTCGGAAGGATCACAAGGGATCCGAATCTGGCAAACAATCTTCTATGTGCCAGTAAGCAGGCACTTGGGGAATTCAGCGAAGAGCGGCTGGCGCCGCTGAAAGGAGAACGCGCAATATCCATGCAGGACTATGCGACCTTCTTCAATCAGCTAGCAGCCGCTCTAGCAGCATCCGATGCGGAGGTTGTCCGCGCAAGACACAGAGTATACTGCGCGCAATGTGGGCTTCAATTCGGAAGGGAGGCTTTGCAGCACCTGTACCTCTTTGGTCCATCTAGCACATTGAGGCCACAGATCTGGGAAGCCACCGAAGCGGGGATGGCCATCCGATCGGGACACTGTCCAAGCTGCGGTCATTCCACAGTCAGGATCGTCGTTGATTAGTCCAGATCACCAACCGGCGGCATAACAACTCGCCAGACTGTGCGACAAGTCGGGCCGGTGCGGGCCTGTCCCTCATGGCTAGCGCGGATTGACACGGAAGTGTGAGCAGAGTGCTTTGCAGGCCCGCGATCCTCGCCTCCAGTGGGAACGCGATTCGCGATTTTTGGGGTTTCCACACAGTCTCTCGCTGCAGCTGGCCCGGCCGGCGTGCGGAACGTTGGAGCTCGTCTTGCCTGTCGAGTTGCCGGAGAGCGGCAGGCCGTGCGATGGCTCGCGAAGTACGAGGCCGCTTAGCGGCGACCGTGCGAGGCGCTCTTAGCAGAGGCGCAACGGCTGACGACGTTCTCGGCCAACCAGCGGAAGCTGCAACACCGATAAGGAGCATCGCTCATGAAAACGCCTCAAGAGTACATCGACAGCCTGGCGGCAATGAAACACAACGTGTGGATGAACGGTCAGAAGATCGAGCGGCCCTGGGAACACCCTCAGATCGTCCCAGGGGTCAACATCGTCTGCCTGACCTATGAATGGCCTCAGAAGGCGGAATACCAGGCGATGGTGACCGCCACCTCGCACCTGACCGGCCAGCCCATCAACCGGTTCACTCACATCCACCAGAGCACGCAAGACTTGCAGAAGAAGGTGGAGATGACCCGGCTCTACTGCCGAGCGACAGGCTGCATTCAGCGCTGCATGGGCGTGGATGCCCTCAACGCCCTCTCCATCATCACCCATCACTCCGACAGCATGTTTGGCACCCAGTATTTCCCTCGCCTGCTGGAGTACCTCAAGTACTTCCAGCAGAACGATCTGGTGGCAAACGCGGCCATGACCGACGTTAAAGGGGATCGCTCCCTGCGACCCCATCAGCAGGCCGACCCCGATCTGTATCTGCATGTGGTGGAGAGGAAGAAGGACGGCATCGTGGTGCGCGGCGCCAAGGCTCACAACACCTTGGCTCCCTATGCCCACGAGTTGATCGTCTTGCCCACCCGGGATATGCGTGAGGAGGACGCAGACTACGCCGTAGCCTTTGCCGTTCCCGCCGATGCGCCTGGGATCACCATGATCTGTCGGGGGGCGTCGCCGGCGGTCAAGCGGGAGATGGCGGCGCCCGTCAGTTCACGCTATGCCAGCGTGGAATCACTGACCATCTTTGACAACGTCTTTGTGCCCTGGGAGAGGGTCTTCCTGTGCGGTGAGTGGCAGCTGGCCGGCTATCTGGCGGAAACCTTTGCCACCTATCACCGCCATTCTTACTGCGGCTGCAAGCCGGCCATCTCCGACATCCTTCTGGGCGCCGCGGCACTGGTGGCCGAGTACAACGGCATCCAGAATGCCCACCATGTGCGCGACAAGCTGACGGAGTTCATGATTACTGCCGAACTTGTCCATGCTTGCGGCCTGGCCGCCTCCCTCAAGGGGCAGGCGATGACCTCGGGCACCTACTTACCCGACCTGGCCTTCGCCAACGTGGGGAAGTACTACGCCGGCACTCATTTGCACCATGAGGTTGAGCTGTTGCAGGACCTGGCCGGCGGGCTGGTGGTGACCATGCCCTCCGAGGAGGACTATCGAAGCCCGGAGATGGGCGGCTACCTGAAGAAGTACCTGGCCGGGCCTGCGGATGTGGCCGTGGATGACCGGGTCCGCTGTTTTCGGCTGATCGAGGACATGACCGCCTCCAAGTTCGCCGGCCTGCTCATGGTGGCTGGGGTGCATGGCGGCGGATCACCGGAGGCGGAGCGAATGGCCATCTACAGGAGCTACGACCTGGAGAGCAGGAAGGTGATGGCCAAGCGGGCGGCAGGGATCGAAGTGTAGGCCGGAAGCGCAACCTGGCCCTGCGCATCGCCTCTTGCGGAACAGGAGGTCCCCAGGTGCTCATTGACTGATGCCGGGCATCTACGTCACACTCCTTGAAGAGACGCATCCGGCTGGATAGGGGTAGGTGCGGGCTGTTACGCATTCCCGATTGTTGGAGGCCGATGGTGTTAGGAGGGCTCGGCGCGGTCGGGCCCCCCAGGGCGCGCCACACGGGATACGAAGGCGCCGGACGGCGGACAGTCAACTCGCCCGGTTGGCAACCAGCTGAGATCATCCCGCCTGGTGACACCGCTTCGGCACAGTCGAGGGGCCGGCCGCGTTCCCATCTCTGTTGCCTCCCGGACGGGTTGGGGCTACTATACTGACGGATCTTGGTGTCCTGCTATTGGGTCCTTGTCAGTGGCAATGCGACTCGAGACTGCTGACTGTGCACCCGGGTCACGCCGCCCGAGAGAAGCGCACCAGGAGGCGTGCGGGCAAGGCCCCGATCCATCCTCTATCTGACCCCGAAGGGTGTAACCGTGCCGATGGAAGGCCACGCCTGTGATGCTGCCGGAGCGAAAGGAAGGCGCGGACCTTCACGCCCACGGCGGCCCAACACAGAGATCCCGTTGTCCCTGTGCACCCCCCGGGGGTCGCTCAAGCGGCGCCGTGGGGATCCAATCGATCTGCGGTCATGTGCCGCACCAGCGGAGACGATCCTGTGGACGCTCAAAAACCTGCCACGCAGTCCGTGAGACTGACAATCGCCGCCGACATCGGCGAGGCGCCGAACATGGCCGACGTCGCGCTCTTCCTGTACGATTTCGATTCCCTGTACGAAATCGCCAGGTTGGCGGTCGATCCGCAGTACAAGTCGCACCGATTCTCGCGCTTCAGTCTCTATCGGAACGGCCGTCCCTTGATGGCCACGGATCGGATGCTGATGCGTGCCATCAGCCTGCAGTCCCCGCTCGAGGTCGTCGCCACGGTTGCGGTTGTCGGTGGCGCAGCCACCTCCGTGGCGGCGGCGGTCTGGGCGATTGTCCAGGTCATCGAGAAGCTATACAACCTCCCGCTGAACAGGCAGAAGCTCGAACTGGAGGTGAGGAAGCTCAAGAGGGAGGAGGCGCAAGCCAGACTCCCGCTGGGCCTGCCCGAAGAGGTCCAGGACCTGGAACGACTTCTAGAACGCAGAGGGGCTGCCCCGTACCTGGAGACAGTCTCCCGTAGGCTCGTGGCCTCCGCCGTCAAGGTTCGGAGCCTGGCAATCGCGGTCGTGGAGGATCGCGCTCCTTCCGACTCCGCCGGCTCTTCCGCGCCAGAGACGAAGGATGCCTGAGAGCTCGCTCTGCGCGAAGCTACCGCCAGAACGCCGGCCGGGATCGCATGCGAATCGAGGGAAAGGAGCCGAGGGCCGCACCGTGAGAGGATAGGCTCTCGGACTCGGTGCGGCTGACACGCGGTGACGCTATTCAAGTTGGTGCTGATCGTCGTCTTTGCGATCGGGTCCCTCGGGATCCTCTCTCTGTCCTGGTCCTGGCTGCGGAATCCTCGTTCATACCGGTTCTACCGCTTCTTTGCATTTGAGTTCCTGCTTGCCCTGGTGCTAGTCAACCTCCGGTTCTGGCTCAATCGACCGTGGGCGCCAATGCAGGTCTTGTCATGGCTACTTCTGCTCGCGTCCGCGTTCCTGGCCCTCCACGGGTTCGCGTTGCTGCGACGGACCGGCCAGCCATCCGGGTCAATCGAGACGACAACGGCCCTGGTGACCACCGGCGCATACCGCTACATACGCCATCCGCTCTATGCTTCCCTGCTGTACTTCGGCTGGGGCGTCTTTCTCAAGAATCCATCATTCGTGGCCGCGCTCCTGGCGGTTATCGGCTCTGTCTTCCTGTTCCTGACTGCCAGAACAGAGGAAGAAGAGAACAAGGCCAGATTCGGAGACGAGTACCTCCGGCTCATGGCTCGAACGAAGATGTTCGCGCCCTTCCTGTTCTGAACCGCCTTGGCGGCCGCCAGGTCATTCACTGTTCGCAGATCCTCTCGCCCGGTTCACGGGTCCAGAAAGAAACGGGGAAGGGATCCACTGGGCTCGAGGCCGTGAGCGTCCAGGAAGCGGCCTGAATCAAAGAAAGGATGAATGCACCCATGGAGCTTTCCAGCACGTCAATCGAGCGTCTCCGTGTCGTGTTCAAGACTTTCAACCGATTCATGATTCTCCTTTGGCGCCTCGGCCTTGGCGCCTATGGGAATGGCACGAGGGTTGGCGGCTACGTCATGGTCATCAAGCACACTGGGCGGAAGACCGGCCTGCCCCGCCTGACGCCTGTCAACTACGCCCTTGTTGATGGCGACATCTACTGCACCTCCGGATTCGGCGAAACCTCCGACTGGTATCGCAACCTCCAGAGCAACCCTGCGGTTGAGGTCTGGCTGCCCGATGGCCGGTGGGCGGGGGTGGCCGAGGATGCCACCGCTTCGCCCAATCGGGTGGACTTGCTCCGCCGGGTGATCATCGCCAGTGGGTTCGCCGGGCCCCTCTTTGGGGTCAACGCCAAGAACCTTGCCGACGCGGACGTCGAGCGTCTGCTCGCGAGATACCGGATTGTACGCATCGGGCGGACGGCAGAGCTCACCGGGCGAGGAGGTCCCGGCGACCTCGCCTGGGTCTGGCCTCTGTCGACCTTCATCCTCCTCTTCCTGCTTTCCAGGAGAGGCAAGCGCCGAGGGCATCCCCACAGGTAGCCGCCCGCTGATCGGGAACCTGCTGGTTGGAGATCCCCGGAGGGGCAATGATGCGAGCTGACGTGCGCTGGCAGGGCAGCCAGCTTGCCCACAGGGCGCTTCCGATGGACCGGGACGCAGAGGCGAGGCAGGCGAACGACGGTCGGATGCGTCTCAGCCGCGGGAATCGCGCAGCGAGATTCGACAGGCACCACGGCGCCGCCCGACATCTTGTCGCCGACTTCAATCCCGGAAATCCTTGGCCGAAGGAGCAAGAGATGCCTACCCACCTCCTCGTCAGCCAACTGCAATTCGCGCGCGCCGAGTTTGTGCGGTGTATGGAGGGAGTCGGGGATGAGGAGGCTCGACGCCGCATCCTCCCCCTGAATTGCCTCAGCTGGATGGTTGGCCATCTGGCAGATCAGGAAAACCGCTATTGGGTTCTGGTGGCTCAGTCCAGGACTCTGCATCCGGAGCTGAACGCGCTCGTCGGCTATGGCCAGCCAGCCAGCACTCCCCCGCCGGACGAGATGTGGTCGGCTTGGCGGGGGATTACCGCAGCGGCGGATGTCTTCCTGGAGGGCCTGACGCCTCAGCTCCTGCAGAGCCATCTGGAACGGGAGGGAAGGCCCGTTCGCGAGAGCATCGGCACGATGCTTCTGCGCAACATCTATCACTACTGGTATCACATCGGGGAATCGCAGGCAGTACGACAGATGCTGGGTCATCATGACTTGCCGGAGTTTGTCGGAGACATGAGCTCTGCCTTCTACCGGCCCGAGTGGTCCGAAGGCTGACTCACACGCGACATCCGATCCCTGCAAGGGGCCACCTAAGCACTCGTGAGGGGCGAGGCTCCTGGGACAGGGTCATGTGGGGAGGCAGCGCGACACTTGGTGACAACGCAAGGTGGCGCGGGGCTCCAGGCCGCGTGGCATCGCTCCGAAGACCACACCGCGATGGGACAGCATACCCTCAGCTACTCGCTCCAGCTAGACCTGCCGCGCGAGACGGTCTTCGCATTCTTCGCCGAAGCGGGGAACCTGGAGCGCACAACTCCACCCGAGCTTCGCTTCACGATCCTGACGTCTCTACCGATTGACATGCGCCTCGGGACCCTGATTGACTACCGCCTCAACCTATTCGGGATTCCGTTCCGGTGGAAGACTCGCATAACCGTATGGTCGCCGCCAGACGAATTCGTCGATGAGCAAGTGAAGGGCCCCTACGCTCAATGGGCACATCGCCACACTTTCCGCGACGGTCCCCCTGGGGCCACGGTTATCCACGACATGGTGCGCTTCAGCCTGCCATTGTCGCCTCTGGGGGAGATAGCCTACCCCGCGGTCCTTCTCCAACTCAGGCGCATCTTCGGCTATCGACAACAGGCCGTGAAGTCGATTCTGATGAAGGACAGAGAAGGGGAGAGGGGTTGATGCGCACGGTGCCGCCGCTTGCGACGTGTGTTCATGATCGGTGCCTGGACTGCTCGGTCCGAGAAGTGGTGCATTGCCACTTCCGGATCTGGGATCTCTTGCGTTTCATGGCTATCGCGTTGCCCGGGTTGCTCCTGGGGGCTCTTGCGATCCAGATGCACCAACCCCAATGCCTGGTCCCTTGGGCCATAGGCTGCGCTGCCTTCTTTGGACTTGTCGAGACCCGCGTCCTCTGCTCCCACTGCCCTCACTACGCCCAGTCGGGGAGGGTTCTCCGCTGCTGGGCTAACTACGGCTCCCCGAAGCTGTGGAGATACCGCCCAGGGCCCCTCTCGAGAGCTGAGAGGTTTGTGCTTCTCTGTGGCTTTGCCGCCATCTGGGGCTTCCCTCTGGGGACTGCATTGGTCGGAAGGGGTATCGTTCTGGCCGGCGCGATGGTGATTGCCACTGCAGGCTTCTATGCCGCCCTCAGGCGGCGGTTCTGCTCCAGGTGTATGAACTTCGCATGCCCGCTGAACGTAGTTCCGCAGCTGGCGAGAGACGGTTTCCTTGCGGTGAATCCGTCAGTCTCTCAGGGCAGGAAGTAGGAGATGACTACCCTGGGGACCCGCGAGCGCGCAGGTGATAGGGCGGCCCGGCGAGCCGCGGGTCAGGGAATACCCGAGGACAACGCAGGCCCCGAATTGGGCGGGGGTGATATTGCACGCGACCCGATGGCCGTGGTTTGACGTACCTAGCGATGAATCCTGACGCCGCGGTGGCGCCACGCGGATCTGAATGCCGATCCGCGCCGCAGCTCTGCTGGCCGAGAAGGGAAGTCAAGCCCCCATGAAGTCAACACTGAGGGAGGGAGTGACTCTGGTCTTCGATTCTCTCGAACAGGCCACGGCGGACGTCATCGGCAGCGCCTGTGCCAAGGCGGTTCCCATCGTGCAAGAGAGCTGGGGTCTGAGGTTGCCTGCCCAATGCCGGATCTATGTGATGAGCTCGTGGTGGGGGTTCTTCTTTCAGTCTGCCCCCTGGGCTTGGCGAATACTGCTGGCGGTGACGATACCCTTCTGGGGCTTCCGCGCCCGAAGAACGTGGCCGTACAGCGCCGCCTGGACGCAACGGTACGGGCGGCGAGTGGCGATCGGACTGAAGCCGCGGCGCCTGTTGGAGCAGAGCGACAAGAGCTACAGTGTCCGGATCTTCGCCGAAAAGGCGGACATGGAGACGAATCTCCAGCACGTCACCTGCCACGAGTTGGTCCACGCTTGTTCGGCGGAACTGAGGCTGCCTCCGTGGCTCAACGAAGGCATCGCTGTGGTGACGGTGGATCGATTCCTGGGGAAGCAGACGATCCAACAAGAATCGCTGGGGTTGCTCCGGGACTATCAGCCCAAGGGGCCGCCTCCCACCTACCGCGAGATGTCTCGCATGAGCGCGCGGGCCTTCCCCTATCATGCGGTGCGCGGCTACTGGATCGTCCGATACCTCGAGGAGGTATCCCCCGGCTTCCTGAGACGCATGTTTTCGGCCCGTCGTACCCCGGAGGCGATTGAACGAGAGGTGGCCAGGCAAGCGGGGTTGGCGCCGGAATCCTTCTGGAAGGAGATCGATGGGGTCGTCGTCGGTCACTTCGAGAGGCAGCGGGCAAGCGTTTAGCGGGGGCCAAACAGCGCACGGATGCTCCCACCACGAATGAGCGCACGGGGTGGGCGGGTTCCGCCGACCAGGAAGAGGGTGTCTGACCTGGTTGGACATGGAGGACGAGGAGAATCGCCACATCGAGTGCGTGGGACCGTGTCGAGAGGTCGATTGAGGAAGGCCTTGGGGCGGGAAGCACCCCGTGGTTGATCTCCCAAGGGCGCTTCCCGTTACTTGATGAGTGCAGGAAAAGAGAAGCCCCCGTCACCCGGGGGCTTCCTTCGAGAGGTGCGGCAGTCGTCTAGAGGACAACGACGGAAGCGGCCTGCAGGCCCTTCGGCCCCTGCGTGACAGAGAACTCCACGCGCTGACCTTCTTCCAGGTTACGATAGCCGTCACCCTGGATTGCGGAGAAGTGGACAAAGACATCCTCGCCGCCTTCGCGAGCGATGAAGCCGTAGCCCTTGCTGCCGTTGAACCACTTGACCGTTCCTTGGATACGATCGGACATTGTTTTGCCTCCTTCGGCAAGATGATAGGCGCCTGTTCGTTCCTCGGGGGTCGAGTTCTCCGGCGTTGCCGGGTCCCAACAAAACCGGCCTGAGCAACTGCAGCTCAGGCCTCGGTCTTTCGACATCCAGACAGAACTTGCATGCTACCTTCGCGGGCATATTACCACCAATTCCCGCTTCTGAACAGGTCTCGCACGAAACCCATAGCCCTCCCTTTTCCCCCATGGACACGGGTGCAGCCGGGCGCACTCGGGGCGTCCAACAGGAAAGCCTCGGCCAATCGGCCCGGGTTGCCGCGTCGTCTGCTGCTCTGTTTGACCCAACAGGGCTCTACGGAGAGACAGGGTGGCACCGACGGGCACAGTCGTGCAGCGGCCCACGGCGAGCCGACGCGGGGCCGGGGTCGCCTGTGAACACGCCGGCCTGCAACCCCCCTGCGCCCAGTCCAGCTGGCTCCAGCCCAAGGATGGCGAGAACAATATGCGGTCCCATCTCGCCTCGCCCTTCGGGTGTACACTCCAGAATAGCCCCTGTGCCCCGACAGACCCGGGAATGTCAGCGGGCGGAAATCCGCCACAGGCGGGCTGCCCGCCTGGTCAGATGCCTTGAGGCGGACCGAGCCAGGAGGGTGACCGCTACCCTCGATGTTGCTGGTGGGCCCGATCGCGCTACCCACGCGGTGCAGCGGCAAGGGGTTTCTCCCCAGCCAGGAGGTTGGCAGACAAGTGACGGCGAACGCGCAGCCGCCTGCCGGTTTGGCACCCCGCTCTCCCTGGTTGTGGCCTGTTGGGCTCTTCCTCGTCGCCCGCCTCACGCTTTCCGGGCTGGGGATCGCTCTCTGGCAGCTGGGTGCAGTCCCGACGGAGCCGGATCCAATCGCCCGTCCCTACTTCGGCGTCGAGCCCGTCGTCCATGGACTCTCCGGGATGCTTCTCGGCGTCTGGCAACGCCACGACACGATTTACTACCTCCGCATCGCCGCCGGCGGCTACTCCTCGCCAGACCTTACAGCCTACTACCCGCTGTTCCCACTGCTCGTCTGACTGGTGGGGATCCTGGTTGGGGGCAACTACCTACTGGCGAGTCTCATCGTCTCGAACGCGGCCGCACTCCTGGCGATAGCCGTGTGCTACAGGCTGTTTTCCGACGAGTTGGGAGAGGATACGGCGAGGCGCGCGACTACCTATCTGGTGTTCTTCCCCACCGCCTTCTTCCTGCTCGTTGCGTACACCGAGTCGCTGGCGCTTCTGCTCTCCGTATTCGCCTTCTGGAGTGCACGCCGCGGCCGATGGGGCATTGCCGCCATGGCGGCCCTCGTCTGTCCTCTTGTTCGTGTCCAGGGCGTGGCGATCGCCCTCACTCTTCTCGTTGAGGTATGGCTCCAGGCGAAGCGGAGCATTCGGCCGTCCCTTCTGTCCGGTCTCGCGGTTGGCGCCCCTGTTCTCGGATTCGCAGCCTATTGGGCTTGGCGCGCCTGCGAGGGTTTCCCACCCTTGACTGAGGTCGTGTGGAGCTACTGGAGGCGCGTCCCGGCTCTGCCCTGGAGCGGTATTCTGCTGACCATCCAGCGGGTCTTCAACCGAGTCGCCTTCCCTATCGAGTACCTCGACCTGGGTCTGGTCCTGGCCTTTGCGGTCCTCGGGGTACTTGTCCTGAGAAGGTTACCCTTGTCATTCGCGGTCCTACTACTGGAGCGTCCCTGTCCTCAACCTCTCTCAGATCCTTGTCCTGGAGCCGCTTGTCGGCGAGGCCCGCTATGACCTCCTTTTGTTCCCTGCCTTCATGGTCCTGGGTCAATTGTCCCGCAAGCCCCTGGTCAACCGGCTGATCCTCTATCCGTCGGTGGCTCTATGGCTCTTCCTGGCAGGTGCATTTGCCATGTGGGGGTTTGTCGGATAGAGGCCTTGCGCCGACCTGCTAGACCGCGCGCTGGCTTGTGAGGGTGAGGGCGAGTCTCGAATCGTCACCTGGTCGGACCGGATGTCGCGGCGGCGCAGTTCTGGTCAGCACGCGGGGCGTCACACCGTTGTTGCCTGGCGGCGCGCACGGAGATGGACTGGTCAAGTCGTCCGAACGCCGGAGACTGACCAGCGGGCCACTTCCCGTGACCAGGGGTCGCCGCGCTGCAATTGCCGTTCCGTAGCGAGAAGGGCTCGGGCACCAACTGAGAGTCCAGCCCGATCAGAAGACGACGTTAGTCGCGGGCTTCTGGGTGGTGAACTGGTCGCGGGTCAAGTGATCAGAAAAGGTGCCGTATGGTTCCGCGAGTCCCGGTCGATTCACAAGCCGGTAGCGCTCTTCCTCGCCCCCGTTCCACTCCCAGGCTGATGTCGCTGGACGCGCTGCGTGGCTTCGACATGTTCTGGATCGTGGGCGGGGGAGAGCTGATCCGTTCGGTGGCTACCGTCAACCACAGCGCCCTGGTGGCCTTCCTGGTGGCACAGTTTGACCACCGGGACTGGGAAGGTATGACCTTCTATGACCTGATCTTCCCGCTCTTTGTGTTCTTGGTCGGCGTTTCCCTGGTCTTCTCACTGGATCGGATTCTGGCGGAGAAGGGCAGAGACGCGGCGTTGAAGCGGATCCTGAGGCGCAGCCTGCTGCTCTTCGTCATCGGGGTCGTCTACTCCAGCGGGCCCCTGTTTGGCACCGGCGACATCCGCCTCCTCGGCGTCCTTCAGCGGATAGCCCTGTGCTATCTGTTCACCGGGATCCTGTACTGCGCCCTCAGACCCAGAGGTCAGGTCATCGCCTGCGGTGTCCTGCTGGTCGGCTACTGGGCGCTGATGACTTTCGTTCCTGTTCCAGGCGAAGGGGCGGGCAACTTCCAGGAAGGCCATAACCTGGCCAACTACATCGACCGCCGCTTTCTGCCTTTCTGGAAGTACGACGGAGACCATGACCCCGAGGGTATTCTGAGCACCCTGCCGGCCATCGCTAGCTGCCTTCTCGGCGTCTTTGCCGGCCGCCTGCTCAAGAACGCGACGGTTCCCAGCCAGAAGAAGGTGAAACGGCTCTTGATTCTCGGTGTAGTCGGCGTCGCCCTCGGTTTCCTTTGGGGTAACCAGTTCCCGGTGGTCAAGAAGATCTGGACGTCCTCCTATGTCTTGGTTGCCGGGGGCTACAGTTCCATCTTGCTGGCGGCCTTCCATCAAGTCATCGAGGTTTGGGGCTTCCGCACCTGGGCGCGCCCGTTTGTGTGGATCGGCAGGAATCCGATAACGATGTACTTGCTATTCCCCGTGCTGGCGTTCCTGTTCCTGATCGATGGGAGTCTGGGTCGCGGATCGGCGCCGACGCTTGGGATCTACGCAGAACTGGCACGCAGTTTGGCCACGGTTGCGCTCGTTTTGGCGGTCGCCTATGCTCTCGATCGCAAGAAGATCTACCTGCGGCTGTAGCCTCCCCATGGCGAAAGGGTGTCCTGCCGAAGGTCTGCCGGCGGGTAACGGGCTGCGCTGCAAGGCGGGGGGAGAGCAGGCTTGTGATGCCTACGGATCCATCCGGGAATCTCGGCGGAGAAGCTTGGACCCCTGGGGAGCCCAGAGCTACCCCTTCCTCGGGGAGAAGGAGCCTCGTACCTCCATGAGGGCAGACGAGGCTTCCATTCACTTCTCGTGCCCCGTGGGGATCGCCCTACCATCGTCTGGACGACGACCCAGCACCGCATCTTCCTGGCTGTGATGTCCATGTTTCTTTGGGGGTAAGCGCGGGGTCTGCCGCCGTCGGCCCGCCGACCGGTGGTTTCCCCTCTCCACCCTCATTGAAAAGGGGAGCGTCTTGACAGGCCCTGGCTTCAATGCCAGACTTGCGCTGACGGGCGAATCGACGGTCGGATCGGTCCTCTGCCCAGGCAGGAGGGATCCGACCGAGCGGTCAAACGCAGACCACGGAGAGCCCCATGGCAGGCGACAAGGTCCGAGTTGGGATCATCGGTCTCGGGGCGATCTCTTTCTCTCACGAGGCCGCCTACAGCGAGATGAAGGACTCGTGCCAGATCGTCGCCATGTGCGACATTAGGCAGGAAGAAGCGGCCAACCGGTCCCTGCTCTATGGCGCTCGGCCTTACGCGGGATACCAGGAGTTGCTGGACGGCTCCGACATCGATATGGTGGATATCATCGTCCCTCACCACCTGCATCATGAGGTGGCCTTGGCTGCTATCCAGAGGGGGAAGCACGTCCTGGTTGAGAAGCCCATCGCCGTCAACTCCTCGCAGGGCCTAGACCTGATCGATGCAGCTCAGAAGGCAGGCGTAACACTCGGCGTGGCAGAGAACACGCGCTTCGTGACCGCCTATCAGAAGGCCGAGGAGATCCTCAACGAAGGTTTGTTGGGGGACATCTGGGTTGTCCGCACGCTCATCGCTGGCAGCGAGGTGCACCGGATCAAGGACCCTGCCCTGTGGCACGGCAAGCTGCCGTACGGCGGGGTCATCCTCGACTCGTCGGTCCACAACTTCTACTTGTTCAAGTGGCTTTTCGGCGGCGTGCGGGACGTCCGGGGCATGGCCTCCCGCCTCATCCCGGAAGGACAAGCCGAGGACAACGGCTTGATGCTGGGGCACCTGGCCAACGGGGCAGAGTTCCAGCTGTTCACTAGCTGCACCATCGAGATCCCGTGGACCGAGCGGCTGGAGGTCTACGGCAGCAAGGGGGGCCTTGTCATCGACCAGCTTGCCAACCCGGTGGCCAAGTACTTCCAGGGCTCCGGGGATTTCGAGGGGACAGTCGTTGAAGGCGTTCCCTTCGACCCCTTTGCCTGGAAGTACAACTCCATCATCGCCGAGGTCAAGGACTTCGTGTCGGCGGTTGCCGACGGGCGGCCGCCGCTCATCGATCCGCTGGACGCGCTGTATGCCCTCAAGGCGGCAGAGGCGGCGGAGAGGTCCGTCCAGCTGGGCCAGCCTGTCCCACTGTAGGCAACCGAAGTCGTGTCAATTGGCAGGGAGGGAGACCATGTCGGATGATGCCTTCAAGCCGATCGGACTGGACCGTTCTCGCCTGTCAACCTTGATGAGGCAAAGGAATCTCGACGGGATCTTCCTGTCCTCGCCCGAGAACGTCTTCTACACCACCGGCTATCCCACCTTACCGAGCAGCGGCAATCCGATCGTGTATGCCCTGCGCAACCAGCTGCCCTTCTTCACGTTCATTGGAAAAGATGGGCGTATCACCTTGTTGTGCTGGGGCGCAGCCTCCATGGGCCTCGACTACGGCGCCGACGAGGTGCGTGCATTCTTCACCTATCCGATGTCGGTGGACGAGCTGAAGGCCTTGGTCCAGGAGAAGTTGAGCCCGGGTTGCACGGTCGGCGTTGAATCGACGTTCCCCTTCTACGCCATCCAGCTGATCCAGGAGCATGCCCGGCCTGCTGACATTGAAATCGTGGACGACCTGATCCACCGGCTGCGGCTCGTCAAATCCCGGGCCGAGATTGACCGCATCAAGAGGAGCACGCAGATCGTCGATCAGACGGTGCTTGAGCTGGCGCAGAATCTGCGGCTGGGGATGAGCCGGCTGGAGCTGATCCAGGAGGCCAAGATACGCATGATGAAGAATGGCGCGCAGGGTGTTGACCACGTCACAGTGGCCTTCGGGTCGGCCAACCCCGAAGTGGCACTGGGCGAAACCCTGGAGGAGAACCAGGTCGTCACCCTGGACCTGGGCGCGGTGTATGAAGGCTACGTCTCGGACAACCGGCGGTTGGCGTATACGGGGCCGACTCCCGAGACTCTTAGGCAACTCCACCAGAAGCTCTGCTGGGTAGTCGCCGAGATGGGCAAGGCGCTTCGGCCGGGCAAGACCTTTGCCGAGTTGCACGCCCATGCCTACGAGCTCTACGCCAAGGTCGGGGTGGAGCCTCTGTTCTTGCATGTCGGGCACAGCATAGGCCTGCAGGTGGACGAGCACTGGATTCTGGGCGACGATCCTACCGTGGTAGAGAAGGGCATGGTCTTGAACATCGAGCTCTACTCTGGCAGCGACGAAGGCGTAATGATCGGCGACGAGGAGACCTTCGAAGTGACCGATGGCGAGCCGGAGCAGCTCAGCCGCCTGCCGCCGGAGATCATCGAGCGCAGGTTTTCCTGATCCGTGGGAAGCACAATGGATCCCAAGAGAATCGGTGTGGGTATCGTCGGAGCCGGGCTGATCGCCCCGATACACGCGGCCGGCTTTGACGAAGCAGCGGAGATGTCTCGGGTGGTCGCGGTCTGCGACGTGGAGGAGGAGAGCGCCCGCAACCTGGCCATGCTGTCCGAAGCACGGGTCTATGCCGACTACGGGGAGCTGCTCGCCGATAGGGATGTCGATCTCGTCGATGTGCTGCTTCCCCATCATCTTCACTATCCGGTCGCCATGGACGTCCTGGCGGCAAAGAAGCATCTCCTGCTGGAGAAGCCGATCGCGCCAACGGTTCGAGAGTGTCTCGAGATCTGCCGCGCCGCGCGGGAGGCGGGCGTCCATTTCAGCGTGGCCGAGAACACCCGCTTCATCCGGGCCTACGTCGAGGCCAAGAAGGTCCTCGACGAGGGCAGGCTGGGCGAGATCACGCTGGTGCGCACGTTTCTGCCAGCCAATGAGCGTATCCGACTCTCGAGCGAGGATTTCTGGGGGAAGAGAGCCGAGTATGGCGGCGGGGCGCTGCTGGATTCTGGCCCGCACACGTTCTACCTGCTCAAGTGGTTGTTTGGCGAGATCGAGGAGTTGGCGGCCTTCACGTCCCAGATCTACCAGACGGGTAGCGAGGTCGAAGACAACGCCGACGTCCGCGGCCGCCTGGCCAACGGTGCGCACTTCCTGAGCAGCTTCAGCTTCACCACCGAGATCCCTCACAGCGAGCGGCTGGAGGTCTACGGGAAGACAGGCGCCCTGATCATCGACCAACTCGCCAACCCGCCGGCCAAGCTCTACGTCGACCCCACCGACTTCGACGGGTCGCCGATCGCTGGCGTCGCCTACGATCCGATGGGCTGGCACTATGCCTCAATCGTCGAGGGGGTCAAGGATTTTGTCCAGGGGATCTGGCAGGATAGGCCGCCAACGGTCGATCCGATGGACTGCTGCTATGCTGTCCGGGTGATTGAGAAAGCCTACGAGTCCGCAAGAAACGATCATCGTTGGGTTCCAGTATGAGATGTACCTGCGCGAAGGAAGACTACATCGGGATGGAGGAAAGGAGAGCGCACCATGGCAGACATTCAGCCCTATCTCCAGAAGATCATCGACCGGCTTGCGGTTCCCAGCGTGCAGGCCAGCTTGAAGAGTTTCACCAAGAACATGCTCTTCAAGTTCACCGACACGAACGAGGATTGGGTCATTCGTTTTGTCGAGGGCCCGTCTGCGACTGTGGCGAAGGAAACGCTCGAGAAGCCGGATATCACGGTCATCACCACGACCGAGATCCTGGCTAGCGTCATGGACAAGAAGCTCAACCCCATGACCGCCTACATGCAGCGCAAGATCCAAACCAAGGGCTCCATGGAAGACCTGATGAAGCTGCAGAAGCTGATGCTCTAGGCGCGCAGATCCGTTTGCTGAGAGTCTGGTCTGGCCTTCCCGGGCGGGGATCTGGGCGCAGGTCGGGCCGCACTCCATGTTCACTGCGTTGGGATAGGCGGGGCACCTGAGACCCTCCGTCCCATCCACAAGCGGGGGAACCCAGCCATGACTACGGGCACCGCAACTGTCCCCAGACGGTCCATCGGATACCTGCTCGGGATGACCAGCCTGATGTTTGGGGCGAACTTCGTCTGGGTCTCCTACAACTCGATCTTGCTGCTTCCCCTGGTCCAACGGGTCGTCGCCCCCGAATACTCGAGCTTGACCGTCGGGGTGATCGCCTTCTTCTCGACCTTCGTCGGCATCACGGTCAGCATCCTCACGGGCATCATCAGCGATCACAGCACCAGCCGGTGGGGAAGGCGGGGACCGGCCATTCTGATCGGTGCGCTGGTGGGGCTGCCGTTCATCGCTTGCGCCGGCATCTTCCACCTGTCCCTGCCCACGATCGCCATCAGCTACCTGGGGATGCAGTTCTTCACCAACGTCGCCAACGGCGCCTGGTGGCCTCTCCTGGTGGATACCGTCCCTGAGAACCAGCGCGGTTTGGCGTCCGGGTTGCAGGGTTTGTTCACGCTTGTCGCCGCTGCAGTCGGTTTCGTCGTCGTGACCTACCTGAACGAGATCGACCAGGCGGGCACGGCTTTGATCGTCATGGGAGCGGTCTTTGCGGCTACCGGAATCGTCAACGCCTTGACCATCCGGCCGTACGACAAGCCGGCCGAGGGTGTCCAGCGGATCAGCCTGTGGAAGGCCTTTCGAGGCATGTTCTCCGTCCGTACGCGCGTGGCGGTCTTCTTCTGGCTTGTGTTCAGTGCCTTTCTGGTCAACATGGGGTTGAACAGCCTGCAGTACTTCGCCAGAGACTTCCTGAGGATCTACCTGGGGTTGGCCAATCCTGATGCCGGCTTGCGGATATTCGGTCTGGTCAGCCTGGTGCTCACGATGCTGGCGGCGGTGGGAACGGGGCTGCTTTCCGACAGGTTCGGCAGACGCCGCTTGATCCTGCTCGGCGCGCTCGGCTCTGCCCTGACAACGGTGCTGATGGCGATGACGCGCGACTTCATCCTCTTCCTGGTGCTGGTCGGGGTCCGGTCCATCGCCACCGGCCCGGTCGTCGCGGTCATCCCCGCCATGGCGAGTGACCTCTCTCCCAAAGATGAAGCCGGGCAGTACATGGCCTACAGCAACCTTTCAACAGGAGTGTCTGGCGCCGTGTCCTCCTTGCTGTTCGGCGCCATCCTCAACATGCGTGGCGCGGCAACCGCCGAGAGCTTCATCCTCCTACTGCTCATCGCCGCGGTCTTCTACCTGCTCGGTGGTATCGTCTTCCAGACGAGGGTCCCGCAGAGGGAACTTGACGGACGGATCCGCGCCGGGGCAATTGCCTAGGAGTCTGATGAAGAGGCCCTGCCTCCTGATAGGAATTCGGATGTGCGGTTCTCTTCTCCTGGCAAGCCGGTCTTTCATCACCCTGCTAGGGTCATGAACGGCGGAAACACACATGGGCAAGTGGATCTACCTCTCTCCGCACTTCGACGACGTTGTCCTCTCCGCAGGGGGGATGATCTGGGAGCAGGCCAGGCGGGGCGATTCCGTCGAGATTTGGACCATCTGTGCCGGCGAGCCGCCTGCCGGTCGGCCCCTCACGGACTACGCCCAGATGCTGCACATCCTGTGGGAGCTCGGCGAGGACGTGCCCTTCAAGCGCAGCCGAGAGGACGCCGCCTGTTGTGGGGTGTTGGGGGCGTCGTTCGTCCGGTTCACGGTGCCCGACAACATCTACCGCTATCTACCGGGGACGGAGGAGGCAGTCGTCAAGGTGCCCGATGACAACCTCGGGCCGTTGGAGCCGACGGAGTCCTACCTGATTCCCCCCGTGGCGGACTTCCTGCGCAAGAACGTCCCCGAGGACGGCGAACTCGTGGCGCCGCTCGCCATAGGGAATCATCGCGACCATGTCCTAGTTCGCAGAGCCGCCGAGAGACTTGGCGTCCCGATTTGGCATTACGTCGATTTCCCGTACGTGAGCCGGAAGGAGTACGACCTCAAGGAGTGGATACCGCCGAACGCGCAACCCCACTCGATCCCGATCAGTCCGGCTGGGCTGAAAGGGTGGCAGGACGCATTCGCCTGCCAGCGTTCTCAGCTCATCTTCTTGTGGCCGGATGAGAATGAGATGCGCGCCGCAATCGATGGCTACCTTGGATCGGGCGGCGGCTGCATGCTTTGGCGGTTCTAGCAGGCCGCCCGAGGAGCCAAAGATGAAATGTCCATGCATGTGGATTGAAAAGGCCCAGGCATAGCGGACACCGTCACTTTGTGCGCATAGCCATTTCGGGAAGCGCAGGGCCGTTGCTCGCCACGATGGGAAGGAGAGTCGCGTGGATCCTCTCATCATTACTGCCACCGCGAACATCTGCTGGCTGAAACCAGAGGTTCCTTACCCGAGAACCCCTGAGGAGATCGCCGTCGAGGCACGCCTGTGCGAGGAGCGGGGGGCGACAGTGTGTCACACGCACGCGGATGGGCGCTGGGTCGAGACCATCGAGGCCATCCGGGGTCAGTCCGGCATCGTCGTCCAGTGCGGGATGTCCAGCCTGCAGATTGAGGAGCGGATGGACGTGTTCCTGCATGAAGCCGACATGGTCTCTATCATGCTCAGCCACCACGACGAGGCCTTTGTGGGCAAGGACTTCCACGTGCTGCACCCCCGCCAGGAACTCGTGAAGTACATGCAGCTGTGTGACGAGCACCGGGTTCGGCCCGAGTTCGAGGTCTGGAGCACGGGCTCGATCTGGAACCTGTCGTATCTCATCGCGCAAGGCGTCGTGAATCCTCCGTACTTCACCACGCTCTTCTTCGGATGGCCGGGGGGGACATGGTCACCGCCCACGGTCGAGGAGTACCTCTACCGTCGCAGGTTCCTGCCCGAGGGGTGCGTTGTCAATGTCAGTATCATGGGGCCGGAGCAGATTGAGATCCTGTCGGCCGCAATTGTCAGGGGCGACCACGTCCGCGTGGGGACGGAAGACCATCCATTCCGAGGTGGGGCCATCGTGCCCACCCACGAATTGGTCTCCGCCGCCGCCGATATCGCTCGCTCGGTGAGCCGGCGAGTGGCCACGGCGACCGAGGCCAGACAGATCATCGGGTTGTAGGAGAGGGCAGAATGGCTGCGGACAAGAAGGTCGCGGTGATCACCGGTGGCGCCAGGGGCATTGGCGCGGCGACCGCCCGGCTGTTTGCCCGGAAGGGCTACGCCGTGGCAGTCCTTGATGTTCTGGAGGAAGGCCAAGCATTGTGCAGCGCCATCAACGCCGCCGGCGGTGAGAGCGCCTTCCTCCAATGCGATGTCTCCAAGGAGGATCAAGTCAAGGACCGCGTGGGCCAGGTGAGCGCCCGATACGGGCGGATCGATGTCCTTGTCACCAATGCCGGAGTGGTCTTGGTCAAGCCGCTGGATGAGATCACCTGGGATGAGTATCAGAAGGTCATCAATACCAACCTGGGCGGCACCTTCCTCCTGTGCAAGCATGTCCTGCCGATCATGAAGCAGCAGAGGAGCGGGGCCATCGTCAACATGGCCTCGGTCTCGGGGCATGTCGGACAGATCGATCATGTCCTGTATGGGGCGACCAAAGGCGGAATCCTTGCCCTGACGAGGGCGCTGGCCTGGGAAGTGGCGGCCTATAACATTCGGGTCAACTCGATCAGCCCAGGCTCGGTGGACACGCCCATGTTGCGCGGCGACATCGCCATCGAATCTGAGCGTACCGGCCTGCCATTTGAGCAGGTGAAAACCGAACGCGAAGCTGAGCAGGCGTTCAAGCGCTGGGCGGATCCAGCGGAGATCGCCGAGGCGATCTTCTTCCTCGCCGGCGACGGCGCTTCGTTCATCACCGGAACAGACTTACTGGTGGATTGCGGCTGGGTAGCCAAATAGGAGCCTGGGGCGAGCGGGGTTCGGCGCCGCTTCGAGAGAACACCAGGATGGGAAAGATCATTCATCGCCTTACTTGGCTGCAACAGGCGTGGCCTCGGGGCTTCCATCAGCCATCGCGCCCGGAGATGTCGCTGACGGAGAACTGGACTGCAGTGGCGGAGGTTACCGGATGACCGCCGAGCGGTTCCTGGTTACTGGCGCCTCGGGCTGCATCGGCGCTTGGGTCGTCCGTAATCTGGTCCGGCAGAACGTGCCGACCGCGGCCTTGAGTATGAGTGGCAGCCTGCATCGCCTGCAGCTCATCCTGAACGCCGACGAGCTCGCCCAAGTGCACTTCATCAAGGCGGATGTAGCCGACCTTGACGCAGTCGTCGGGGCGGTGGAGGCATGTCGGCCCACCCATGTCATCCACCTGGCGGCCCTTCAGTTGCCCTTCTGCAAAGCCGACCCAGTGCGAGGGGCGCAGGTGAACGTCGTCGGGACGGTCAATGTGTTCGAGGCGGTCAAGCGATCGGGGCTCCATCGCGTGGTCTATGCCAGCAGCATGGCCGTCTACGGCCGCAGCGAGGAGTACGCCCCAGGTCCACTCTCGCATGACGCCGTCCTCAAACCGAGGTCCCACTACGGGGTCTACAAGCAGGCCAATGAGGGCACCGCCCGCCTCTACTGGTCGGAGAGCGGCACCAGCAGCATCGGACTGCGGCCGTATGTCGTCTATGGGCCCGGGCGGGACCAAGGGATGACCTCGACGCCGACCAAGGCGATGCTGGCGGCTGCTGCCGGTCGTCCGTATCGGATATCCTACGGGGGACGGTTCGGCTTCGAATACGCCGATGACGTGGCACAGGCGTTCATCCGCGCGGCCCGCAGCTCCTGCGAAGGGGCTGATGTGTTCAACACCGCCGGGAATCCGGTTGATATGCCAGCGATCATCCGGGCCATTGAGCAAGCGCAACCCTCCGCACGGGGCCGGATCACCTTCGACGACACCCCCCTGCCATTCCCGGCCGAGGTGGACCGGACGCCGTTGGAGAAGGCGCTTGGGCCGCTCCCCCAGACTCCTCTGGCCAGCGGCGTGGCTGAGACGATCGCCGTATTCAGCGAGGCTCTGGCCGATGGGCGGATCACCGCTGATTACCCCTGACAGCTCAGGTTTCGTTCCCTGCATCCGCAGGGGCGAGGCGCTCCTGCTGGTCTGGGGCGTTGGAGCCGCCGGGCTCAAGAATCAAACCGGGCTTGGCCCTGACGTGCAGGTATTGGTGAGGCGGAATCATCCGGCGGAGCCTCGACGCGGCTACAATGCCGAACGACAATTATGCTACGAGGGATGAGGTCGTCCGCCTGAAGGTCGGGGCTGCCCGGCTGGGATGAGCGGCCGGAGCTGCATATGCCCCGGGCCAAAGCTGCGCAGAGAGGGAGGGAAGGTCATGAGCGGGGAGAACGTATTCCGCACGGCATTCTGGACGCTCCTCGTGCTCCTCTCGCTGATCCGGGTCTTCTTCGCAATCCGGGTGCGCAGCGCGGGGGAGCGGATCATGCCCGACCGGGCCGCTGTCGAGCGCGAGGGTAGAGGGATGTTCGCCTCTCGGGTGCTCGCCTTCTTCTTTCTCATCAGCCTGCTTGTCATCTACGCCCTTAACCCGCCCTGGGTGCGCCCGCTGCACTTTCCTCTGCCGGGCTGGATGCGTTGGGGCGGGTTCGGCCTGGGACTTGCCAGCCTTGCTCTTCTGACCTGGACGCAGGCGGAGCTAGGCAAGCAGTGGTCCGCCCAGCTTCAGCTGCGTGAGGAGCACGTTCTGGTGACGAGCGGGCCCTACTCCCATGTGAGGCACCCGATGTACACGGCCGTGTTCGGCCTGGGAGCGGCCCTGGCCCTGGTGAGCGCAAACTGGGCCTTCGTCCTGATCACGTTGGCGGCGGTGGCCGGCTTGTCGGCTCGGGTGCCGAGGGAGGAGCAGATGATGATCGAGCAGTTCGGCGGCCACTACTTGGAGTACATGAAGAAAACGGGGAGATTCCTCCCCAGGATGCCAGTCAAGGGAGACACGAGATGAGCGTGGGGGCATTCACAGACAAGCAGCGCCCTCCCTCCACCCAGGATTTCCAGGCCAGCGTTGGATCCAAGGCCCCTCTGTGGAAGGATCTGGCGAACCATGGCGAAGAGGCGTGTGGGAAGCCCGGGGAGTGGAAGTTCTACGGCAAGAACTACGGCTGGGCGATGCGATTCCGCAAGTCGGGCAAGGCGTTCCTCTCGCTCTACCCGGGGGTTGAGGCCCTCACCGTCCAGATCATTCTGACAGAGGAGCAAGTAGAACAGGCGCGGGCTCTCCGGCTTCCCAGAAGCGTCCGGGAGATCGTCGAGGTCGCCCATCCCTATCCGGAAGGCCGATGGCTCTTCGTCCCTGTCCGGTTCGCCCGAGACGCCGCGGCCGTGAAACGTCTGGTCGGCTTGAAGCTGAAGAGCGGCGTTGCGAAGAGGCGGAAAGCCAAAAGGGCCGCCTCACTCGCTCGCTAGGAGTGTGATGAAGAAGCCCTGCTTCCTGGAGAGAATCCGTACAAGTGGCGGTTGGAGCAACAGAGGAACACATGCGCACTCGAGAAGCGGCTGAGTTGGGTGAGCGCCTCTCCACCAGGATCCAAGCCGGGCAGGTGAAGGGGGCCTATGCCTTGGTTGCCCCGGTCCTCGCCGAGCGGACGCCGTTCACCTTGCTCGGACGCATCGGCCATGCCATCGGGGTCTGTCCGCAAGAGACGCTGGATGCTTTCCTCGAGCATGTTGCCTCCGCCGGGACGGAGGGCGGGTGGGTCATCATCGGATCCTCGCTTGAGGCCTCGATGTCTCGGGGTTTTGACTGGGCCTTCGCCCAGACTCATGCATTCCTGGTTCAGGCGGATGTCTGGTATGCGGCCGACATCCTGGCAGAGCGGGCTCCGGGCCCAGCCTTGGTGATGGACTTCCCTCGCGCCTTGTCCCTTCTTCGGCCATGGCGCGAGGACCCCAGCCGGTGGGTCCGGCGAGCTACAGGCGTCGCCGTTCACTACTGGGCAAAACGCTCACGGGGAGTGAAGGAACTCGCCCCCGTGGCTGAAGCCCTCCTCGGCCTCCTGGAGCCCATGTTTGAAGAGCGGGACATCGACGCGGTCAAAGGTGTGGGGTGGGGCTTGAAGACGCTGGGCAAGCACTACCCTGAGTTGGTCACCCATTGGCTTGCCACTCAGATTGTGCCAGGCAAGCGACCCCACCGAGCGTTGATGCTGCGCAAGGCCCTGACCTACCTCTCGGATGAGCAGAGGCGTCGGGCCTTGGAGGTCGGTCCCTGATGCAGCTTGAGTTCCGGGAGTATCAGGCCCGTAAGATCGTCAACATCCATCGACATGTGGACGGTCCGTGGTTCTGGGGGAAGTACACGGCTCACCCCTACATCGGTTGCCGGAGCGGCTGCGAATTCTGCTATTCCCGAGGAAGTCGCTACCTGGGTAAGCGCGACCCGGAAACGTTCGACACCGTGATCCAGGTCAAGGTCAACGCGGTTGACTTGCTGCGGAAGGAGCTTTCCCGTCTGGAGCGCGAGGTGATCGCCTGCGGCGACTGGCAGCAACCGGCAGAGGACCGCTATCGGCTATCCCGCGGCATGCTGGAAGTCGTGCGGGATCTCAGCTTTCCGCTCTTCATCATCGAACGCTCGCCACTTGTCGCGCGAGACCTGGATCTGCTTGTTGAAATCAACCGGCGAGCGTGGGTTGGGGTCCTGTTCAGCATCAGCAATGTCGACCCAATACTCAAGCGAGCTTTTGAGCCTCGCAGTCCCGGGGTCTGGCGGCGATTGCGGGCGATGGAGCAGCTGGCGACGGCCGGCATCCTCGTAGGCACTTCAATGATGCCGGTCATCCCTTTCGCGGGCGACGACGAGGCTCATTTGGAAGCCTTGGTGCGCGCCACCAAAGACCACGGTGGATCCTGTCTCCTTGGAGGCGGCTTGACCATGGATGGCCCGCAGGCGGAGCGCACCCTGGAAGCAGCCCGCCGGATGGATCCGCAACTCGAGCCTCCTTGGCGGAAGCTGTATCACTGGGAAGTGGGTGGGCGCCCCGAGTATGGTCCCCTGCGATCCTACAATGCTCATCTGGGTCTTCTGGTCAGGGAGCTGTGCGCCAAACATGGTCTGCTCGATCGCATGCCACGCCACATCCCTCCGGGGCCGCTGGCTGTCAACAAGCGGGTGGCGGAGCGCCTCTTTCTCAAGACCTATGACCTCGAACTGGAGGGGGCAAGTGACAGCCGCATCTGGGCCTACCGCAAGGCAGCCTGGACCGTCGATGAGTCGCAGCAGAGCGTGGCTGAGATCTTGGCCGCGGAAGGTGAGGCTGGACTGCAAGGATTGCCAGGGGTAGGGAGGAGCCTGGCTGGACAGATTGCCTCGTGGTTGCGGGAGGAAGAGGGTCTCGGCGGCCAGGCGAGGGAGTAAGCCTTTGCGGGTGCGGCGCTCAGGTCAAGGCCGTTGGAGGTTTCGGTTCGAAGGGTCGCGAGTCGGCTGTCGCGAGGTCAGGCGCACCAGCGGAGCGTGTCTCCTACTTGCCAACCGGGGTCGTCGTCACGCTTGGCGGCCGAGACGGCACGGTTGGCGACGAGTCCGAGATCGAACGTGAGCGGTCGATGCCCATGATCACGATCACCTCCGACATCAGCATTCGGGAGAGCGAACTCCGCCTCGATTTTGTGCGGGCCGCGGGACCCGGAGGACAGAATGTCAACAAGGTCTCGACGGCCGTGCGACTCAGCTTCGATGTCCGAGGATCATCCTCCTTGCCAGAAGAGGTGCGTGAACGCCTTGTCCGTTTGGCTGGGCGCAGGGTCGGGAAGGATGGCATCCTGGTGATCTACGCGCGCCGGTTCCGGAGCCAGGAACGCAACCGTCAAGACGCCATCGACCGGCTGGTGGGCTTGATGCTCCGGGCGGCCGAAAGGCCAAAGCCGCGGCAGAAGACCAGGCCGACGCGGGCAGCCATTGAGCGGAGGTTGGTCGGCAAGCGCCATCGAGCCGCGGCGAAACGGACCAGGGAGCGGCCGCCCGACGTGGATGGCTAGGTCGGCTGTGGCCGAGGGGTTCCCTGGAGCGATCCCTCGGCTGGGCGATTGCTGGGAGGCTACTTCCACAGGCGTCATGGCGGATATCCTCTCCTGCTTGGTCCCGCGGGACGGCTCCTTCAGCGTGCGAAGGCTTGCCCTGCCCGCTGAGTCGCTGGAGAATAGGCAAGCTGCTTCCAGCCCGTCGGCAAGCGGTGGCGATGAACGGGGGATGGGATTCAGAACCACCTGGTCAGACGCTGGGACGTCGATACGCCCGAGTTTCCTCGGCCTCCGCAAGGATGCCCTCGTATGCCCCTTCCGTCCCGCACAGCATGGCCTGTGATGGGAACGGGCCGAGGATGAGGAGCTGCTACCGATGCGTGTCGTATTGCTGAAAAGGACACAGATCGATCAATGGATGCGGCTGCGAGGGGAGCTCTGGCCCCATTGTCCGGCCGACCAACACCGGCGAGAGGTGACCGAGATCCTCGCGGAAAGCGACTTCAATCGGGTCTTTGTCGCCGTCGGATCTGACCGGAAGGTCCACGGTTTTCTCGAGGCCAGCATCCGTCTCAATGCAGAGGGCTGTCGCCCGGGGCGTATCGGATACATCGAGGGCTGGTACGTGGAGCCACGGCGACGCGGCAAGGGGGTTGGGGCGGCACTGGTAGCAGAGGCCGAGGCCTGGGCAGCCTCGAATGGCTGCAGGGAGATGGCGTCCGATGCGCTGATCTCCAATGAGGCGGGCATAGCTGCCCACCAGCGGCTCGGGTACGAAGAGGTGGAACGGCTCGTCCATTTCCGGAAGGAGCTCAAGGCCAGGTAGGAGCGACCCGCTGCCGTCGCAGGCCCGGCGGTAGGGCCCTGCGTAGCATTCATCGGAAGCCGGGCCGGTCAACTTGGGGGAATGCTGGGGCAATTCGTCTCGCGTACTGGCATTGTCGGCATGACTGCACGCGCCCGCTGGGCGGCAGGCGCCGATGCCATGTACGGCGTCTCTCATTCGAGGAGGTCAATCCATGTTCAGAGATCTGGTCCTAAGGAACAGGAGCTACCGCAGGTTCTACCAGGACGTGCCCGTGGAGAGGGATACGCTGGAATATCTCGTCGATCTGGCAAGGCAAACCGCGTCCGCGGCCAACCGCCAGCCCCTGAAGTACGTCCTTTGCTGCGAGGCGGCGAGGAACGCCCTCGTGTTCCCTCAGCTCAGCTGGGCCGGATACCTCAAGGACTGGGGAGGCCCTGCGGAGGGGGAGAGACCTGCTGCTTACATCGTGATCTTGGGCGACAAGACCGTCTCCCACTCTTTCGGATGTGATCACGGGATTGCAGCCCAGACCATCCTTCTGGGGGCCACCGAGAAGGGCCTTGGCGGCTGCATCATCGGCTCGGTGCGCGAAGAGGAGCTCAGCAAGGCCCTTGAGATCCCCCCCACATGCGAGGTCCTGTTGGTGATCGCCCTTGGCAAACCCAAAGAGAAGGTGGTTATCGAACCTGTCGGGCCGGACGGTGACATCCGCTACTGGCGCGACGGCGAGGGCATACATCACGTGCCCAAGCGCTCCCTGAAGGAGATCATCATCGGATGAGACGCCTAAGGGAAGCGGTGGACTCAAAGGCGCGCTTGACGGCGGCCCCGTCGGCCGGCAAGGCCGCTCCGGGGAATCGGCGTGAGCGCGAGGCGAAGAAACCATACCCGCCAGGGTCGTTCTTGGAGATTGCAGGATGGGCCCGTGAAGGCCTGGACTACGGGATCGCCCTCCGGCCGATGGGCACTCGGATCGCCATCCTGGCAATCCATGGCGGGGGTATCGAGTCGGGCACGTCGGAGGTGGCCAAGGCGATTGCGGGGCATACGTTCTCCCTCTACTGCTTCGAAGGCTTGAAGGAAAGAGGCAATCATCTCCTGCACGTGACCAGCACGCGCTTCGACGAAACTTCCGGGATCCGGCTTGCGGAGGACGCCGATATCATCGTCTCCATCCATGCCTGCAGGGATCTCCGGAGTCTTGTATACGTCGGTGGTCTTCATCAGCCTCTGAAGGAACGTCTTGTCGAAACACTGGTGCGAGCAGGTTTCCCCGCGCAGGAAGATGACACGATTCACCCGGGAAGCGATCCGCGCAACATCTGCAACAGGGGGCGCTCCTCTCGGGGGGTGCAGTTGGAGCTGAGTGTAGGTCTCCGCCGCCGGCTGTTTGAGGGCCTTTCTGCCCGCGGCAGGCGGAAAGTCACACTGCTCTTCCCCCGGTTCACAAACGCGATCCTGGGTGTGCTTGTGGATTTCGAACGCGAAAGCGCAGGGCCGTGATGGGTCCAGCGCCGCCCGCCGTGTCTCCGCCCCGGAAGTGCGGGCCCACGACAACAACTCCTGAGATTCAGGAAGGCAGAGCCACTTGCGAAAGCGGCTCGCCGCCTCACCGCCGGGGCCTGACCTCGTGGCCCCGGCTCGCTGGCATTCCTCCTGGAGGTAGGTTGTGAGGAAATGGGTTCTGGCCCTGGTTTGCCTGACCACACTCTTGTCCTGTGGGCCGGTGACGCGCACGTCGGCCCCGCAGACCCAGGGCCCCTCTGCGGCGACGCTCACGCCGACGGCCACGCATACCACTCCGGCTCCTGCCAGCCCTCCGACTCTGACTACCCCCTTCACGCCTGTGCCTGAGGCAACGCCAGGATTGGCCGTGGAGGGCTACGTGCGGCTCGCGGACGGCAGCGGCCTGGCAGGCGTTGCCATATGCCGTCGTTTGGCCTCTTATCCAGGCCAAGTCGTCGCCACCACCGACGCCGAGGGCTACTTCCAGGCGGGGTTCGCCTACATCCCCGGTGACGAGATGGTGACAATATGGCCTCTGCTGGATGGCTACTTCTTCCAGCCAGAGGCCAACTATTGGCGACACTACTACGGGCATGAGGTCAGGAGCATGGATTTCGTCGCGGCCCACGGCGCGGCGACTAGTAGCTTCTCGCCGGACGCCAATCTCGTATGCCCCTGAGTCGGGGATCCGCGTGGCCGCCTTCCGCCTTCTCCGCGACCCAACTGGTTCGATGGCGACGACGGGGGCCTTTCCCGTTGAGAGGTCCGATGCTTGCCGTCCAATACCTTGAACCTGGCCCGGATGTCGCTAACCTCGAGCCTGCGGAGGCGCGCCGCACCCTTCAGGCGGCGTTCGACCGCTTGCCGATCTCCTGCGTCATCCTGGGCTGGAGCTTGCCGCAGCCGCTCGTCGATGCGTGCGCTCAGGAAACCGCTCGAGCCGGCGCCCAGCTGTTCCTGTGGTATCCCTTGCTGGCCGGCCAGTCTGGTTTCGTCCCCAGGCGGGAATGGCAGGCCGTGGGGCCCGAAGGGGAGCCAGTCCCGGCTTTCCGGGGGTTACCCGAGTTCGCCTTCCTCTGTCCCAACCGGCCCGCGGCAAGGGAAGCTGCGCTGGAGCGATTCCTGCAGGCGCTTCGCGGCGGCCCATACGACGGCGTGTTCCTCGACCGCATCCGCTACCCCTCGCCGGCAGCCGACCCCCGGCGTTACCTCGCCTGCTTTTGCCCGGACTGCTGGCATGCTGCCGGGCGCGAAGGGCTTGATCTTGAACAGGTGCGGTGGGGAATCGGGGTGTTGACGGACTCGCCGGAGGGGCTGCGGGCCTTCGTGCACAATCTGCTCGACCCCAGGGCTGACGTGCCGCTCGAGAAGGATCTGGGGTCGTTCCGCCGCTTTCTTGAGTTCCGGATGCGGAGCGTCACTGGCTTCATCCAAGCGGCTTCCGATATCGGCAGGCGAGCGGGACTGGATGTCGGGCTCGACTGCTTCTCGCCAGCCCTGGCGGCGATGGTCGGCCAGGACCTGGCCGCGTTGGACAGTTGCGCCTCATGGATCAAGATCATGATTTACGGGCACAGCCTCGGCCCGGCGGGAATCCCCTTTGAGTTGTTGGCCCTGGCCGATTGGGCGAGCACACGGGGCCTGGCGCGCCCCGTGGAGGTTCTGAATTGGCTGCGGCAGGCGACGCAATTGATGCTCCCAGCGGATCTTGAGACGCTCCGCCGGCGCGGGTTGCCGCCAGAGGCGCTGGCGGGCGAGGTCCGGCGTGGACGCGCCTCGGGCATTCGCAGGTTGCTGGCGGGGATTGAACTGGTCGATCTTGAGGGTGTCACCCGCCTTCATCGCGACCAGATTGTCGCCGATCTATGCGCGGTCCGAGGAGCGAAACCGGATGGACTGGTGATCTCGTGGGATCTGCGTCGGATTCGCCCGGAGAGGCTCGATACGGTGCGGTCCGCTTGGCTGGACTAGCTCTCGGTTCGATGGCGATCGCGCCGGCAGGCTGTTCCCCCTGCAGGTCGTGGCGGCGGACCGATCAGCGTAGGGTTTGGGGCGATCGCTTCGGAAACCAGTGGGCCTTTGAGACCGCGAGGTCCGTCGCGCATCGAGAACGGCAGAGAAGAGACGCCTGGAACCCGGGTCTCCCTGAGGCGTGTCCGAGCGAGCAGGGTGTGTTCAACTCTCGGGCCGGGACGCGCTCAGGTCTTCCCGGTAACAGACAGGAGCCATGCATTCCCCCCACTTGCTGACGATCGACAGCTCCGTGATCTTTCGGGGCCTTCTGGCCGCCGGACGCGGTGGGCAACCGATCCAGTCGCTAGAGACCGTAGATACGTAGTCACATGGGCGCGTACCGCCTGAGGTGCGCACCCCGGCGAAAGGCGAGTCCAGTGAACACGTTCACGATTGCGTTGCTGCAAATGACTGCCCATGGGGATGACCGGGAAGCCAATCTTGCCAAAGGGGAGGCCTTCTGCCGACGCGCCAAGGAGATGGGCGCTGACCTCGCGCTGTTCCCTGAGATGTGGAGTATCGGATACACCCTCCCTGACCTCGCAAGACCTGACGAGATCGAGGCCTGGAGAGCAAAGGCGGTGGGCCAAGACGACCTTTTCGTCGCGCACTTCCAGGCCCTGGCAGCACAACTTGACATGGCCATCGCGCTGACCTACCTGGAACGCTGGGAAGGTGCTCCCCGAGACACTGTCTCGATCCTTGATCGGCACGGCCGAGTCGTTCTGACCTATGCCAAGGTGCACACCTGCGACTTCGACAAGGAAGCGGCGTTGACTCCAGGGGAGGGTTTCTGTGTGACGCGACTGGAGTATGCGGGAGGAGAGGTGACGATCGGGGCCATGATCTGCTTCGACCGAGAGTTCCCAGAAAGCGCCAGGATCCTAATGCTCATGGGAGCCGAGGTGATTGTGACGCCGAACGCCTGCACGCTGGAGAGCCATCGCCTGGGGCAGTTCAAAGCTCGAGCCTTTGAGAACATGGTCGGGCTGGCGATGACGAACTATGCCGCGCCGCAGGACAATGGCCACTCTATAGCCCATCACCCGGTGGCGTTCGGTGAAGACGAGCGGGCGCGGGATACGCTGATCGTTGAGGCCGGCGAAGAGGAAGGCGTCTTCCTTGCCGCCTTCGAAATGGACAGCCTCCGCGCGTACCGTCACCATGAAGTATGGGGAAACGCCTTCCGCAGACCTCGTTCGTATGGGCCCTTGGTATCGCTTGATGTTCAGGACCCATTTGTCCGTTCAAGGGCAAGAAGATAGCCGCCCAGCCTCTCACGGACGAAGGGGTGCCCTCCATCGAAGCCACCATCCGCGAACCGCGGCGCGAACCACCCTCGATCAAGGGATCCGGTGCAAGGATCGGCGAGTCCCCGCTTCCAGCCAGGGGTGGATGGGTAAGCCCATCGAGACGGTCCTGCGCCCCGTGCGCCGCAATCGGGGCTTCCCCTTGCGGCCGGACGTGAAGCCCACAGATGCTTGATACATGAGACACCCTGCCGCCGACAGGGCGCGTGCCCAAGGAGATCCGCTCGCAGATGAATCTCCTTGTGGCTCCCGAAGAGGGCACTCGGTTGACTCCTGGGATCGTCGTTGTATCCTCTCCAGGCGTATGGGATAGGCGCGACGAGTGCCCGCGCGAAGGCGAGCCGCGAAGGCGTAGACCACCGTGCGCTTGTTGGCGGTGAGGCGAGCATTGGCACGGGCAATTGAGCCCAGGAAGAGTTGAGGACTCGTTGAACCCGGATAGACGGATACTGGAGGGGTGATGAACATCCATCGGCAGAAGTGGGTGATGCTGGGTATCAACCTTGTGGGAGGGGGGGCTGTCATTGGCAGCTACGTGCTAGAGTTGTCAAGCCATCCCGGCAGTGGGAGCAGTCTATGGGGCGGGGTGCCCGAGGCGATCCGGCCGCTCTACACGGTCTCAATGCTGTTGGCAGCTGCCGGCTACTTCGCGTTCACGTCCTTCATCCTTCTCAGGGCTCGGCCCGGTGAGACTCGAATCGCCAACCGCTTCGGCTTCGGCCTATTCAATGCATTGTACGCTGGGATTCTCGTGCCCTCCGCCCTCTGGATGCCATTGACCTACCGCATGATGGCGAACCCTTCTGGAATCCTTTGGCTGGCCATCCGCCTGACCCTGGCGGCGGTGGCCCTGTTCTCACTGGGTATGCTGGGAGCGCTGCTCCGTTTGCGGCCACGCCAGCCCGCGTGGGCGCATGGGATCGCCGTCGCGGGCAGCATCGCCTTCTGCATCCAGACAGTCCTTCTGGATGCGGTCATCTGGTCTGCCTACTTCCTTGCCTGAGGGGCTTGGGCCAGTGCCCAGCGGGGAATCGCCTCGCTTTCAAGCCGGCGGGTTGGGGCTCCTAAACCCGGCGCTGTCGCTGCGGCTTGTGCGGCGGGAGGAGGACTGGTAAGGTGATGAGGAACCGCCTTGCCCAGAGAGGGGAACCGTATACATACGAATTCTCTCGAGGAAGCAGGGCTTCTTCATTACACTCCTAGATCTGACCGATCCACCGGGAATGGGATTGTGCGTAACCAAGGAATTCGCTGCCGGGCGAGGCCCACGCGCCTGGCTGAAGCGAGGAGGGATCTACCCATGGGGCTCAAGATCAGCAGCCAGCTCGAAGAAAGGTTGAAGACCGAGAAGATCGCCTGGCTCACCACAGTCCGCCGGGATAGCGTGGCCCAACCGACCCCGGTTTGGTTCCTGTGGCAGAAGGGGGAGTTCCTGATCTACAGCAAACCCCTTGCTCGCAAGATCACCAATATCCAGAGCAATCGCAAGGTGGCGATCAACCTGAACAGCGATGAATGGGGGGGCAACGTCGCGGTCTTCGCAGGTGAGGCGACGATCGATTCCGACGCGGTGCCGGCGCACCAGGTCCGCGCTTACCTGGAGAAGTATCGGGAAGGGATCGCCGACATCGGAATGACACCTGAGGAGATGGGCAAAGAGTACTCGGTGGGGATCCACGTGCGGCCCACGTGGGTTCGGGAAGAGTAGGTCTCCAAGGTCTGGCGCAGTGCCGGGCGGCTCGCGATCGCCTTTGGGCACCTGAGTGGGAGCCACCAGAGCCCCCTGCAGCGCAGGGTTGCGCGACAATAGGCGCGACCGTCACCGCAGCCCGAAATGAGGGGGCGCAGGCGGCCTGTGCGCGCAGCGGCCACCGGGCCGTAGGCAGGAGGCGTCCAGGTCCTGCCGGTGGGGGGAGGCATCGCACAGCCGCTTCAAGGCAGCCTGCGGCAGACATCCAGTGAGGTAAGAACACCACAAAGCCCAGATCCGCGGCACGCGGACGGCTGGCCACGCGGACCATCACCTTGAGGCAGCAAGGCCCCCTCGGGAGGACCTGGCATGGTCACCACCCGGAACCTTTCTTCAGATGAACTCAATCACCTCCTCTATCACTTCTACACAGGCCTGGCCTGGCAGATTCCTCCGGCCAGCATCATTGCCAGGGAGCGCCTCGATCAGGCCGACGGCGCCAAGCTCGAAATCCTCGACGCGCTGCGCAAGAGACGCGATGAGGCGGTGCTCGATTGGGCGCAGTCGCTGCCGATTGAGATGGTCAAGGCGGTTTTCGGGGCCGAGAAGTTTGCCGAGAGCCTAATGGAGGACGCGCTCGAGACATTCTATGAGAAGGCGCGCGACACGGCCAAGGAGAAGTTCAAGGACTGGCTCAAGGACCGGCTTGAGAAAGGCAAGCTGCACATCACGCACGACAGCCGGTCACTCCCCGGCGCGCACATCCTGATCGTCTATGAACACGAGACGGGATTGCTCACGGTCATCGTCTCGCGGACAGAGCCGCGCACTTTCACCCCGGCTTTCCGCCAGACCCCCTATGAGAAGGAGATCACTCTCCGGCCGTATGTTGCCACCCTCACCGCCCGCCTGCGGCGGGATGAGCTGCACAAGTTCTCCTGGCCGGAAGGGCTCGAGTTCCGCTTCGCCCCGGCCCTCACACCCGAACCACGAAAGCTGGAAGCCCTGCCCCTCACCCCGGAGCAGGAGCTTGCCGCTCTTGAGCGAGAGGTGCGGGAGCAGAGCCGGAGCTCCGACCTGACCCAAGACCTGCGGCCAGCACGGGAGAGGCTGCAGCGCGCGGCCGAGCGCAGCGCAGCCTGGCGCCCCCCTCGTCCCCGAGAGGAGCCCCGCCTGCCACGGGAAGAGGCGGCCCAGCGGAGACGTTGTGCCGCGCTCCGCCAGGAGGCCGCGCAGGCCCAGAGTGACTGCCGGCGCAAGCAGGCGGCGCTGGCAGACTCGGCCGCCGTCTCGCTCGGGGAGGGTCCCGTCGAGGGCTTTTTCGCCGAACGCTGGAAGCAGGACCGGGAGAGGTGTATCCGCCAGGACGAAGTGCTCCCCCGACTGGAGGAGGAGGCAAAGCGACTGCGAGCGGAATATGAGCAGGCGCGGGCGGCCTATGATGCCCTGTTCTGGGGCACGGCCGACCGGAAGAAAGAGGGGATGCGCTTGGCCGGGATGTACCGGGTGCGGGAGGAGAAGTACCGCCAGGCCAGGCAGAAGGAGCACGAGCTCGAGATCACGAGCATCCGCCGGATGAGCGTCATCAAATCCCGGTGGTCGCTTGAAAACGTCACCGAAGAGGCTGTCCGCCGCGTCGCCGACGAGCGCCTCCGGGCGCTTCTCGATTCGCGGCCCTGGGCTGCAACCGAACGCCACGAGATCGAGTTCCAGGCGGAGGAGCTCCTGGCGCAGTGCCGCCGAGCGCGCATCCTCGACGCCGAGGCGCGGCGCGCCTGCGAAGCCTACCGGACTCTGAAAGAAGAGATGCGCCAGGTGTGCCAGGCGGTGGAGGCCATCGGCCGAAGCAGGAAGTTGCGGGGCATCCGGCAGGAGAGCGAGCGCCAGCTACGCGAGGTCCTGGCGCGAGAAGTCCTGCCGCTCTCGGAGGCTGTCCGGGTGACCCTCACCCTGGATCGCGAGGTGAGGCGGTTGTGGGATTACGTCCACGGTGAGATGTCCCTTGTGAATCAGGGCCTCAGCCGGCGCAGCCTCGAGGTTCTGGAGAGCCAGCGCAAGGCGATCATCCTGTCGGTGATCGAGATGGGCCGGCTCCTCGATGAAGTCAACTACCACGAGAACGTGCGCACGGGCTTCGATCATCCCCTGGACGCCCGCCTCTTCCTGGAACTTGACCTGGGGCCGGAGGGCATCCAGCGGCTCCGCCGCGATAACGAGCGTCCTCCCCAATCCCTGCAGGAGGCGATCGGGCGCACCCGCCGCGACCTGGATCTCCTGCTGCGCGCCATGCGCCCGATCTCCGAGGCCAAGCGCCGGCTCCTCCAGCGCCATCTCGAAGGAATGCGCAGGCTGGATGAGCTGCTGGGAATGCGTGAGGCCCTCCACGCTCCGCTCCCCGAAGCGCTGAAGGAACTGATCGAAGAGAGCCTCTCGTCCTGGGAAGCAGTACGGCGGGAGTCGCCCGCTCAGTGCTGGCGCGGCGCGCCGGGCACGACGGGGGCCGAGGTCGACCGGGTTGTCGCCCGGATCCGAGAACGCGCCGGAATCGGTGCGCCGTCGCTCCAGATGCCACAGCCACCCGAACTGGAAATCCCCGCTCCCCCCACCGCTCCGGAGCCCTTCAAGGAGCCGCTCGGGATCGGGGATGAAGGCCAGGCAGGGCCGGAGCCTTCGTCCCCGCCCGCCCCGGTCGTCGAGGGGGTTGGGCCCTATCCCGCGCCGGGCGCTGAGCCAGCCGGCGTCTACTCCTCGGTTGGCGGCCGGCCCCCGGCGGGGGGAGCTGGGTCGCTCAGTGAGAGAAGCGTCGCTCGCTGGGCCGCACCGCGAACCCCTGGCGCGGCGGGCCTCCAGGGTTTGCTGAGCGAGAAAGCGCTCGTGATCGCCGCAGGCGGCGCCGCCGCGGCCGTCACAGGCCTGACCTGCCTGGGCGCCTTGGCGCTGGTCCTCTTCCTCGTCTTGAGGGCTCGGGAACCGGTGACGACTCCCGAGCCCTCGGAGGCCCCCGAGCCCTCTGTCGTCGAGCCGCTGCCGGTCGAGATCCCCGAAGGGCTCGGCACCGGCGATGTGCAGATCACCCTCCTGTGGGAGGGCGACGCCGACCTCGACCTGCACGTCACCGATCCCAATGGGGAGGAGATCTCCTACATGAGTCCGACATCTTCGAGCGGTGGCCGGCTCGACCGCGACACGATCCCCTGCCGCGAGGAGGTCCCCCAACCCGTGGAAAACGTGTTCTGGCCGTCGGGCGGTGCCCCGCGTGGCCGGTACGTGGTTTCCGTTCACTATTACGCGGCTTGTACCACCGGTGACCCGATGGATTTCGAGATAATCATTAGGCTAGATGGGGAGCTGTTCCAGCACCTCACCGGAACTCTCGCCGACGGCGAGCGGCTAGAGATGGCCCGCTTCGACTACTGAGGCGGGAACCGCACCTGGCAGGCCGTCGCGCCGGGGTCAATCGGCCAGAAGGAGGAAGAAGATGCAGAAGATCGACCTCAAGAAGGAACTGAAGTATCTGTATGCTCCATCCGCCAAGAAGGTGGAGCTCGTCGAAGTCCCGGCGTTCAAGTTCGTCATGGTTGACGGGAGAATCGAGGCCGGCAAGTCGCCCTCGACGTCGGCTGCATTCATGGATGCAATGGGGGCGCTGTATGGCATTGCCTACACCATCAAGTTCATGTCGAAGCTGGACGCCCTCAACCCGGTTGACTTCACCGTCATGGCGCTGGAAGCGTTGTGGTGGACGGCGTCGGGCGTATGGGACTTGAACGTGAAGGACGACTGGCTGTGGACGGCGATGATCTTGCAGCCCGAGCACATCACCGAGGCGATGTTCGAGGCGGCTGTGGCTCAGCTGCGCAAGAAGAGGGACAGCCCGTCCGTGGCCAGGCTTCGGCTGGAGACCTTCCACGAGGGCCTATCGGTCCAGGTTATGCATATTGGCCCCTACTCGGAAGAGCCGCGGACGATCGAGCGCATGCATGCCTTCGCCGCAGAGAACGGATATACCCCGCGAGGCAAGCATCACGAGATCTACTTGGGAGATCCGCGGCGAGCACAGCCCGAGAAGCTGAAGACGGTCTTGCGACAGCCGGTGGCCAAGGTCGTGTAGCGGATGCCCGGACCGGGCACATGCTCTCTCCGGTCGACTGGTGGGTACTCCCGCGCCACGATGTGTCCAGCGACGGAATCAGACAGGGTGACTCCACACCGGTGATAGCCGAGCGCATCGGCACACCGGGAACTTGTGTGCGCGTACGGCCGTCTACAGAGTGGGTTGGCCCCCTCATTTTCCATCTTGAGTGCAAGGGCCTATGAACCGAGAGTGGACTTCTCAGGATAGGACTCACCCGATGGCAACGAACCGTCGCGACTTCATCAAGACCGTTGGGATCGCCCTCGCCTCGCTCGTTCTGCTGCGCTGCGTGCCTCCCGGCCGCCTGGATGATTCCGGGCGCGGCCGCCTGCGCAGGGCATGGCTCCGCCTCGGCTGGCTGGCCGAGCAGTCAACCGGCGACTGGGAACGTGGGCAAAGAGCCTCTGAGGAACTCCTTGCAGAGCATCAGGCTGCGCTTGATGAGATCGTTGCCGCTGGGGAAATCACCAGCGACGTGGCGGCCGAACTGCAGGCGGCCTTCGGCGCGGCTGTCTACCATGTCTACCGCAGCAACGCTCCCATCACCTGCTACGAGCCTGCATTGATCGACTACATGCCGCTCAGCAGTGGCCAACTGACGCAGCAGGTGCAGATCCTGGAGGACATGGCTGAGGAAGGCAACCTCGATCCGGCAACCATCGCCCAGGCGCAGGCAGCCGTCGCGCGCGACATTGCCTTTCTGAGCCTGTCGCAGGAGGACGTCCAGGCCCTCTATGATCACTTGATCCAGACCGCAGGCGGTGCCGCCTATCCCACTTTCGACGAGCTCGCCCTCGAGGTGCCGCCGAGTGCGGCCGAGGCGGCGCGCTTTCTGATCGAAGTCCTGGTCGAGGAGGAGTAGGGCCGCGGAATGAATCCGGACGTGGTTGAGGAGAGGCCGGGCCGGCTGATGCAACAGGTTTCTCGTGGCTTCCACCCGCTGCGCGAGGGGGCCTGATGCGACCGCGCCTGCAAACCCTCATCTTCGAGGTTACCGCCCGCTGCAACCACAAGTGCCTGCACTGCTACAACGTCTGGCACCCAGGCGCCGAGGGACGGCCTCTCGGGTATCCGGCTGCAGAGCTTGATACGCCGACGACCCTCCGGTTGCTGGCGAAAGCACTGGACGAGACTGAGTGCCGCCACGTCACACTCACTGGCGGCGAGCCACTCCTGCGCGACGATCTCTCCCACATCCTTGACCTGCTTCGCCGGCGCCAGGTGGCCACGACCATTATCAGCAATGGACGCCTGTTGACCGAGGCGACGGTTATGGATCTACTCAGCCGAGGAGTGGCGCTCTTCGAGCTGCCGCTGCTCAGTCACCGGCGCGAGGTTCACGACGGTCTTTCTGATGCTCCCGGGGCCTTCGATGCCGTCCTGGCCGCAATGGCCCACGTCCGTTACCACCGGGGGCAATTCGTCGCCGTCTTCGTCGTGACCCGGAGAAACCTTGCGGATCTAGAGGAGACGATCAAACTCGCCTTCGCCTTTGGGGCGCGGGGCCTGATGCTCAACCGCTTCAACCCGGGCGGGCGAGGGCGGTGGTTTGTGGACGAGCTCCTGCCTTCCGCCGAAGAGATACGCCAGGCGTTGGCTGTGGCCAATGAGGCGGCCGCACACTTCAATCTCCCAATCTCCTGCTCCATCCCTATCCAGCCCTGCCTGGTCGATACGAGTGCCTTCCCTCGCCTGGGGTTCGGCTTCTGTGCCGCCGGCACCGATCGCGCCTACTACACGCTTGACCCTGTCGGCAATCTGCGCCCCTGCAATCACACGCCGACGATCTTGGGAAATCTCCTTCAGGAGCGTTTCTCGGATCTGATTGCGGCGGAACGGATGGCGCCGTTCTTGGAGGCCTTGCCGGCTCCATGCTTCCCCTGTTCGCTGCGCGATGCCTGCCGAGGCGGATGCAGGGCAGCGGCACAGGTGTGCTATGGCTCACTGACTGCTGAGGATCCCTTCCTCGCCCGCAACCGCAGGCGCAACGGTTTCGCACCGGATGGCGGATAGCCGCGCAATAGGAAAAACCCCCAGCCGATTCGAATCACCTTCTGCGCGTCAAGACCGCTGCCCTCTTAGGCTGGGGAGCAGGTCCCTGCGGTTCCCACGACAGCGCGCAGAATCCCCCTCCAGCAGATCGATCAAGAACCGCCTTGCCCGGAGAAGAGAACCGCACATGTGGCGGCTGGGGCAAAGCCACAACCACCACATGTGCGAATCCTTTCCAGGAAGCAGGGCCTTTTGAACTCACTCCTGGGCAGTGCATATTTGATGATTGGCGAGTATGATTCCGGAACACCGGAATAGCTGAAGGAGGCCGTGATGGCGAAGCTGGAGGACATTGAGGGGGTAGGCCGTGTCTATGCGCGCAAGCTGAAGAAAGCTGGGGTCGGTTCGACCGACTCGCTCCTGAAGATGGGGGCAACGCCGAAAGGCCGGACGGCCATTGTGCAGAAATCGGGCCTCAGCCATGCGAAGATCCTGCAATGGGTCAACCATGTCGACCTGTTCCGGGTGAAGGGGGTCGGCGGCGAGTATGCCGACTTGCTGGAGGCCGCCGGCGTGGACACCATTCCGGAGCTGGCCCAGCGGACAGCGGCACACCTCTATCAGAAGCTGGTTGAGGTCAACCGGACCGAGAAGCTCGTGCGTAAACTGCCCGGTAAGCGACAGGCGGCTGGCTGGATCAAGCAGGCCAAGAAGCTACCGAGGCGCGTGAGCTACTAGAACCGCACGTCCGAGGGCGTCGCAGCTCAGCCCCTCGGACCTATTCCGCCGCAAGAGACACCTGCGGGGCATGGGCGACCTTCACCGGCGCTGACCGATCGCCATTCGGCGTGCCGGCGCTCTGCCATCGCGCCAGGAGGTATCCATACATGCTGCCTCGGGTGATACTCCACAACGCGGTCAGCCTCGATGGCAGGATGGACTGGTTCACACCAGACATCGGGCTGTTCTACGAGCTCACCTCGCACTGGAAGGAAGACGCAACTCTGGCTGGAAGTAACACGATCTTCAACCCGGACGAAGCCCATGCCGTCGAGCCGGAGGCCTCCCATCAGCCCTCGAAGGCGGCCCCCCAGGACACCCGCCCCCTACTTGCCGTACCGGACAGCCGCGGCAGGGTACGCAACTGGCGTTGGCTGCGAAGCCAGCCCTACTGGCGAGAGACGGTGGCTCTCTGTTCCCGCTCCACGCCGAAAGAGCATCTGCAATACCTCGACTCCATCCCGGTAGCCTACGTCATTTCGGGCGACGACCGTGTGGAGCTGAAGGGCGCTCTACAGGAGCTCAGCCGGCAATATGGGGTCAAGGTGATTCGGGTGGACAGCGGGGGGACATTGAACGGCGTTCTCCTGCGAGCCGGGCTGGTCGATGAGGTCAGTGTCCTGATCCATCCCAGCCTAGTAGGAGGTTCGACGCCGCGCACTCTCTTCCGGGCCACGGACCTGACGTCGCCGGGAGGGGTCATCCGCCTCAAGTTGAGTCACTGCGAGCAGCTGAGCGGGGATGTGGTGTGGCTGCGCTATGACGTGCTTCGGGACTGACTCGATGGGCGACATCCGGCGGTCTGACGGAGGCCCCCGCAGGTCGGGTGCTCGTGGAGCACAGGCGAGGCGGCGCGCTTCGGCACTCAGGTGGATGGAAGCCACCGGACGCCCGGTATGGATGAGACTCTGGTACGCTGGCCCGGTCCGCTGGCGACGGGTGCCAAAAGGAGCCACGCCCTGAAAACTCAACCCACCTTGCAGACAGAGCGACTCGTCTTGCGCCCGTTCAACCTGGACGACGCGCCCATCGTCCAGCGTCTGGCAGGGGACATGGATATCGCTCGCAACACCGCGGCCATCCCGCATCCCTACGAAGACGGCGTGGCCGAGGGGTGGATTGGAACGCACCGGGAGAGGTTCGAGAAGGGCGAGAGCGCAGTGTTCGCCGTCACGCTCAGACCCGACGGGCAGCTCGTAGGAGCGATCGGACTGGAGATCAATCAGGAGAGCGTCCGGGCGGAGTTGGGATACTGGATCGGCAAACCCTGCTGGGGACAAGGCTACTGCACGGAGGGGGCGCGCGTCGTGCTGAAGTACGCCTTTGAGGATCTAGGCCTGCATCGCGTGTTTGCGGTCCACTTCAAGCGGAACCCCGCTTCCGGGCGGGTGATGCAGAAGCTCGGGATGAGACATGAGGGCAGCATGAGGCAGCACGTCCGGAAGTGGGGGCCGTTCGAAGATGTGGAAATCCTCGGGATCCTCAGGGACGAGTATCTTCCTGAGTCATGAGCCCGCCTTCCAGGCGAGCAACCCGTGACGACTGCTTTTCGCTTTGGGGAGCCTTGATCCGTTCACAGTGCACCGCCCCGAGGTGGGCCCTCGGGGACATGTCGCAAGACGGAGGGTTGGGCCGAGCATTGCTGACAGAATCCCTCAGGGAAACCTCGACCGGCAGGCTCCATCGGATATCCGCGGTGGGTTGCCACAACCTCCGTCGGCAGCCAAGTCTCGCCTAGGAGCATGCCAAGAATGCCACCCCTGCCTGCTTCCTTGCGGTGGCTATTCTCTGCAGCCTGCTAGTCCAGGTAGACGACCTTGCTGCTGCGGTGGGATCGGTCCGCAGCCAGGACGACGCGCAGGCTCGTGACGGCTGCCTGCAGGTGTCCACTGAGGTCGAGGTCGTCGCGTATCGCCCGCAGGAAGTAGGCCTGTTCGCGGTCACACAGCGCCTGGTGATCGGGCTCGTCGGACATGTCGACGAACTCGTCGGGTCGGACGAAGCTCCCTTCCGCGTCGGTCTGCGCGTGGTGGATGCGCAGGCGGTTCGTCTTGGTGTGCGAGTCGATGTCGGAGGAGCTGCCGGCCTCCTGGGGGCTGATCATGCTGACGCAACCCAGCGGCCCGACCACGTCTTTCACGAAGAAGGCGGTCTCGCTCATCATCGGGCCCCAGCCGGTCTCATACCACCCTACGGAGCCATCGTCAAAGGCGACATGGAAGTGGCCGTAGTTGTACATCCCCGGGTTCAGGTCCTCCGACAACCGAGCCCCGATGGCGTGGACCCGTGTGGGCCTGGCCCCCGTCATCTGACACATGACGTCCACATAGTGCACGCCACAATCGACGATGGGCGGGACGCTGTTCATCAGATTCTTGTGGATGCGCCACGCTTCGGCCGAGCTTTGCTGGTTCAGGTTCATGCGCATGACCAGTGGCTTGCCCAGGGTCCGAGCGGTTTCGACGAAACGCTGCCAGGCCGGGTGGACCCGGAGGATGTAGCCTACGACGAGCTTGCGTCTGCCCTCAGCCGCGCGGCGCAAGACCGCGAGGGCATCTTCCACGGTCTCGGCCAGGGGTTTCTCAACGAATACGTCGCACCCCGCCTCCAGAGCCTTGAGGCAGAAGGGAGCGTGAGTGTCCGGGTAGGTGGCGATGCAGACAGCATCCGGCCGGGTGCGGGCGAGGGCGCGGTCGTAGTCTTCGAACTGTGGCAGTCCGCCGAGCTCAGCCGACAGCCGACCGCGCGTCTCTGGACCTCGGCTGACGAGGCCGACGATCTCGAAGGCGTCCATCTTGTGGTATGCCCTGGCATGAGACGATCCCATCTGTCCACAGCCCACGACCAGGATTCGAATCGGGTCGCCCATTCCAGCCTCCTGATCTGCTTGGCGTAATACGCGGGCGTCGAGTCTAGTCCAATCGTAGGACAGCGGAAGGGGTGTTGAGCCGGGAGCAGGACCAGGGAGGGTTGGCAGGCGGCTTGCCCGCCACCACCGCCCGGGCTAGACTGGTGGCAGCAGTCGGTGCCGGCGCCGCCATGAGGCCGTGGCGATATGGTGGCAGGCGGCTTGGGGAGGAGGTGGTGTCGATTGGGCAGCGCCGGAGGATCCTGCCCACACCGGCAATCCTGGTCGTGGCCAGTCACAGACGGAGGATGTCGGCGGGCGGGCTGCCCTCTGCCGACCGCGGGACGATGGTCGGATCAAGGCTGCCGCGCGGGCCGGAGGAAGCCGCCGCGTGCGAAGGAGTGCCATGAAACCGACTCGGCCTGAAGGCATGCCGAGCGTGCGCGGCCTCAACATCCCCGAGGACTTCTACTGGGTGCTCCGGACGCCTGCTGCGCTGGCAGGCATGGCCTATCCATCCT
>CAZEMA010000005.1:43697-50223 GCA_964513155.1 uncultured Anaerolineaceae bacterium
TTCTACTGGGTGCTCCGGACGCCTGCTGCGCTGGCAGGCATGGCCTATCCATCCTGGCCCCCTGTGTGGGCGGAGCTCAGGCGCGTCGGGCTGCAGCATGTTGTCTGTCTCACGAGCGATCGCTTCCCGTATGATCCCTCTCCGCTGAATCCGCTGCACGCGGTTCGCCTGACCGATCTCGTCGGCGGTCTCCGCCCCGAGGACCCCAGCAGAGAGAAGTCCTTCATCAGGGCCGCGGTCTCGCTGACCGTCTCCCGCCTGTCGGCCGGAGAGGGTGTGGTCGTCCAGTGCGCTGCCGGGACCGGGAGGACCGGAACGGTTCTCGGATGCGTCCTGCGAGAGCTCGGCTATCCCGGCTTCGCGGTCATTCGCTACCTGGATGACCTGAACCGCGCCAGGGGGAGGGACGGATGGCCAGAGACCGGTTGGCAGGCAAGCGTGGTCGAGGAGTTCGGAGACTAGGCCCGCCGACGATTGAACGTGTTCGGTTGCGAAACCGCCAATACGATGTCCCGGGGCTCTCGTGTATGCAATCCTCGAAGCGGTGGAGCAGGTCGCAGCATTAGCGGTCCTCGCCGAGACGCATCCGAGACCCGAAGACACCCTTGCCCCGCGGGAAGCTAGGGCGTACAGTGTCCGCAGGAGTGTCCGATGGCTTCACGTAACTGCTTGCAGGGACTTGGCGGCGGCCTGCACGAGGCTTGCCTGCGAGTGGTTGACCTGGCGTAGGGCCTAGCTTTGATGGAACCACTTGGATCCCTGCCCGCAGCTGGTGAGCAACCTCCCCGAGGAGCATCCGTGAGAGGGAAGGTCATCCTGCACCCGTTCCTCTTTGCGGTCTATGCAGGCCTTTCCCTACTGGCCACCAACATCTCTCAGATCGGATTCGCGGGATTGGTGGGCGCGCTGCTGCCGATCCCGCTGGCGATCGTACTCATCGTGCTGCTCAGACTTGTTCTCAAAGACACTTTGAAGGCCAGCCTGATAGCTACCGGCACCCTGCTCCTTGTCTTCTCCTACGGCCACGTCAAGAACATCGCCCAAGGCTGGAGCGTAGCCGGCTTTGTCCTTGGGCAAGCAGCGCTGCTGCTGCCACTGTGGGGCCTCTTGTTCTGCCTATGGACCTACTGGGTTACGAGAGGGTCGCCAACGCTCGGCCCCGTTTCCGACTACTTGAACTGGGTAGGGCTGATCCTGCTCATCTTCCCCATCTACACGCTCGCCGCCTTCTCTAGACGTTCGCAGATGGTGGAGCCTTGGATCCAACAGTACCTGGCGGAAACGTGGAGCAGCGGCGGCGTGAGCCAGGTGGGATTCGTCCCCGATGGGCCGCCCGCTGAGCCGCGGCCGGATGTCTACTTCATCATGCTGGATGCTTATGCACGCGCCGATATCCTGCATGAGATGTACGGTTACGATGATTCCGCGTTTGTCGACTCGTTGCGCAGCCGGGGCTTCTACGTGGCGGATCAAGGTCGGTCCAACTACACGGACACAATGTTCTCGGTGGCGTCTTCCTTGAGCATGGTCCACATCAACACGATGCCGGAGTTCTTCCGCCTCAACGCCGGCGTCGACGACGAGGGCGTCTATGCCCGCGTTGCCGAGGAATTCATCTCTCACAACCGAGCACAAGATCTCTTCAGGGACTTGGGGTATACATCCGTGGCCTTCGACAGCGGCTATCAGGGAACCCGGGTCCGCGACGCGGACATCTTCATGAGCTCGCCCGAGATTGAGGATGCCGGCCTCTGGGAGACCGGGTTCGGGTTGTTGCTCCTGGACACAACCCTAGGCGGGGAGGTTACGAGCCTGATCGGTCGGCCACTGCCGCCCATCGAGAGACTGTTCACGGCGCACCGAGAGAGGGTGCTGTACACCCTCAGCCATCTCGCGGACTTTGCCGCTGCGGAGGGCGACTACTTTGTCTATGCCCACGTTGTGTCTCCGCACGTCCCCTTCGTGTTTGGGCCCAACGGCGAAGAGCTGGAGCCGATGGATCCCTACACCTTGCTCGACGCCCACCCGGGAGACCCGGAGAACATCGGCCGCTATCGCGATCAAGTGCACTACCTGAACATACTCATCCTGCAGGCCATCGACCGCATCCTGGCCGAGAGCGATACGCCGCCCATCATCATCCTGCAATCGGACCACGGCGGCAAGATCTACGGGGACCCTGCCCTGTCGGACGAGGCCCGGCTGGACCTCCTCTTTCCCAGCCTGGAAGCCTACCTGGTCCCCGGCGCGCCTGCTGACCTCTTCTATCCAAGCGTTACGCCCGTGAACTCCCTTCGCGTGATCCTCGACTACTCCTTCGGCGCTGACCTGGGCCTGCTGGGTGACGCCAGCTACCTGCTGGAAAGCCGGAACGGCCACAGTGCGTTTGTCGATGCCTGCGTGGAGTATCAAGCTTGCCAGCCCGAATGAATGTTGGGTCGCCACGGACAGCTCATGACCCGAACCCCGTCGACTATGCCCCAGCCTCCTGCGAGCATGCTGAAAACGCCGACGCTGAAGAAGATGCTTTGGGGGCGAAGCCCACACCCCCAAATATGCGTGTTCCTTTTCTTCCGGTGGCCTTTTTCAGCGGCCGGCTAGCAGTCAAGCGCAGGCGCGGGAGGAATCCGAAGAGTGTCCGACAACCCCTTCCCTAACCCGCCGAACCGCCTGATGACAACGCTCTACCGGGCCGGCCTGGGGCGTCTCATCGGCCGGCTGATCCTGCTCCTTACCACGACCGGCCGGAAGACAGGGCTGGCGAGGGTCACCCCGCTTCAGTATGAGGAGGTCGATGGCGCGATCTGCGTAGGCTCCGCCCGGGGTCAGCGAGCAGACTGGTACCGCAATATCCTGGCCAATCCACGCGTCCAGCTGCAAGTAGGAGGCCGCCGATTCGCGGGGACTGCGGAGGCCGTCACAGATCCGGTCCGGATCGCCGACTTCCTCGAGTTGCGTCTGCGGCGCCATCCCAGAATCGTCGGCCGGATCCTTGAGAGCCAAGGGCTGCCTAGGGACCCTGACCGGGCGCAACTCGAGGCGTATGCTAGCGGGCTGGCGCTGGTCGTGATCCGCCGGGTTGAAGGGCAGTGAGGCCACACAGAGAACCAGCGCATTTGGCGTCAGCAGTGCGGATGCAAGTGAGTTGCAGAGGCAGCTGGCCTTGGTTGGCCGGTGAGAGTCTTCCGGAGAGTCGTAGAGGTGGCCGGTGTGCGGGAACAGGTGCGCATAGCCACGGTCGTATCGGTTCATACGGGGAGACGTGACACCTCTTCCGGAGGATGAGATGCAGCTTCCGCTGGCTGCCGATGCGGGAGGCCCTGTCGGAGCAGGCGCGCATTGCGGGACAAAGCTGGCGGGTTCCAGACCATGATTCCGGTCTCGGTCAGTGCGCCACTCCTTGTGAAATCCCTCTCGCGGGATCCAGATGTGAACGGCTTCCGTTTCCAGCGGAGGGTGAGATCGAAGGGAGGGCTCGATGACCTCGAAGCGTGACACTTATCGGCAGAAACTGAGAAACCTGTCCGAGTGGGAGGACTTCCTCTTGGCGGAATCCGGCCTGCCGGGGCCGAGGGGGAACCTCGAACTCGCGGCGGTGGTCGCCGAGCAGGGCAGCCGAGAACAGTTTGAGCGGTGGCTGACCCTGGATGCGGACAAGGCGCCGGTCGGTTCCCAGGAGGAGTTCCTTTCGTTTTGCGGAACGGTCGGGCTGGGGAGGCTCTTGGCAGAGGGGGATCGCCCGGCGCTCGAGCGGCTCCGCCGACAGTCCAATGACCCGCGCTGGAGAATCCGCGAGGCGGTGGCCATGGGGCTGCAGCGGTTCGGGGAGGCAGACATGGATGCGCTCCTCCAGGCGATGGCGGGATGGGCGGGAGGGACCCTGCTTGAGCAGCGGGCGGCGATCGCCGGGCTGTGTGAGCCTCGCCTGCTGACAGACCGGCGGCAGGTTCGCCAGGTTCTGCGCCTGCTCGAGCGGGTGACGGTCGGAATCACCCATTGTGAGAATCGGAAGACGGAGGAGTTCAAAGCCCTGCGGAAAGGGCTCGCTTACTGCTGGAGTGTGGCGGTGGCTGCACTCCCCGAAGAGGGGAAGCCCCGGATGGAGAAGTGGTTCGCCTCCGGAGACAAAGACGTCGTTTGGATCATGAAGGAGAACCTACGGAAGGATCGACTGGCGCGGATTGATCCGGCCTGGGTCCGAAGGTGGCGAGAGCGGCTTGGCGCCTGACTTCTGGCGCGGGACGGGAGCAGCCAGGCGGCCACCGGGGTATATGATGTTCCGACCGCAAATACATTAGTTTCGTCCATTGCCTGCCCTTGGGCGCTGTGGTAGCCTATCCGACGGCAAGATCCCGATTTCACACACGGAGAGGCGGACCCCATGGCGATGAAGATCACCGACGAGTGCATCTCTTGCGGCGCTTGCGAGCCCGAATGTCCCACCCAATCGATCTCGGAGGGCGACACCATCTATGTAATCAACGCCGACACCTGCGTCGAGTGCAAGGATCACTTTGACTCGCCGCAGTGCGTTTCCGTTTGCCCTGTGGAGTGCGTCGTGAAGGCCTAGGGCGGCGGGTCACACGCCAGGCAACGCTAGGACGCCCCGGTCTCGGGGCGTCTTGATTCCAGCCCCGGTCGATGGTCGGCGGGGACCCCAGGCACAGATGGGCGCGCTCGGCTTGGGAACCTCCCGCGAGAAAGCACTCTGCGAGAATCCACCTGGGGGTACAGTGCCCTTGTCTGCCGCTGATGACCGTCAGCCAGGGAACAACTGGTCGGGGGATGATCTCTGCCCCGTAGCCTGTGGCCGCTGCCAGCCGTCTCTTTTTCAAGCGAGCACTCAGCCGGGTTCGCGTTACAATCTGCGTTGTGGTATGGATGGTGGGATGCCTCCGCCATGTCTCGCCCGCGGTTGCCGGCATCCCTGCTCGCCTTCCCGGTCAGTTCACCGAGAATTGAGCAGAAGCTGGTCGGCGCGGCCATCTAGGCCGCTGGCGTCTTCGGGGTTCGATCCGTCCTCCGGGCCCGATGGTCGGGCACCGACTTCGAAGACGCATGAGACGGCAGAGGCAAGGACGCCGAGGGCGTGGTCCTGGTTGGGGCGGCTTGAGTGTGTCGGACCTTCAGCATGGGGGTGCGGTCTGATCCCCCGGTTGGCATTGACCGGGGTTGGCGGCCAAGCGCGTCCTCGGGTCCATCTCAGGGCGGGTCAGAGCCGTCTGTCAGCGTGCGCCGCGTTCGGCCCGTCATTGCCGGTCCATTACAGAGTGAGAGGGTGTCGTAGATGAGAAGCTATCGAAAAGAGCTCTGGTTCGAAGTCCCAGGACGGCGCGCCTTCATCAACATCACGCCCCAGGTGGAGAAGTGCCTGCAGGAGAGCGGCGTCCAGGAAGGACTTGTGCTCGTGAACGCCATGCACATCACCGCTTCCGTCTTCATCAACGACGACGAGACAGGCCTCCACCAGGACTACGAGGACTGGCTGGAACGCCTGGCGCCGCACAACCCGATCCACCAGTATCATCACAACGAGACCGGGGAAGACAACGCAGACGCCCACTTGAAGCGCCAGGTGATGGGCCGAGAAGTGCTCGTGGCGGTCACCAACGGCCGGCTCGACTTCGGCCCGTGGGAGCAGGTCTTCTACGGTGAGTTTGATGGGCGTCGGCGCAAGCGGGTCTTGGTGAAGATCATCGGAGAGTAGGTTCTGCGCCGGCGGTGCGCCTGTCGTCTGTTTCCCGAGGCGTGGGGACGGGCCTCGGAGGGCGCTCGACGGCGCAATACGACCTCGAGGTCCCCCAAGGACCTGGCTGGCTGAATGAGACTCTGGACCCTCCACCCGCAGTATCTGGACAGCAAGGGATTGGTGGCGCTGTGGCGGGAAGCGCTCCTGGCTCAGGCGGTCGTTTCTGGAAGGACGACTGGCTACCAAAACCACCCGCAACTCGTAAGATTCAGGGCGTGTTCGGACCCGCTGGCCGCGATAGCCAGCTACCTCGAAGGCGTCTTCCAGGAGGCGGTCCGACGAGGGTATGATTTCGATGCGTCGAAGATCGGACCGCTGCGCGCCGGTGCGAGAATCCAGACGACCCGGGGCCAGCTTCTCTTCGAATGGGAGCACCTCAGGAGGAAGCTGGCGAAAAGGGCGCCAGGGTTCGACCCGGGAGACCTTGAGGAAGGGCTGCCCCGAGCACACCCGCTGTTCGAGATCGTCGATGGCCCGGAGGAGGAGTGGGAGCGGGCCAAGGGCGGGTGAGAATGCCCCCTCTGCTCCGCGACGCAGGCTGGGACGCTCACCGCAGTCGCGGCGAGGATCGAGTTCGGGGAACCCTCAGGCGGGGGACGCTGAGATGAAGACCTCCGCCGGTCAGGTCGAGGCAGAGGGGCTGGGCACAGATAGTGTGTCCAGACCGGCGGGGATCGTGTTGGGCCGGGATGGAGCAGTCGTTTCATCCTCGGGACGACAGGGATTGGGGAGAAAGGGGAGGATTCGCATGGACGTGAAGGCCAAGCTCATCAGACT
>CAZEMA010000006.1:0-2914 GCA_964513155.1 uncultured Anaerolineaceae bacterium
GGGTCCGACGACGGGCCTCATGCCGTTCGTAGTAGCATCCTGTTATCCGCACCAAGGACGTATTCCAGTGGGCCCTGAGGGATGATTTTCTCCACCTCCAGGTGGCCGGCGTCCATGTATTCCCAGACAACCTGGAAAGGAGTTGCTCCGAGCACCCACTTCTCCACGATGACGGCGCCGTGACCAGGCAGAACCGTGAAGACTGCCTGGCGGGGATCCTCGGGATTCTGCAGCGCCTCCGAGCGGGCAAAAGCCTCTTTGATACCTCGGGCCTGACCATCTGTGCCACAGGAGACCGGATAGTGGTAGTAGGGAGGATTCAGGGGCACGTGCTCCACCCGGAGGGGGTCGTAGGCGGCAATGCCACGGTGTCCGTGCAGCTTGGAGCGCACCACTGGCACCCGGACTGATGTATTCCACGCTGGCTCCAGAACGATGGAGGGGAGCGCACTATCCATGTCCATCATCTCCGCTGCTTCGGAGGAAGGAGGATCATTGCGCTTCCCCTCCACGTGCCGCACCAGGGCTCCCCGGCCGTCGGGCCGTACCCCCACGATCACAGCTAAATCATCTTCCGCAATGCGCCCCTTGTCCACGGGGCGCGCGCTGCCTGTGACTGTGGCGATGAGGGCGCCCAGCGTCGGGTCCCAGGTGGCAAAGCAGCCCTCACTGTACTGTCTGGCTACCGCGTCCGACACGGCGGGTACCCCGACCAGGTCAGCGATGCGTACCATCTCGGTGAAGAAGTCGCGTTCTCCCAGTTGCTGGCCAGCCACGCACATGGCTGCGGGCGCGCTGAGCCGTTCCCAGAGATCGCGATGGATGGGATTCCCCACCACTTGGTGCAGGTTCAGCTCGCTGGTGCTCAGGGCGGTGACCATGCGTAGAACGATATCCTCGTAGAAAGCTTCCGGGGCTGTTGCCTCGATTCGAGGATAGGAGCCGACCAGGTCAAAGTGGTATGCAGCCAGCGGGCGCTCGTCCCCGACCACCAGAATGACCCGGATGCTCTTGGTCTGGGCCTGCACCAGGCGCTCCAGGGCCAGGATGGGGCCGCCACGGCGGCCTTGCTCAGAGAGGACGCGATAAGCCTCCGAGGCCAGACCAGGGAAGTCGTAGTCCGCTCGATCCGGCGGCTTCTTTGCCAACACGGTCTGGAAGTGATCCAGGAGCTTCTGGAACCTCGTGGGGGTAACTTGAACCAGAGTGAAGATGGTGGGGGCATGGCTCAGGCTGAAGCGTCGGCGAGCGGAGAAGACTAGGCCCTCGCGCCAATCTAAGGGTTCGCCGAAGGCGGCGGTAGTCAGGATGACGTCGGTATGTTCATCAGGCGGCGTGTGGACTTGATGACCCAGGCGGCGGAAGTGACGTTCTAGGCCATCCATCACCTCTTGAAGCAGAGGGCTCATCGGGCCTGGCACGAAAGAAGCGCATATCTCGCGCAACCACGGATGCGTGGGCCTGACTGTCATAGATCCCACAGGTGCGATGCTCCTGACAACCTTCTCATCCGTCAATCGAAGACGAAGATAGACTTGACAACCCGGTGTCGGCCTTTGTCGGCCGTGACAGCCAGTGCCCTCTTGTAGTCATCCAACCTGAACCGATGTGTCACCATTGGGGCAAGGTCAAGCTTCCCCTCGGCCATCCAATCCAGGGCCAGTTGGAAGGTTCGCACCCGCCGGCCCGGGATATTCTCCGTGCTGCACCAGAAACTGCCCTTGACCGTCAGCTCGTTCAGCCAGATGGGGGTCCAATCCACCCGTTTGGGGATAGCGGCCATGCCCACCAGGACCACGGTGCCGCCGCTGCGCGCCATGCGCAGGCTGTCGTCGATGCTGCCTCCGCTGCCCACGCACTCGTAGACGATGTCGGCGCCCCCGACGAGGACTCTCTTGCCTAGAAGTGGCTTATGCAGTTTTCCCGCCGTCTTTTCGGCCACGGCCCGAAGATAGTCGCCTTCCCGCAAGTAGATGACCTCATCTGCTCCGAATCTCAGAGCCATCTCCCCTTGGAAGGGATACTTGGCCACGACGATCACCCGCGCGCTGCTGCCTAGCGCCCGCAGCGCAGCCACCGTGCATAGCCCGATAACCCCAGCTCCCAACACCAGGACGGTATGGTCATCATCCGGCAGGTTGCGCATCGCAGCATGCAGGGCCACAGAAAAAGGCTCAACCATCAGTGCATTCTCGTCGCTGATGCTCTCGGGCACAGAGAGGAGTCGGAACTGGTGAGCGACGAAGCACGGGCTCCAGCTCCCGCCCGTGTCGCGGCAGGACCCGATGCCGAGACCGGGCGACAGCTCCCCTTCGGCGAAATTCTGGCACAGGGAGAAGTCGCCCCGCCGGCAGAACTCACATGGCTCCTCGATCCCGCGTGTGGCGCAGGGGAGCAGGGGTTCTGCCACGACGCGATCGCCGGGGAGGAAACCTTCCACCTCCTGCCCGACCTCTGCCACAATTCCAAGATTCTCATGGCCAAGGGTAAAGGGGAAGGAGACGAAGACCGACAGTGCAGGGCTGTCTCTTAGGGAGATCGTGCTCATATCGCTGCCGCAGATGCCCCCACAGCGCGTCTTGATCTTGACCCAATGGGGACCGGGGAGGGTAGGCTCGGGCACCTCACGGTACTGGAGCATGGCAAGTGGGCCCCAGAAGACCGGCGGGTAGACAGCACCGACGGTTTTTGTCAACAGATAGCGCGGGATGCTTTCGATCAGTTGGACTGCCTTCATAGGACTGCCCGGAGCCTCGGGCTCCCGATGCGGGGCTCAGAGGCAGGATGCCTCATCGATCTGGCCTCCGCATCCTACTCCGTCAGGTCAGTGAGTGAACGTGGCAGGTGTCGTTCATGGAGACAAGCGTGAACTCCCCGGCCTGCTCCTCGAACACGTTGATGGCACAGGGTTCCT
>CAZEMA010000006.1:3014-13008 GCA_964513155.1 uncultured Anaerolineaceae bacterium
ACAAGCGTGAACTCCCCGGCCTGCTCCTCGAACACGTTGATGGCACAGGGTTCCTGGGACAGGCGCCAGAAGCGATCGCTCCCCAAACCTAGGACGCCGAGCAGGATGGCACGATTGACCACGGTGTGGGCCACCACCGCCACCGTCTCGCCTTCATGATCTCCGGCGATCTCCCGGATGGCTTCCATCGCCCGGGTGCGTACTTCCTCGAGCGTCTCGCCGGATGGAATCCGCGCCGCCTGCGGAGAGTCATACCAGGCATCGACGACTCCAGGCCAAAGGGCTCGGGCCTCCTCCAGGGTTCGGCCCTGCCACTCGCCGTAATCGATGTCTTCGAGGCCCGGATGGGTCTGCACGCGCAAGTCAAGGTGCGAGGCGATGGCCTCGGCCGTTCTTCGAGCGCGGGAAAGGGGGCTGGAGTAGACCGCGGCTGGGGACCACTCGCGGGCCACGCGCTCGCCGGTTGCTCGCGCCTGGGCCAGTCCCACGTCGTTCAAGGGCACGTCCACTCGCCCCCGAAACCGCTCCACCCGGTTCCAGTCCGTTTGTCCATGGCGCACCAGAATGAACCGGGTCATGGTACCCCCCAGGCTTTGGCGAAGTGCAGACAAGAATGATGAAGCCCCGTAGCCCCTACCTTGCGTCGTCCTCGGCGAACAAAGTCATGGCTGGGGGTCAGCATTGCCACCCTTGGCCTTTGCCGCCCTCTTGAGATTGGCTTCCGCTGTAAGACGCCGATGAACCGCCCGAGTGATGGGGAAGGCGGCTGCCGTCGCCACAGAAGCAAGCAAGAGAATGGCGGGGACCCACGAGACTAGCGTGCGGATTCCGGTGAGTGCGCCAGCATTCTGTTCGGCGGCGTTGGGGACGTAGCCGGTCAGGTCCAGAACCCAACCGATGCTCGCCAGCGCCACCGAGGTACCGAGCTTCTGGATGAAGCCGGTCACACCACCAAACACTCCCTCCTGGCGTTGACCGCTCTCGACCTCAATGGACTCGAGCACATCGGCGGACATGGCGTTCGGCAGCACGTGCGCAGCGGCGACGCCCATCCCGGCGAGGAAGCCGATGACATACACTGGGACGACCTGCGCCTGCGGGATGAACCAAAGGGCGATGTGGATGCCGATCCAGGTGGCAGTACAGATGATGTAGGCCCACTTCTTCTCAAAACGGTTTGAGAGCCAATTGACCACGGGCAAGAAAAGGGTGGCGCTGGCGAGGATGATAGCCAGGATGTAGGCTGAATCCTCTTCCGGGATGTGCGCCCAGTAGATGACATAGTAGGCAAAGACGGCTTCGACAATGCCGATGGCCGTCCAGGCTGTCCAGTACATTACCAGGCTCAGCCAGAATGGGCGATTGCGGAGCACGACAGCAATGGACTTCTTCAACGAAAGCGGTACCTTGGGCTGGAAGTCGGGCCTTTCGTGTACCATCGCCGAAATCAGCAGGTAGGGAATGATGCTCAGCGCGCCAACGGCCACACCCACCCACCAGAAGCCGACCCGCATCGATGGGGCCGCGTCAAAAACAAAGGGGAGAGCGACGGCGGCCAGGAGGCCGACGATGATCGAAACCCCCATCCTCCAAGCGACGATCGAGGTGCGTTCATCGCTGTCGAGCGAGAGCTCTGGGGTGAGGGCGAAGTACGGCCCGCTTACCAGCGTGTAGGCAAGATCGAAAAGGAAGTAGATGCCGAAGTAGTACAAAGCGCGCCACGTCTCCGAGGAGATGGACGGCACAGTCCAGAGGAGGGCGTAGAAGACGGCGAGCGGGACGGCTCCGGCGAGCATGAAGGGGCGGCGGCGTCCCCACCGGCTGCGGGTGCGATCGGAAACGGCGCCGACGAGCGGGTCATTGATCCCATCCCATATCCGAACGGCGAGCAGGAGCGTTCCTGCCACACCTGGCCGGATGTGGGCAATGTCGGTCAGGAAGTAGAGGAAGTAGAAGGGGATGACGGTGCCGACGCCGACCGAAGGGGCGAACTCGCCCAAGGCAAAGATGAGCTTGAAGTGCCAGGGGAGCCGCCGCTCGGTCGGGGTTGTGTTCATCGATGATTCCTCCCGCGATCAGTGCACGACGGACGACAGACGATGGACCAGGGACGATGAACCAGGGGACACTACTCCCGCCAGCGAGAGGGACTACTGGCGACGGCCAAAGGCGAAGAAGGTCGGCACGTAGAGCACGCGGTCGCCTTTCGACCAGGCCGCCAACTCCTTCTCCCGGAATGTTGACAGCTCCTCCACCGGGACCTGCTCAGATAGATCCGCTGAGAGCGCGGACCATTCCGACTCAAGTTCCTCCGGAGAAGGCGCCCCGGTCCATTCGGCGCCCAGCACGCCCGAGCGGACATCGCCTAGCCCGGCGTCGATCAGCAGCGGGCGGAGCTTCCGCCCGATGAACGGATCTGCGCCCTGCCGTCGCAGCGATTCGGTCTGCAGGCGGCCCAGGTCAACGAAGGCGGAGGGGTGATCGACACGCCCCCCGTAGTCTGGCTCCGCCAGGCATAACACCCAGCCGCCCATCCGGGTTACGCGGACCATTTCAAGGGTGAGTGCCCCAGGATCCTTCACCCAGAGGAGAAGGAAGTGGGCCACGGTGGCGTCGAATGTTTCCGCGGGAAAGGGCAGATGGACCCCGTCTGCCAGGGAGTACCGGGGCGTCGAGTCCTGGGCGCAGGCGTACCGGGTGACATCCGGGTCGATGTCCACACCGAACACGGAGGCTGAGGTGCGCTTTCGCAGGTCCTTGGTGATCACGCCGGTGCCGGAGCCGACTTCCAGCACGCGCGCACCGGTACCGAGCGAGGCCAGCTGGATGGCGCGCTCGCGTAGCACGGACGTCCACTTCGCCTGCTGCAGGTAGCGGCGATGCCAGAACTCAGGCGGCGGGGCGGCGTCCGGCACAGTCGTCTTCATCTTGGGGTGGGGCGGGCAGTCACGGAATCACGTCTGGGCGGCAGCCCAGACCTTCGCCCAACCATGCCGCAGGATGTTGCCGAGCACGTGGTCGACGCCCTGGGCCGGAAGGACGTCCCCATCTGGTTCGACATACAGGAAGGCGCGTCCGGCCCCCTGGATGGGGCTTTCGAGCTCTAAGGCGATCGGGTTGGTGGCGGAGTAGGGGGCCGGCAAGTCCCACACGAGCTCCATCCCGAGGATGGCAGCCTTATGGCGCGCCTCCGCCAGTGCGCTGGCTGTGGCCTCGGTCTTGAAGCTGGCCGACAAGGATACGGCGTGGACGCCGAGCGCCTTGAGTTGATCCAGGATTCGGGTGGTGCCGGAGGCATCTTCGGGGGTCAGGGTGAGATGGACGGCGGTGAAGACGTCGGAGGCGAGGGCGCCGTTGAGCCCTTCCATGCTGGCTGGGTCCTGCGGGTCAAGCGTCAGGAGGATGTGGTCCAGCCCAGACTGGCTGAGCCTGGTCATGTACGCCGCGTTGGACAGGCGGCGGCCATCGGTCAACAGGCCGGTGACCTGCCCCAGCGACTCGGCATGGGCGATGAGATCGGCTAGATCCTCACGCACGGTCGGCTCTCCACCGGTGAAGGTGACGTGCGGAATGCCAGCCTCCCAGGCCGCGGAGAGAATCTGTTTCCACTCGTCGGTTGAGAGCTCGCGGTCCACCCGACGCCGGGCCAGCGGGTCGAGGGCATCGCCCGGACCGATGTGATAGGTGAGGGCGATGTCGAGGCGGTAGGGAGCGGAAAGCGCGGTGGTGTAGGGATCGCGACGTTCCATGTCGAGGAAGATGACGGGATCGATCTCAGGGGTGGTGGCCAGCGTCAGAATCTGATCGCGCAGGCGGCGGTGGTCTTTCAGGGCGCGGCCGAGGCCGACGCGGAAACGATCAGCAAGGGAATGGGCTGCATCCTGTTCGGAAACACCCTGAATAAGGAGCAAGGCATGGGCTGTGGCCGTTGGGTTGAGATGCAGAACCGTGGCGGCATTGACGATGAGCACGCCGGCCCCATCCGCCTCCACCCGCAAGTGCAATCGGTAGGGGCGATCCGTGCCCTCAGGAGCGAGCGAGTGGTAGATGCCTGGGCGAATCGGTTCCGGGGCAGGCGGGAGGCGGTACAGTCGATCGAGGAGGGAAGCCATGGTCACCTTCCTGACAGGCGGGCGGCGCTCAATGTCCGGCGTGTCGTTCGGCGGGGGCAAAGGCCAGTTCCGTCAGAGAGAGCGGGCATCCTCCGCCACATTCGGCCAGGAGGCCGCAGCCCTCGCATTTCGCCGGAGCGTACCGCCGCTGGCGGAGCCAGAGCGAGAGCTCATGGTTCCAGATGGAGTCCCAGGGATCGTGGAGCAGATTGCCGACCTGGTAGTAGTAGGACTGGCAGGGGATCGCGCCCCCGTCGGGCTCGACGCACATGTTGTACCGGGCAGCGGTGCAGCCCTTGACCCCAAGCTGCATCTGCACCGGATCGAAGTTGCAGTACTGGGTTGGGGTGTACCAGATCAGCCGTTGCCCTGTCTGGCGCGTCCGTTCGCGGACGGCCTCGAGGAGCGGTGAGAGGCCAGCTTCCGGCAGCCCGGTGGAGACGGTGGCGCCGGCGCCGGCGTGGATCAGCGCGTTGAACCCCACCGTGGGAACCCCCATTTCGGCCAGGAAGTCAATCGTGGCGCCGACGTGCGGACTGTTCTCGGCCAGCAGGGTCGTGTTCGTCATCACGAACAAGCCCCCTGCCAGCGAGTTCCGGATCCCCTCTACCGTCTGGCTCCAGGCACCGGGGCAGGCCACCATGCGGTCGTGGATCGCAGGATCGTGCGACTCGAGGGTGATCTGGACATGGTCGAGGCCCGCCGCCACCAGGCTGTCCAGGAACCGGCGGTCCGACAACCGTCGGCCATTGGTGAGCAGTCCCGTGATCTGCCCCTTCCCTTCGGCATAGGCGATCAGGTCAGGAAGGTCCTGGCGCAGGGTGGGTTCGCCGCCGGTGAAGCAGATATGGGGGACGCCGGCCTCCCAGAGCCGATCCAGGATCCGCTTCCAGTCCTCCGTGGAGATCTCGGGCATCGATCTCGGCCGGGCGTTGTAGCAGTGCGGGCACTCGTTGTTGCAGCGGTAGGTGAGGGCCAGGTCCATGCGGTAGGGTGCAAGCAGATCCTGGGAGAACGGTGGCAGGAGTTCGAGGTCGAGGTCGTGGATCGGGCAGGGGCCGTCGGGCCGTATCAAGTCCTCGACCTGGCTGCGCGTTCGGGCGAAATCCTGCTTGGCCGTGCGGGCCGATACGCGGTAGCGGCTGCGCAGAAAGGCCACTGCCTCGGCTTCGGTCTTCCCCTCGAGGACCAGCCAGGTCATGACGGCCGCGGTCGGATTCAGGTGGACAGCCCGGTCGGCGTTGATGAGTAGAAGGCCGCGCATGTCGGGATCGAGCCTCAGGTGGAGACGGGCTCGCCCCTCGGAGCTTTCACGCGGATAGGCGTGCAGACCAGGTGCGGGACCCGCGCCGTCGGCCTGCTTTGCCCGATCCAGCAGGTCCATCAGCGGCCGCCCCCGGCGCAGGCGCAGGCGCAGCCAGCGCAGGCGCACGCGCAGGCGCAGGCGTGGCCTCCTCCGCCCGTCCAGCCGCCCCCCTTCCAGCCGCCCCCCGTGGTTTTGGGCGGAGGCGGAGGTGGATTCGTTTTACTGGCGACGCCGCCGGTGAAGCCGGTGACGCTGGCGACAAGACCGCCCGCCGTGTTGCGGACGCCGGTCAACAACGAGGCGGCGAAGTCAGAACCGGGCAGGTGCGGCACTGACACACCACCCCCTGTTGAAGCAGGTCGGCTGGGCAGCGGTGCCGCGCCCCGCGAGGCCGAGACTGAACCTCCGGCCGTGCTGGGCCTGTAGCTGCTCCACCAGATGGGCAGGAAGACCGGCCCGGCGGAGAAAGTCCGGCGAGTGCGCTCGTCGAAATCGCGGTCGAGCATGGTCCATTCGAGGCCCTCGTCGAACTTCTGCGAGCGGATCTCGGGAGTGCCGGCCTGCTCGACCTCTTGCCATGCCTTGCTCATGATGGCCTTGTAGTAGTCGCGTGATTCACGCAGGCTGAAGCCCTTGATCTTCTGCTGGACCGACTTGACCAGGTCGATCACTACGCCCTGCAGGGCTGTCTGGCGTTCGCGAGGGTTGGCGAGGATCGCCCCTTCGATGAAGGCGGTCTCATAGTCGTGGAGTCCCTCGGGCACGGGGCTGGACTTCTCAATCTGGAGCGGGGTCTCGGTGACGACCCGAGCGGCGTTCTTCTTGATCACGCTGAAGAGCATCATCGTCAGGACGCGATCGAGGGGGGTCTCCAAGAGGACGGCGGCCTCGACTGCGGTCAAGCCTCGTTTGATCCCGTGGCCCTCGATGGCAATCTTGGGGGGCAGGTAGGCGAGCCGCCGGCGCCGGTCGAGAACAACGGCAAGGACGATCCAGCCTCCGACGACGGCAATGAAGAGCCCGACGCACAGGAGGGGGAAGACAATCCCGGAGGCGGTCCCCAGCGTCTGACCGATGGAGGGCTGCTGGAGGACGCCGCTGGGCACGTATTGCGCCGGGAAGTCTGCGCCAAAGGGGTACTGCGTATAGCCATTGGCGACAGCATTGTGCCACTGATAGATGATCCTCCCCTGCGAGTCGTACCCCGTGGTGGGCTCTTGTTGAGGCCAGCCCAATGGGCTGGCATGCCAACGCGGCTCCTCAGGTTGAACACCAGGGGGAAGGTGGAACGTCACGGTGATGTCCGTTGTCCCATGGACGAACTGGCGCCCGAAGTATGAGGGCGAGAAGACACCGCTGGCATAGCCGGAGGTGTCGGAAGTGTAGAGCAAGCTCCCGACCCGATTGATCCACACCTGCACGGTGCCGGAGGCGCCGGGTGGGATGGGGTTCGATCCCAGGTTGAGCTCGACCCAGTCCCCAGATTCCAGGGAATCGACTTGCCGGATGGCTTGGCCGTTGACGGTGCCCGAGATGTCGCTCAGGCTGTAGTCGTGGCTCGGCATCCCGATGTCAACCAAGGCGATCGGCGGCCCGGAGGGATCGTTGGTGAAGACGAAGACGTACTCGAGGCGCGCGGTGCCATCCGCCTCCCAGTAGACGTCCACGGCCTCCCGGTCGAGGCTGAATGAGTAGTCTTGGGCGCCCGCTGGCAGGACCGTAGCCGAGAGAGCGACCAGCGCGATGAGAAGCGCGCAGATGCTAAGACGTCTCATGGCGATACTCCTGGCGCTGGCAGGCGCATGGGAGTGCGCCGCCGCCGCACCTGAGCCATCCTACCACTTCGGTTCTTCGGTCAACTGATAGCTTGTGCTGCAATAGGGGCACGAAACGACGGGCGCGCCGGCGACCATCTTGATGTTGTCCGCGGTCAATGCGCCCCCGCAGTTCCTACAGGTGAGCTTCTCCAGATTCATCTGGCCGGAGAGGTCGATCTTCTGGACGATCTCGGCCGTATCGGCTTGCGGCCGGCGCCGCGCGGCGAAGAAGATCAAGCCGAAAGCGACCAGGACGAAGACGACCCCGATGACGAACCATGCCAAGCCGGAACCGGTCGCTTCGGCCTGGGTGCTGGTTGCAGCCAGCATGAACATGGCGCCGAAGAACAGGAAGAGCGCGGCGGCCACAAACGCGATGATCTTTCCTGCGCTCATGGGACCTCCAGTCCGGCTTGGATGTCTGAGAGTGTAACACGTGAGCCCGCGTCAGACAAATCATGATCGGCAGTTTCCCATGAGTCATGAGGTCCAGGCGTAGGGATCCCGCGGTGGTTCTTTCACCGTTGTGGGCGCAACTGCAGACAGGAGCAGGGCCTAGGGCAGCTGCACACTTGCTTCGGCTGCCGCCGGCACAAAACCCCCACCGCCTTCTTCGCCTTCCTGCGCCATCCAAGGATCTCCGCTGATTCCACGGTAGAATTACTCATCGCTCGGGGGACGTCTTCATGGCTAACTGGATCACCATCAGTCGGTTTCCGCTGCTGCTCGGCTTCGTCCTCATGCTGTACCTCGGCGAGCCTTGGGTGAGGCTGGCGGGTGTCCCCGTCCTGTTCGCACTCCTGATGCTCGACACGATCGATGGAGTCGTGGCACGGGCGACCGGAAAGACAAGCCTGATTGGCAGCGTGCTCGATATCGCAGCGGATCGGGCGTATGAGTTGGTGCTGTGGGTGTGCTTCGCAGACCTGAGGGTCATCCCACTGGCCATCCCATTGATCGTGATCGTGCGGACGACGCTGACGGATGCCCTGCGCAGCATCGGTGTCAGCCAGGGGCTCAGGCCCTTTGACCAGCACCGGTCGAAGCTTGGCCGCTTCCTCGTGAGTTCCTCGTGGATGCGCACTTCGTACAGCTTCACCAAGATCACGGCTTTCTGCGGCCTGACGCTGGGCATAGCGATGGCAAGCTACCCGGCTGGCACTCGACTGCAAGAGGCTTCGCTGCCCGTGCTCAGGATCTTACTCATCGTGGCGTGGATCGCCACGACCGTGTGTGTGGTACGGGGGCTTCCCGTCATTGCCGGAGCCATCCGGCGAGGTTTGGAGTCCGCGCAAGGCCGGGATTCTTCAGAACCTGGATGAACCTCATCTCGCTGGTCAACAGCCGTCTTGGGCTGCCGTTGGGTGTGTTCCTGGCAAACGCTCTGCCCGAGCGGGCAGCGCACCGGCTGGCACGCGTCCTTTCCGCCTCCACGGCCCGCCAGCGCCAATTGCCGGTCACCCAGGCCGTGCGCTCCAATCAAGCCGTCGTCAGAGGGATGCGGTACGAGGATCCAGCCCTAGATGGGGCCGTCGAGGCTGTTCTTGCCAACGCCGCTGTTGGATATGTTGACCTATTCCGCGCGCTCTCCGGAGGGACCGAGGCGCTGGTCCGGCGCTGCGAGATGGACGACAGCTTAATTGCGGGATTTCGCGAGGGCGCGGCGAGGGGCAAAGGAGTGATCGCGGTCAGCGCGCACATGAGTTGTTTCGACATGCTCCTTCTCACCTTGGCCGCCCGTGGCTATCGTGTGCAAGCCTTGTCGTTTGCGGATCCCCAGGGAAGCTACCGTGTCCAGAACACTCTTAGGCGTCGTTTTGGCCTCGACCTGACTCCGATCTCTCTACCCTCCCTTCGAAAGGCCGTTCGGAACCTGCGTCAGGGTGGAGTCGTGCTCACTGGCATCGATCGACCGGCCGCCGAAGGTGAGGAACTCCTCTTCTTTGGCCAGCAGGCCAGGCTGCCGGTAGGGCATGCGCGGCTGGCCTTGGCCACGGGGGCTCAGATCCTCGTCGGTGTTGTCCAGTCGGCCGGGATCGGGCAATACCGGGCCTTTGGAGCGGACCTGATCGATCCGCGCGGTCAGGACGCATCCATCGATGGTGCGCGTCATCTGGCCCAGAAAGTCCTCTCAGTGATCGAAGGACATGTGCGGAAGCGGCCCGAGGAATGGCTCATGTTCTTTCCCGTGTGGCCACAAACGATCCCCCTCGGAGAGGGTCGATGATCGCCGCGTTGGGTGTGGCCATCTCTATTGTGGGCGTGGTCACCGGCTTGGCCTGGCGTCTTCCGGCAGTCGGGTCAGTCGATCGCCATCTGTTTTCCGGCATCAACCACTGGAGGACGCGCCACTGGCTCGATGGCTTTCTTGGGGTCATCCGACTCCTGGGGACTCACTGGGCCCTCCTTGCCGTGTTCGTGTGGGTCGTGGCCTGGAGGCCGGTCGCCGGCGTGTCGCTCGTCGTTGCGGCGGGTATCAGCGCCAGCCTGGAGCGAGCCCTCAAAGTGGGTGTGGCTCGCCAGCGGCCGTTTGAGCTGATGCCCGATGTTCAGCTTCGGCAGGTGCCGCCTCCCTCGGACCCCAGCTTCCCAAGCGGCGACGCGTCGCGAGCGTGGTTCCTGGCAACGGCCCTATCCCTCGGGATGGAGATCCCGCCGCTCGCTGCCTGCCTCGCCTTCTTGCTTGCCCTTCTGGTGGCGGCGGCTCGAGTGCGTGCGGGCGTGCACTATCCCAGCGATGTCTGGGCGGGCTCCTGGCT
>CAZEMA010000006.1:13108-28182 GCA_964513155.1 uncultured Anaerolineaceae bacterium
CTCGAGTGCGTGCGGGCGTGCACTATCCCAGCGATGTCTGGGCGGGCTCCTGGCTGGGGTTGGGAATCGGGCTTGTTTGGGTTGGCCTCTTGCCGCTTCTCCTGGCGATCCGGTTCTAATCCAGCAGTGTGCTGATCGGTCATCGCTGGCCCATTAGAGTAGGCCGACGGCAGGATCGCCGCACGAGGAAGAAGGCTGTGTTTGGGACCCTTTGGGGACAAGGCTGCCTTGTCGGGCCTGTTCGGGGCACTCGCCCCATGTGCGGACCTGTCTTCGCCTTGCCTGAGATCACCTTCGGCGCGACAATCTTGCGCTTCGGGGGCCTTCCATCGAGGCGATTGTGCAGGGCAGGGCGCGCCGTTGAGGGCAGGCTCATGGACATCGCTGGGCGCCCACGATGGGAAGAGAATTGTGCTGGGCGTTGGGAACGGGAGACAAGGTCTCCAGAGGCGGAGGGCTGAATATGGCAGAGGCGACACCCTATGCCAGCACGATAGAAGTCAAGAATCCTCTCGTTCCGTTCGGCATCGCGAAGGCCCTGGTCGGTGTCGTGGCCGTACTCGTGGCGGCCGTGCGCCTTGCACGCGTCCCTCATTTGATCCAATCCGCCCTTGAAACGCACTCCTCGGACGGTGAGAGCCTGTTCGCGGCGGGGGTCGTGGTGAGCGCGATCGCCAGCATCGTCTGGCTGATCTGGGGTCTCAAGGCCTGTCTGACCGGCTCGAGACGTCTCGCCCACATCATCGTCCCGCCGGGCGCACCGAAGGTGCTGGAGAACCTCGATGAGCTCAGAGGCGCCATGGTCAACCGCTACATGCCCGCCTACGTGGTTGCGCCTCACGAAGCTCTTTCCTTGGCGCGGAAGTACATCAGCGGAAGAGTGCCGTTTCTCACCCTGCCGGCCAGAGCGGTCGTCAAAGAGGATGTCCGGTTCGTGGGCAGGATTGTGGGCTTCGTTGGCGCCTTGTCCATTGGCGCCTTAGTCGTGAACTCGATACCGGCGAAGTACCTTTCGGAGTTGCGTGTGTATCTTGCTGAGTTGAGGCTGCCTGAGAACATAACGGTGCTGGTCATCTCCTTCGCGATCGTGTTGGCGGTGGCCGCGGCAATGAAGTTTGTTCTGTTGTTCGCTCTCCTGCCAGCCGCAGGGCCCAAGTCTGAAGTGCTGGAGAGCATTCGCACGGTGCAGGGAGGGGGAGACCCAAGCATTCTCGCACCAGATATCGAGAAGGCCCTGTTGTCCATCCGGCTGAGGGATTTCCCTAACCGTCCGCGGAGAACTGGCTTTCAGCCGATCACGGGGGGAGTTGAGGATACCGGGAAGGTCTCTGGGGAGTTGTTCTTGGAAACGCAGCCACAGGATGCGCCGCACAGGAGGCCGATTGTCACCTGGTTCTACCTGGCCGCAGCCATCGCGTTCCTCATCCTAGGCCTCGTGATCACCACGAAGGTCCCAGAGGGTCTTGCGCAGGCGTATGACGCCGCTGTGCTGGGAACGGCTCTGGCCTATGTCGGAAGCCTGGTCGTGGGAATCACCTACGCCAATACGGGGAAGGGGTTCCTGAATCACGCTCTGTACCTCCTGAATTCGTTTCGTTTTGAGTCGACGTTGGTCTACGTTTGGGTGGAGGGGACATTCGGTCGCACCGAAGTGAAGGCCGGGCGCGCAATTACCGATTCGTTCGAAACGAGCAACATCGTGGTGCGGAGTGACAGCCACGTTCGGACCTATACCTCGAGGCTGCTCACCGAGACGGACGCGCTGGAAGATTCATCCCTCGAGGAGCCTGCCCTTATGGGGCGGAGAAGCATCATCGGGATGAGCGCGGATTCGGAGGCGCAGCGCGCCCTCCGCCTTGCAGAGGAATGCGTCGAGAGGTTCGAGAAGGCTGGCGTGGTTCTGCGCGCCATTGATGTCGGTGCCGGGACGGTGCAGGAGATCGCCCAGACGAACATCGCATACCATCAGGCGAAGCAGATAGCCGCAAGCCAGGCCCCCGAGCGGATGGCCATCACAGGAAAAGTGGGGGAGGAGGAAAGAATGCTCCTCGAGGGGGATACGGAAGCACCAGCGCCCGTGGATTCCTCCGCCGACACGAAGATATGCCCCGACTGCGCGGAGACCGTGAAGGCCAAGGCACGCAAGTGCCGTTTCTGTGGGTACGTCTTCGAGGACCAACCGTGAGTTGGGAATCCGTCTTTCTGCCCCTCCGGGTTGAGAGATCGGTCTTGTACAAGCAGCGGACCCCTCGAACAACCTGCTGTACCCTCGTGAGTCCGGACAGCCGGGCCTAGTGGTGTATATGTGGCACGGCCGGTCCCCGGACCTAACAGGCGCTTCCGGGCAATCTGCTCCGAGTAGCCAAGCCCGCCAAAACGTCAATAACGCACCTTGACCAACCTGATGGCGGTCGGTATTCGCGAGTAGGATTCTGCTCGACAGGGCTATAATCGCCGCATGAGCATGCAAGACCTACGGGCCCGCGCCGCGGAACTTCGTCCGCAGATCAACTTCCACAACTACCGCTACCACGTCCTCGACCGCCCGGTGATCAGCGACGCTGAGTATGATCGGCTGCTACGGGAATTGAAGCAGATCGAGGCCGCGCATCCTGAGCTGATCACGCCTGATTCGCCCACACAGCGGGTGGGTGGCGAGCCGGCAGAGCGCTTCAACAAGGTCCGTCATCCAGCCGCCATCCTTAGCCTCGGGAATGCCTATCGGCCCGAGGAAGTCCGGGCTTGGTACGAGCGGATCGCCAAGGTCGAGGCCAGGGTCCTGGGAGCCGGCTTCGTGGTCGAGCCCAAGCTCGACGGCCTAACGGTTGTCCTCCACTATCAGGAGGGCGCGTTTACTCTGGGTGCGACGCGCGGCGACGGTGAACTGGGAGAGGAGATCACGGCCAATCTGCGGACCGTCCGCAGCCTGCCTTTGCGTATCCCCGTCGAGCCGGGGAGCGCGCCCATTCCTCGGCGGCTCGTGGTGCGGGGAGAGGCGATCATCTCCCGCCGCGACTTCGAGACCATGAACCGCAGACTTCTGGAGGCCGGAGAGCGGACCTACGTGAACCCCCGCAATGCGGCCGCCGGCGCCTTGCGCCAACTCGATCCTTCGCTCACCGCTTCCCGTCCGATCAGTCTCCTATGCTATGCCATTGTCGATGCCGATGGCGATGTCCCTTCCACACAATGGGAGACGCTGGACTACCTGCGTCGCCTCGGGTTCCCAGTGGAGGGGGAGTGCCGGCTCTGCTCGAGTCTGGATGAGGCGTTGCAGGCCGTCGCGGAATGGGAAGGCCGCAGGCATACGCTGGCCTACGAAACCGACGGGGTGGTCATCAAGATCAACGACTTGGGGCTTGCCTCGGACCTGGGCGTTGTCGGCAAGGATCCGCGAGGCGCCATTGCCTACAAGTTCGCCGCTCAGGAGGTCACAACATTCCTGCGGGAGATCGGCGTGAACGTCGGGCGCACGGGGGTGATTACGCCGTATGCAATCCTGGAACCGGTCGAGGTCGGTGGGGTGACCGTCCGGCAGGCGACGCTGCACAACTTCGACTACATCGCCGAGAAAGACATTCGGGTGGGCGACCGGGTGCTGCTCAAGCGTGCAGGCGAGGTCATTCCCTATGTGATCGGCCCGGTTGTGGATGCCCGAAACGGTGAGGAGAAGCCGTATGCGCCCCCGAGGCGATGCCCGTCTTGCGGAGAGCGCCTCGAACACCTGCCGGGCGAAGTTGCTGTCTATTGTGTGAACTCCGCCTGCCCGGCCCAACTCGTGCGCAACCTGGAACACTTCGTGTCCCGCCCCGCCATGGACATCGTTGGGCTAGGGATCCGGCTGGCGGAACAGTTCGTCGAGGCGGAGCTTGTATCGGACGTGGCCGATCTCTACGGCCTCAAACGGGAAGAGTTGCTCCAGCTGGAGGGCTTCGCCGACAAGAAAGCCGACAACCTGCTGCAGGCGATCGAGGCCTCGCGCCACCGGCCGCCTTCCCGCCTCATCCTGGCATTGGGCATCCGCGGCGTTGGCGAGGTGATCGCGACCGACATCGCCCGGCACTATCCGGACCTCGATTCCTTGGCCGGGGCGACCGCCGACGATCTGGAGCAGATCGAGGGGGTTGGCCCCAGCATTTCGGGCGCGGTCGTGGACTGGTTCTCTCAGCCGCGCAACAGGCGGCTGCTCGACAAGCTGCGATCGTGTGGAGTCTGGCCCAAGGAGGAAGCAGGGGCTCCGCCCGCCGGGCCGCGAACGCTGTCTGGCCAAACGTTCGTGATCACCGGGACGCTCCCCTCGTTGACAAGAGACCAGGCCAAAGCGCTTATCGTCGGTCACGGAGGCAAGGTGGGTGAGAGCGTGGGGCGCTCGACTGATTACGTGGTCGCCGGCGAGGCGCCCGGGTCAAAGCTGCGCAAGGCCCAGGAGCTCGGCGTGCCGGTGATCGATGAAGCCCAGCTGCGCGAGATGGCGCGGCAAGGCGAGCCTCGTTAGGCGGGATCACTGGCCGCGCCAGGCGGCATAACCGGGGCGGGGCTCGCCGGCGCAAGATCTGACGCCCGAATAGCAGAGGGGCCAAGGCTCATGAGGCTGTGAGGAGGAGCACTGGTGAACGCCAACGCTGAGGACAGGATTCGAGAGCGAATACGGGCGATGAGCGAGCGCGGCGCGGCGCTCATGGCCCGCCGGGAGTACTTCTACAATCTGCCGATCGCCGAGCTCCGGGGTGGGGCACGCGTTGTCGTCGATGGGCGCGAGATGGGGATGTTTGCCTCCTACAGCTATCTCGGCCTGCTCGGGCATCCCCGGATTAACGAAGCCGCGCGCCGGGCCATTGACACCTACGGCACCGGCACCCACGGGGTCCGGTTGTTAGCCGGGACGTTAACGCTGCACCGCCAGCTCGAGGAGACGATTGCCGCCTTCAAGGACACCGAGGATGCCGTAACCTTCTCCTCCGGCTACGCCACGAACCTCTCGGTGGTCTCGACGCTGGTGGGCCGGCACGACTACGTCTTCAGCGACAAACTGAACCACGCCAGCATCGTTGACGGCTGCCTTCTGTCCGGGGCCAAGTTCGTCCGATTCCGGCACAACGACATCGAGGACCTGGACCGGAGGCTCGGCGAGGCGCCCGCGGGCTCGGCCAAGCTGGTGGTCGCCGACGCTGTTTTCAGCATGGATGGCGACATCATCGATCTGCCCGGGCTCTCCGCCGCCTGCAGGCGACACAACGCCTGGCTGATGATTGACGAGGCGCACTCATTGGGCGTGCTGGGGGCGACGGGGCGGGGCATCGAGGAGCACTTTAAACTGCCCGGCTCGATCGACATCAAGATGGGCACGCTCAGCAAGACCATCCCCAGCGTCGGGGGCTACATCGCGGGCAAGGCCGACCTGGTCGCCTATCTGCGACATTCGGCGAGAGCCTACATCTTCTCGGCGGCCTTGCCACCGGGGCAGGCGGCCGCGGCGCGCGAGGCGTTCCAGGTGATTCTCGACGAACCATGGCGGGTGGAAGCCCTGAGCAGGAACACGACACAGTTCCTCGGCGGCTTGAAGGAGCGCGGCCTGGACACGATGCTGAGCGTGACGGCCATAGTTCCGGTGCTGTGCGGCACGGATGAGAAAGCTTTCCAGATGACTCGGGAGTCGCATGCCGAGGGCGTTTTCGTCCTGCCCGTCGTCTCCCCGGCCGTGCCCGAGGGCCAATCCCGCCTGCGGTCGACTGTCACGGCGGCCCATCAGCCGGGGGAGATCGAGCATGCCATGGACGTCTTTGCCCGGGCTGCGAAGAAGGTGGGCGTACTCTAGGAGGGTGACGAAACCTCCTTGCCAGGAGAAGAGAGCAGCGCGTGAGGTGGCTGGGGCTTTGCCCCAATCGCCGCGCATCCGAACTCCTTCATGGAAACAGAGCTTGTTCGCCACCCACCTCGAGAGCGCGTCTCGCCAGGGGCTAGCGGCCGGCATGGCGCTCTCATATGGCCCCCGCCCGACCACACCAATACCCCATGCCTGAGATCCGGCTGAAGCCCAAGCGAGACCGGTCCGTGGTGCAGCACCACCCGTGGCTGTTCTCAGGCGCCCTGGCAGACGTCCAGGGCGGCCCGGCATCGGGAGAGACCGTCGAAGTCCTGGCCGACAACGGCCAGTGGCTGGCCAGGGCCGCCTATTCCCCTTCGTCGCAGATTCGTGCCCGTATCTGGACCTGGGAGCAGGAGGAAGCCGTCGACCCGGCTTTCATCGGCAGACGCCTGGAAGCCTCGATCCGGGCTCGAGGGCCTCTGGCCGCCGACTCCTCCCTCACGGCCTATCGCGAAGTCTACGCCGAGTCTGACGGGCTTCCCGGTGTGATCGTTGACCGGTATGGGGGCTTCCGAGTCGTGCAGCTTCTGACCGCCGGAGCAGAGCACTGGCGCGACGCTCTCGTCTCTTGCCTGGCGGGACGGGGGGATTGCCGGGGAATCTACGAGCGTTCCGATTTGGATATCCGGGAGCGCGAAGGGCTGCCTCTGCGATCGGGGCCTCTGTGGGGCGAGGATCCACCACAGGATCTGGTCATCGTGGAGAGCAACCTGAGGTTCCGGGTGGACTTGATTCAAGGTCAGAAGACCGGGTTCTACCTGGACCAGCGCGAGAACCGGGCGCTGTTCCGGCGATGCGTTGCCGGAGGTCAGGTTCTGAACTGCTTCGCCTACACTGGCGGCTTCGCGGTGGCAGCCCTGGCGGGTGCGGCGGAACGGGTTGTCTCTATCGAGTCCTCCGGCGCGGCGATCCAGCTGGCACGCGAGAATGTATCCCTGAATGGATTGCCAGCGGACCGGTGCGAATGGATCGAGGGCGACGTCTTCGCCGAGTTGCGACGCCTGCGAGACCAGGCGCGCGCTTTTGACGTCATCGTGCTCGATCCCCCGCGCTTCGCGGCGACTGCCTCTCAAGCGAATCGCGCAGCTCGCGGCTACAAGGACATCAACCTGTTGGCTTTCAAGTTGCTGCGCCCAGGAGGGCTATTGTTCACCTTCTCCTGTTCTGGCGGGGTCAGCCCCTGGCTCTTCCAGCAGATCGTGGCTGGGGCAGCGTTGGATGCCGGGGTGGAAGCTTCGGTCATCGGCTGGCCGGGCCAGCCGGCGGATCATCCGGTTTCCCTGAGTTTCCCCGAAGCCCGCTATCTCAAAGGACTGGTCTGCCGCGTGCGGTGATCCTGCCGCCCGTGCGGGACTCGCCTGCGTTCCAAAGAATCCCACCCCATCTGAACTTGCCAGCCGGGTCGGGCGAGGGAATCCGCCGCGTGTGGCAGGCATGACCGCGTGCGTCCTGCAGGCCGCGCGGTGGAAAGTTGGGGGATAGGGCGAGGCGGTCGCTTCTGGACCGGAGACTGGCAGCCCGGGGGAATGCCGATCGTGCTGCTGAGACCTCTCGCAAGAAAAAGCGCCCGCTCCCAGGATACCTGGCAACGGGCGCGCCTTCCCCAGCAGGACGTGCTTGAGAGGTCGGCGAGGAGGCTCAGGCGCCAGCCGGCGTTCCCTGTTCGGGCGTCGGCGGGGGTTGTTGAGGCGAACCAGCCCCGCTCTGTAGCTTCGCCTGCATCGAAAGGTGCAGGGCATAGCGATGCAGTTTGCGGAGTCGCTCCGCTCCAGCGTCGTCCCCATTCTCCTGCAAACGTTGGGCCGTGCCCATCAGGACGCGTAGAAGATCGTCGTTCAGTGCCTCGGGCGGGGCCGTGTCCAGCAAGGCTTCCCCCTGACTCCCCTCCCGGGTCTCCAGAAGCTGCTGAGCGAGGCGGAGGCCGGGGGGCAGGGATTCGCGGACAATGTCCCGGATGCGCTCGGAGACTCGCTCCAGCCGGTCAGCCGTCTCCTTGTCTCCGCGGTCGGTTGCGGCACGCAGGTTGGCCTCGAGAACCCCCAGGAAGACCTCATCGATCAGGGGGAGTGAGCCTCGGACGGCTTCGTCCAGGTCTTTGGCGCTAGCGATGGCTTTGAGGACCTCCGCCGCCTGGGTGACCCGGGCCTGTTGGGCCTGGTCGATCTCCTGGGTGATCTCGAGCAGGTGTTGGCGAAGGGCAGACAGCTTGTCTTTATCCACGCCGCTGGCGGCTTCCGTCCGGTCGGTCAGAAGCTGGAAGAAGGCGTAGTCCAGGGCAGGGCGGGCGAGGCTGGCCAGAGCGGTGACGCGGTCCTCATTGGGAGCCGAGAGCAGCATTTCCAGCAGGCGCTCCCGAGTGAGGCCGCCCTTTTCCGCCTTCAGGCTTTCAGCCGCGGTCTTGAACTCCGCTTCCTGAGCCTTGAGCCGCTTTCCGAGCGACGAGAGCACCAGAGCAGAATCGATGCGCCGGGCGAGAGCCTGCTGGGCCCTGGGTTCCTTGGTGCCCTGCATGGCCAGCGTTGCCAGCGAGAAGAAGGTCTCGTCGAGGGCCGCGTCGTGCTCGTTGACGAAACGCTCTAGCTGGTCTTCTGCGACGCGGAGCAGGTCCTCGAACAAGCGGAGTTTCGCCCTCTGGGCCTCGATCTCCTCGTGGGTGATGCCGTCCGCCTGAAGGATTCGATCAACCAGCCCCTGAATGGTGAGAACCGCCTGCGGCTGGAGGAGATATCCTTTCCGCTTCTCGGCAGGCAAGCGGTTGATGACCTGGTTGATTAGCTGGCCCAGGAGCCGCTCTTGCTCGTTCTTCGGCGTCCCCAACTCGACGGGGAAGAAGGTAAGCAGGAGCTCCTTGCCGGGATCGTGGTAGACGATGGGGGTGGCAAGGGCGCCCTCATAGCCGCAGGCGGAGCAGCGGACGAGGTTCAGGCTCCCAGAGAGCAGCCGGGCCTTGCTGCCGGGGTCCTGAGAGACGTCGACGACCTGGTCGATCGCCGCCTGAATGGGAGCGCTACAGCGAGGGCAGCGAACTTGGGCGAGTGTTGGGGTCATGGGTCTGGTCTTGACTCCTCTGGGGTTCTGGCAGCGGCAGGGAGAAGCAGATGCGGGCGCCGCGTTTGACTCGGTCATCGACCCAGATCCGTCCCCCATGCGCTTCGACGACGGCCTTGGCCAGGTATAGCCCGAGGCCTGCCCCCTGAGTCTTGCGGGCGGCGTCGGCGGAACGGTAGAAACGATCGAAGACCCGGGGAACATCTTCCGGCGCCAGCCCAGGGCCTTCGTCGGCAACGGAGACAACGACGCTCTCGGTTCGCCTCTCGCCGCTGATTGTCACCTTGCCTCCCTCCGGCGAGTACTTGACTGCATTCGAGAGCAGATTGCTCAGGACTTGTGTCAGACGCTCCTCGTCGCCGGTGATGATGGGGAAATCCTTCGGGAATTCGACCTCGAAGGTGTGCTGTTCGGACTGGGTACGGAAGCGCTCGGCAAGCTGGGCCGAGAGGTGATCCAGCGCCACCTCCGTGCGGTTGAGGGTCATGGCGCCGGCTTGCAGTCGGGAAGCATCGAGCAGGTCGTCAATCAGCTTGGCCAGCCGATCCGACTCTTCCTCGATGACCGCCAGGCTTTCCCGCACGACTGCCGGGTCCCAGTGCGCGTCCTCGCGCCGCAGGGTGCCGACGTAGCCCTTGATCAGGGCCACCGGCGTGCGCAGCTCGTGGCTGACGATGGAGATGAAGGTGCTCTTGACCTCTTCGGCCTGGCGGAACTTGGTGATGTCCCGCACACTGGCAACGATGCCGAGGAGCCTGGCCTCCGAGGAAAGGGTCGGGGCATAGGTGATGCCGACGCTGATGGTGTTCCCCTGGCGGGTGATGAGCTCGCCCTCGACGTAGAGCGCCGCCGGCTCGCTAAGGGGCCATCCCCCCAGTTCGGCCTCCTCCAGCGACATCCCCGGCTCGCGCCTTTTCCAGCGGATGATCTCGGAATGTGGGCGGCCGATCACTTCCTCCGCCGGGAAACCGGTGATGCGCGAGCACGAGCGGTTGAAGCGCTCAAAATGGAGCTTGGGGTCGAGGATGAAGATCCCGTCGGCGGCGGACTCGAGCACCGCATCCAGGTGCTGTTTCTGCTGGGTGACCTGAGTGTAGAGACGGGCGTTGTGGACAGCAATGGCAGCCTGGTCGGCGAAGGACTGGAGCAGGGCTCGATCTTCCGCCGAGAACACTCCCTGGTAGGAGCGGAACACAAAGATGACGCCAACGACCTCCCTGCGGGCGATCAGAGGCAGGCCGACGCCTGTGAGCAAGCCCATCGACGCCGCCTGGGTGATACGCTGCAGGCGGCGGTTGATCTCCGGCAGGGCGAAGCGCGCGGGGTCGCCGAGATCTGGAATGTCCGAGAGCAGGGGGGATAGGTTCTTGAGAAAGTCGGGTGTGACGCCGTAGCTAGAGGCGATGCGCCAGCCTCCACTCTCCTCGCGCAGCGCAATTAGGCAAGCGTGGCCGGCCAGCACCTCGGCCGCCACCCGCGCGATGCGCGCCAGGACAGTGGCGAGGTCAAGCTCGCCCGAGATGGAGCGAGCGAACTCGAGCAGGTAGTCCCGTTGGCGGACGCGCAGATCGGGCAACATCGGTGGACGCTAGTCCAGACCCTCGGCCTCAGCTTCGGTCAGTGAGGCTTCGAAGATCTCGAGTCCCTCGTCGATCAGCGAACGGGGGATGTTGAGAGGCGGGGCAACCCGGATCACACTCTCGCCACAGCCGAGCAAGAGCATGCCGTGGGTGAATGCGATCTGCACTGTCCGATCGCGCACCTTCTTGGCGGGTGTCTTGGATTTGCGGTCGGTCACCAGTTCAACCCCGATCATCAAGCCTTTGCCGCGCACCTGTCCGACGCTGGGATGGCGGACGGCGATCTCTGACAGCGCGTCAAGGGTGTACTGGCCCATCTCGGCCGCGTTCTTCATGAAGCCGTGCTCGATCAGGTCGAGGGTGATCAAGGCGGCGCTGCAGGAGACGGGATTGCCGCCGAAGGTGTTGCCGTGCGCACCGGTGGGCCAGTCCATGATGCTGGAACGAGCGATGGTGGCACCCAGGGGCATGCCGGAGGCGATCCCCTTGGCGGCGCAGACAACATCTGGCTCAACGCCCCAATGCTCGATCGCCCACCACTTACCCGTCCGGCCGATACCGGATTGCACCTCGTCTGCGATCAAGAGGATGCCGTACTTGTCGCACAGCCGGCGCAGGGAGGGAAAGAAGCCGTCGGGTGGCACGATGTAGCCGCCCTCGCCCTGGATCGGCTCCACCAGGACGGCGGCGCAGTCGTCGGGCGGAACGGAGCGGGCGAAGACGACTTTCTCAATGTAGTCGACGACGGCCTCACCGTAGTCAGCGCGGCTGGCTTGGAGCCAGGGCCGATACGGGTCAGGATAGGGGACGTGGGTGACGCCCCCCATCAGCGGGAGGAATCCGCTGCGATAGATGGGCTTGCTCGCAGTGAATGCCAGCGCCCCCATTGTGCGGCCATGAAAGGCGCCAAAGAAGCCGATGAACTGTTGGCGCCCGGTGTAGTAGCGGGCGAGCTTGATGGCGGCCTCGACCGACTCCGCGCCGGAGTTGGTCATGAACGTCTTGGCCGGTTCCTGGAACGGTGCGATGAGGTCCAGGCGCTCACCCAGGGCGATCCATTTGGGATGGTAGTAGTCGGAGGAGATGTGCAGGAACTGCTCGGCCTGCTCCTTGATGGCCTCGACCACCTTCGGATGACTGTGGCCGGTTGAGCACACGGCGATCCCGGAGGCGAAGTCGACGAAACGATTACCATCGACATCCCAGACTTCCGAACCCTTGCCGTGGTCCATGACAAAGGGGTAGTCCCGGGCGTAGGAAGGCGAGGTGACCGCACGATCTCGGTCGAGGTATTCGCGAGCTTTTGGGCCTGGCAATGAGTAGGTCTTCACGTTCGACTCCCTCGGCTGGCATTCGGGCGAGCCCAGTCCGTTCCCGGGAGGACAGCCTGCGGCGGGGACACGCAGACGCAGATCCTGCCAATCCGGCAGCCCCGAGGGGCGCTCGCCAGCCACGAGGATTGTGTTGGCCCGGCCCTCCGACAAGGGAACGGCCGAGGCCAGAGGCGAATTATATCATCTGAGTGTTGTCATCAGTGATTTCCGGTATAAACTAGGGGAGAAGAATCCGAGCCCCGTCCCACTCATCTCAAGGAGGATAGAGCATGGCAGAGCGACCGTGGCTCAAGCACTATGACGCCGGGGTGCCGTACCACATCGAGTACCCACCAGTCCCTCTTTTCCACTTCTTGGAGGAAGACGCTCGCAAATACCCCAACCGACCCTGCACCATATTCAAGGGCGCCAGAGTCAGCTACGCCGAGATGAATGAGCTCACCGACCGCCTGGCTGCGGGTCTGGCGGAGCTTGGCGTGAAGAAGGGGGACCCAGTTGGGATTCTGATGCCCAACACCCCCCAGTTCGTCCTGGCCTTCTATGCCATCCTGAAGGCCGGCGGGGTGGTGGTGGCGACCAACCCGCTGTATACGGCTCGGGAGATTGAACACCAACTGAATGATGCTGGCGTCGAGATCATGCTCGTGATGAGCAACTTCTACAAGACCCTCAGGCAGGTGCAACCCAAGACCAAGCTCAAGAAGATCGTCGTGAGCAACATCAAGGAGTACTTGCCGGGGATGGTGAGTCTCCTGTTCACTCTGGCCAAAGAGAAGAAAGGCGGTCACCGGGTGGAGCTGGCAAGCGGCGACATCTGGATGAAGGACCTGATCGCCCGTCACCCGCGAACGGATCGGCCCAAGCTGGAGATCGGGCAGGACGATGTCTGTATCTTCCAGTATAGTGGCGGCACGACGGGTGTCTCCAAGGCGGCCGTCTCCCTGCACCGAAATCTGGTCGCCAACACCCTCCAGATCCGCTCCTGGATGCCCGATTGCAAGGAGGGGGAGGAGATCGTCCTGATGGCCATCCCGCTCTTCCACGTCTACGGGATGGTAGCCGGGATGAGCTTTGCCATTGCGGCCGGAGCCTCGATGGTCATGGTGCCCAATCCGCGGGACATGGCCGACGTCCTGGGATCGATCGGCAGGTACCGCCCGACGATCTACCCGGGCGTGCCCACAATGTACAACGCCATCAACAATCACCCCGACGTCAAGGCTAAGAAGGTGGACGTGACTTCGATCAAGGCCTGCATCTCGGGTTCGGCCCCGCTGATGCGGGAGACGAAGGAACGATTCGAGGCCCTCACGGGGGGCAAGCTCGTGGAAGGATATGGGCTCTCCGAAGCACCCACGGCCACGCACTGCAATCCGCTTAACGGGGAGACGCGCACGGGCTCCATTGGCTTGCCGATGCCGGATGTCGAGTCAGGCATCATGTCCCTGGATGACGGGGTGACCCAGCTCAAGCCGGGCGAGGTCGGTGAGCTGGTCATCCGGAGCCCCAACGTCATGAAGGGCTATCACAACATGCCGACCGAGACGGCCAATACCTTGCGCGGAGGCTGGCTGTACACGGGGGATATCGCCCGGATGGACGAGGATGGCTACTTCTACATCGTCGACCGCAAGAAGGAGCTCATCAAGCCGGGTGGCTATCAGGTCTGGCCGCGCGACGTGGAAGAGGCTATCGCCGAGAACCCAAAGGTGCTCGAGGTGGGCGTGGCGGGCGTGCCTGACGCCTACCGAGGCGAGACGGTCAAGGCGTGGGTTGTGGTCAAGCCAGGCCAGACGTTGACCGAGGACGAGGTCAAGGCCTGGTGCAAGGAGCGCCTGGCGCCCTTCAAGGTGCCGACCAGCGTCGAGTTCCTCAAGGAGATCCCCAAGACGACGGTCGGCAAGATCCTGCGACGCGAGCTGGTTCGGATGGACAAGGAGAAGAAGGAGAAGGCGGGGAAAGCGTCCTAGGCGGCGATCTCTCGAGAGGCGAAAGACACCGACTTCCGAAGTCGGGCCCACGGCCCGACTTCGGAAGTCGGTTGCGTGCCAGCGGGAAGCTAGGACCTCAAGTAGAACGGAATGTCGATGATCGCCCGCACATGGCCGAACCTGCGGCGACGGTAGAGCAGGGCCAGCCGGAGAAGCCAGGCCGTCTGGTTGTGCAGCAGATTCTCCCACCAATGGGCGGGCACGAACTCGGGCATGATGATGGTGGCCAGTTGGCCGTCATTGTGTTCCTGGTCCGTCTGGTCGAGGTATTCGAGCAGGGGGCCGACGATCGACCGATAGGGAGAGGGAACGACGGCCAATGGCACGCCCTGTCCCCAGGACTCCCACTCCTTGCGCATCTTGTCGGCATCTCCCGGATTGATCTCCACGTAAACTGCCGTCACCCGATCGGAGATCGATCGGGCGTAACGCAGGGCCTCGACCACACCCCGATGGATGCCCGAGATCGGAACCACAACGCGCGGCGCCGGCATCGGCTTGAGCGAGGGCGGCAGGCCGCGCAGGGTCAGCTCTTTCCCGACCTCGGCGTAGTGCCGGCGGATGGCATAAAAGGCCGCCACCATGAGGGGGACAACGAGGATCACGATCCAGGCGCCGTCACGGAACTTGGCGACGGCGACGACCAGCAGGGTGAGCGTGGTGGTGACTGCCCCCAGGCCGTTGATCGGCGCCTTGAGCCACCAGCCGCGGCCCCGCAGGCGGAACCAGTGGACGACCATCCCCGTCTGCGAGAGGGTGAAGGCAAGGAAGACGCCAACGGCGAAGAGAGGGATCAAGGCGTGACTGTCACCGTGGAACAGGATGATCAGGGCCCCGGTCAGGGCCGCCAGGAGAAGCATGCCATTGGAGAACACCAGCCGGTCGCCGAGCTGGGAGAGTTGCGTCGGTAGGAATCGATCACGGGCCAGGACCGACGCCAGGCGAGGGAAGCCGGCGAAACTGGTGTTGGCGGCCACGGCCAGGACCAACAACGTGCCGGATTGCACGATGACGTACAGGGGCCCAGCGCCCAGAACGCGCCGCGCCAGGGCCGAGAGGATTGTCTCCTCGGGGCCCGCAACCACGCCGAAGTACTGGGTCAGACCGATGCTGCCGACGAAGAGGATGCCCATCAGCAGCGCCATCACCAGCAAGGTCTTCCTGGCGTTGCTGGCCTCGGGTGGCTTGAAGGCCGGCACACCGTTGCTGATGGCCTCGATGCCGGTCAGGGCCGTGCAGCCCGAGGCGAAGGTGT
>CAZEMA010000006.1:28282-44562 GCA_964513155.1 uncultured Anaerolineaceae bacterium
CGCTGGGCGATGGCGTCCAAGTGAGAGCGGAACTCCTTCAAGATGCCCAGCGCCTGATCGTACGACTTACTGACCAGTCGCCTGACCTCGTCGTCTATCTCCTCGGCGACCCTCTCGGAGTAGTCGCGCTGTTCCGAGATCTCCCGACCCAGGAAGATCAGTTCCTGCTTCTGTCCGTACACCATCGGGCCCATCCCCTCGCTCATGCCCAGACGGGTGACCATCGTACGGGCCAGCTTGGTAACGCGTTCGAGATCGTTAGAGGCGCCCGAGGTGATGTCGTTGAAGACCAGGTCTTCGGCAGCGCGGCCGCCCAGCAGACCCGCCATGTCGGCCTTCAGCTTGTTGCGAGAGAGCAGCGTGCGATCCTCTTCGGGGAGAGCCATGGTAAAGCCGCCCATCATGCCACGGGCGATGATGCTGACCTTCTGAACGGGGTCGGCCTCCGGCAGGACGTGCAAGACGATGGCATGGCCGGCCTCATGGTAGGCGACGATGCGCTTCTCCTCGTCGCTGATGATCCGGCTCTTGCGCTCCGGGCCAGCGATCACGCGTTCGATGGCCTCCTGGAACTCCGAAGTACCGATGGAGTGCTTGTTGCGGCGGGCGGCCAGGATGGCAGCCTCGTTGACGATGTTCTCCAGGTCGGCGCCCACGAAACCGGGGGTGGCCTTGGCGATGGTCGTCAGGTCGGCCTCCGGCTCGATCGGCTTGCCCTTGACGTGGACCTTGAGGATGGCTTCGCGCCCGCGCATGTCGGGACGATCGAGGATAACACGGCGGTCGAAGCGGCCGGGCCGGAGCAGGGCCGGATCGAGCACGTCTGGGCGGTTGGTCGCGGCCATGACGATCACGTTGGTGTCGGTGTCAAAGCCGTCCATTTCGACGAGCATCTGGTTGAGGGTCTGCTCGCGCTCGTCGTGGCTGCCGCCGAGACCCGCGCCGCGCTGGCGGCCCACGGCATCGATCTCGTCCACGAACACGATGCAGGGCGAATGGCGCTTCGCTTGCTCGAATAGGTCCCGGACCCGGCTGGCGCCCACGCCGACGAACATCTCGACGAACTCGGAGCCAGAGATCGAGAAGAACGGGACGCCGGCTTCGCCGGAGACGGCCTTGGCAAGCAGCGTCTTGCCGGTCCCAGGCGCGCCGATCAGGAGGACGCCCTTGGGGATGCGCGCGCCGAGGGCGATGAACTTCTCGGGTTCCTTGAGGAACTCGACGACCTCTTGGAGCTCTTCCTTTGCCTCTTCGACGCCGGCGACATCCTCGAAGGTCACGGTCGGCTGATCACCGGTGAACATCCGGGCCCGGCTCTTGCCGAAGGCGATGGCCTGGTTGTTCGTGCCCTGAGCCTGGCGGAACATGAGCAGGATCAGGGCGGCGATCACGATGACCGGAAGGGCATAGCTGATCAAAGAGACCACCATGCTCCAGTCGCTAGGCTGTTGGACCTCCCACTCGATGCGGGCTGGCGACAACTGCTCGGGCGTGACGCCCAGAGCGATCAGTTGTTCGATGGCGGTCCTACCCGGTTCCTTGCGGGAGACGGCGATATGGTCCTCGCTGTCCCGGAACTGGATCCTCAAGACGTCTTCGTTGACGGTGATTCGAGCTACGTCGCCGTTCTGTATTGCTTCGGCGACCTGATTCAAGTAAAGGTTCACCGGCTGCGGAGTGCCCGGATTGCTCTTCAGGATGAGCACGGCAATGATGGCAATGAATCCGAGCAGGAAGAGCAGGTTGCGGCCACGTGCTGAATTCACAGAAACCTCCCACCACTACCCGTGAGCCAGCCTTGCGGCTTGGTTCGGAGGCATTATACCCCAGCCGATGGAGGCTTGCCAGTGAGACGAGGGTTGGGGGCGGCGGGTCGGACCGCCTCCGCTGAAGGGTCGATCTGCGCTGCGGTGCGGGGCACGGACTTTGGCGACTGATCTGTGCTCGCAAGGCGCACCGTCAGCGCAAGAAGACGAGGAGCCAGAGTGGAATCAAGCCGCCGACGGCGGCGAGCGCCAGGAGCCCAAGAGCGACCGCCGTCCAGTCAATCTGACCGGCCGCGAGCGGCCGGAGAGGCACCGTATGTGCCTGAGGCTCGGCAACGGGAGCTTGAAGAGGAGGGAGCGCCTCCGCCAGTTGCGGATGGAGGGCGAAGGAGGCCAGCACGCGGCCCAGCTGATCGGCAGCGCGGTAGCGTGCCGAAGGCTCCTTGGAAAGCACCTTCAGCACAATCTGCTCCAGCGCAGGAGGAATGGCGGGATCGAACGCCCGGGGAAGAGGGGGCGGTGCGGAGAGATGCAGCTCGGTGAGCAGGCCAGGATCCTCCGAGTCGAAGGGCAGCCTGCCCGTCAACAACTCGAAGAGGATGACACCCAGAGCGTAGACATCGCTGGCGGGAGAAGGTGGCCCTCCGGCAGCTTGTTCGGGGGAGAAGTACTGAGGGCTTCCCCAGACGATGTCGACGGTCTCGTCGGGATGGATGGAGGCCAAGGCGCGGGCGATGCCGAAGTCCGTGATCTTGGCGCGGCCATCGGGTGAGACGAGGACGTTCTGGGGTTTCATGTCGCAGTGGACGAGTCCCGCCCGGTGCGCATAGCCGATCCCGGCACAGATTTGGATCATCAGGTCAACGGCCTCCTGCGGGGGCAATCGACCCCGCCGACGCAGGAGAGTCTTTAGGTCGGTGCCCTCAACGTATTCCATGACCATGAAGTAGCGGGAGGCGTCGAGACCGAAGTCGTAAACGGTGACGATGTTCGGATGGAGCAGGTTGGCGGCTGCCCTGGCTTCCTGGAGGAACCTGGCGGGAAAAGCGGGATCGGCGGTGAGGTCATCGCGCAGGATCTTGATGGCTACATCGCGTTGCAGATTGAGGTCGCGGGCGTGGTACACAAGTGCCATGCCGCCCACGCCGACCTCCTGCAGCAGCTGATAGCGGCCGCCGAGCAGGCTGTCTTCCGAGACTGCCATGGTTTCTCCCGGGCCAGATTGTACCCGCTTGTCCTGCTTGCGGCAAAGGGTTGTATGGGTTCACGGGATATGTGATGGGCGGAGGAACCACGCGTGCTCAATCCCCTTGGACGATGCTGGCCCCTTGCTCCCCCGCCGTCCACGGCGGCCCGCACGCGAAGATCGCCCCTCGCACTCCACAGGGGCGAGACATGGCCGCCAGCCCGACCGCAGCGGCCCAAGCGCACCCCGCTGTGGCCCGTCCCGGAGGTCGTGAACCGACGGTCAAGTTCGCGCGCTATAATGAAACCAAGGGAGCAGGCCTCATGCGAAAAGCCTGGCTAATCCACAACCGGGCCGCAGGACGATTTCCGGCCACGCCTTTCATCGGCCGAGCCGTGGAGGTGCTGGCCACCGGCGGCTGGGATGTGAGGATCGTCGAATGCAGCGCTGGACGGGAGCTGGCCTCCCTGGCCTCAGAAGCGGTTCGGGCAAAGTGCGAGGCGGTGTTTGTTGCCGGCGGCGACGGGTCGGTGGGGACCGTGGCCGGCGTGCTTGCCGGGAGCGAGACAGCCTTGGGTGTGCTACCCTCCGGCACCGCCAATGTCTGGGCCCAGGAGATGGGGCTTCCGCGGCTTTCCTGGACGAACTGGTTTGCCCTGGAGGAGAGCGCGGCCCGGCTGGCGCGCGGGCAGATCCGCAGGATCGATGTCGGCGAGTGCAATGGGCGTTCCTTCCTGATGTGGGCGGGGATCGGGTTGGACGCGCGTATTGTGAACAGTATTGAGCCCAGGGAACGGTGGGAGAAGGTGCTAGCCACGGCCCACTACGCCGTCCTGGCTGTCTGGAATGCGCGTTCATGGGATGGGATCGACCTGCATGTCCGTGCGGGCGGCCAGGAGTGGGATGACCGCTTTCTCGTTGCAGTGGCGTGCAACATCCGCTCCTACGCCGGGGGCCTGCTTGAGCTTTCGCCGGAGGCGATGGTCGACGATGGGCTGCTCGACTTCTGGTTGATCGGGGGCCGATCGCTGAGCGACGCTGTCACGCGCGTGGTGCAGGTGCTGTTGGGGAGGCACGAGGATTCGCCGGGGGTTGTCCACGTCAAGGCGGCAGAGGCAACGTTCGAATCCGATTCAAGCTTCGAGATGCAGTTTGATGGGGAGCCCTGCACGGTAGAGTCTCCGGCACGGTTCCGCGTTCGCAAGCAAGCCCTTCGCGCCCTGGTTCCCCGCAAGGGCACGAAGCCCCTCTTCTCCCAAGAGAGAAGCTGATGGCCGAGGGAATCACGCTCAGGCTGCTCGGTCCTAGAACGCCGGCTTCGATGTTGGCTCAGGGCTGTTTCCTCTTGCCAGGATGAGAAAGATCGTGTCGTCCCTGCGATTTCCCAAGCCAAGCCCCGGATGCCTGTGGATGGGTGTTGGCGCCGCCATAGGGGCCGGCCTCGTTGCCACTGTTCTCGTGGCCACCAGCGCCCTCCACGCGATCAGGGGAGGGCCAGCAGCGCCCGCGCCCGTTGTGACCATCCTGGTGTTCCCCACGCCGACAGCTACGCTCATCCCTGTGCCGACCTCCACGCTGACGCCGACCGCTGAGCCGAGCCCGACCCTGGATCCTAGCGCCGGAGTCGCGTTTAGGGTAGGAGACCTGGCGGAGGTCACGGGAACCGGAGGCGAAGGGCTGCGGCTGCGGAGCGAGCCGGACCTGGAGGCGCCCATCAACCTCGTGGCGGTGGAGAGCGAGGTGTTCGAGGTCCGGGAGGCGCCCCGCGAGGCAGATGGATACTGGTGGGTGTACCTGGTCAATCCTTTTGACCCAACGATGAATGGCTGGGCTGTGGCGGCATACTTAAGGCTCCTCGGTACCCAGTGAGTTGCACGTTTGCAGGGTGCAGGTTATCATCGCCCTCGGTTCGGCCGGCCGTGAATCCCTGGCAGGGGCGTCCCTGTGTTCCCGGCGGGACGGGCTTGGCATGGCCCGGGTACGTAAGTTGGCCAGATCAGAAGAGGTTGGGTCCGGAAGCCGCGGGAAGAGCGGTGGGGCCGAAGGGGGCATGTCCCAAATGAGAGAGGACGGACTGGGGATGGCCCGCAACGAGCGGAAACCGCATGAGTATCTCCTGGGGCCTCTACAGAATAGACTGGGGGGACAGGGCGGAGACCCTGTCGGAGGAAGGGCATGAGCCAGGCGCTGGATGATCTTCTCAGTATCGCCGAGCGCGCCTACGTGCGCATGCAAGCCGGGGAGCTCATCTCCCAATGCCTGGATCAGGGAGATCAGGCGCCGCTGGACAACCTGGTGCAGCAGCTCGTCCTGGCGGGCGCTCCTTCCCTGTCGATCCTTCGGGAGATCCTGGACGAGATTCGCTCCACGCGGTCGACACTGCGGCAGGAAGGCCTGGCCCTGAGGCAGGATCTGAAGGAGGCATTGGCGGGCTTTGGGGTGCATCTGCCGAAGCTCCTTTCCGCTGACCCTCCCGAGGCGTTCCGACGTATCTGCGGACAGGGGTTGCGGGAAGAGATCCGAGAGGCAGCCCGCGAGCTCACGGCCGAAGATCAGGCCGTGCTGGACGAGATCTGCGTAGATGCGAGCGGACGGGTAGCGAAGATCGCTGCCCGTCTGGCGTTGCTGGGGCATCTGGATAGCTCCGTTCGGGACTGGTTGGCAAGCCTGGCTTATGAGGCGGCCCGGGCCAACCGGGGGCCCGAAAGCCCGGAACCCACGATCCGGATGCACTGACGCATACTCCGCGCCAGCTGTCCGGCACAGAACCCCTGCAGGAGCCGCTGAGGCGCGGCCAAACCGCAGCAGGACCAAGCTCCCTCCACCGACGATCGTTCCATTAGTCGCAAGCAGTCTCACGCGGGGAGTGAGGCGCGAGGGTTGTGTGCTCACTACGGCATTGGCGATGGACTCGGAGGCGGCTTGACGGTAGCGAGGAGGCTTGTGCATGGATCAGACACCAGCGATCTTGGCGAAAGGACTGAGTAAGTCGTACGGCCGGGTGCGGGCACTGCGGGGGGTGGACCTCGAGGTCCGGCGCGGGGAGGTCTTCGGTTTCCTGGGTCCGAATGGAGCCGGCAAGACGACGACGATCCGCTGTCTGCTGGATCTGATTCGCCCCGATGGCGGTGCGCTCGAAGTGCTGGGGCTCAATCCCCAGGCGGACCCCGTGGCGGTGCGGGCGCGGGTGGGCTATCTCCCCGGGGAGATGCGGTTCGAAGAGAACATGACGGTGGAGGGGGAGCTGCGGTTCCTGAACAGCCTGCGCAAAGGGAAGGCCGACTGGGACGATGTCCGCCGGCTGGCCTCTCGGCTCGACCTCGATCTCAAGCCGGCAATCAAAAACCTCTCCAAAGGCAACAAGCAGAAGATCGGCGTCGTCCAGGCTCTCATGCATAGGCCGGAGTTGCTGTTACTAGATGAGCCCACCTTCGGGTTGGATCCGCTCATGCAGCGCGAGGTCCTGCGCTTGCTCGTGGAAGCAAGAGAGCGCGGGGCGACGGTGTTCTTCTCGTCGCACATCCTGAGCGAGGTCCAGGAAGTGGCCGAGCGGGTCGCGATCATCCGCCTGGGTGTGGTCGTGGAGGTGGCGGACACAGCGTCCTTGATCAGCCGGGCGCTGCGTCGCGTACGGATCTCATTCAAGCAACCGGTCGACATCAGCGGCCTACGCTCCGTGCCGCGCACGCGGATCCTTTCCCAGGAACCGGGATCAGCCCTGCTCGAGGTCGAGGGGGAAATCGACGCACTGATCAAGGCGCTGGCCGGCTACCCGCTGCGGGATCTCGAAACGGAGCGGCCGTCGCTGGAGGAGATCTTCCTGGCGTACTATACCTCCGGCGGGAAGGAGGCGGCCCAATGATGACCGTCTTCCGCTACACGCTGGGGAAGATGCTCGGCCAGGTGGCCGGCTGGGGGTTGTCACTGGCGGTCCTGGCCGGGTACCTGCTCACGTTCTACGACGTGGTGATCGAGCAGGGGGGCGAATTGATGCGGTTGATCCAGGGCTACCCGCCTGAGCTGATGGCGTTCTTCGGTGACATGAGCCAGATGCTCACCCCGGGAGGCTTCCTGCACACGGAGCTCTTCTCGTATATGCCGCTGATCCTCGGTTTCTTCTCGATACTGGTCGGGAGCGGCATGTTGGCCGGCGATGAGGAGAACGGCGCGCTGGATCTGGTGCTGGCCCATCCGGTCAGCCGGCTCTCGCTGTTTGCCGGCCGGTGGCTGGCGATGCTGGCTGCCCATCTGGGGATCGTCGGCCTGACCTGGGTAGGCCTTGTCGCCGGCACGAACTGGTCGGCCATCGACGTCACGATCGAGGAGCTGGCCTTGCCATGCTGTTCACTCCTGGCTCTCCTGCTTCTCTTTGCCGGCCTGGGACTCTTCCTGAGCATGGTCCTGCCTTCGCGCCGGATGGCGGCCATGCTCGCCGGTGTAGTCCTGGTTGGGTCGTTCTTCCTCACCGGCTTGGCCCGTATCAATGAGGACCTGCAGGGCGTGGCACGGCTCTTGCCACTGGAGTATTACCAGGGTGGCGAGGCGGTCGGTGGGCTGGACCTGGCGTGGTTCTTCGGACTGCTCGGCACGGCAGTCGTGCTGACCGTCTTGGCGGCCGTCCTGTTCCAGCACCGCGATATCCGGGTGGGCGGGGAGGGCAGTTGGGGGCTCTGGCGGCCACGACCGAAGCCTGCCCAGGAGTAGCCGCCGAGGCGCAAGCCAGCGGCATCAGGAACCGAAAGGCCGAGCGGCGTCGCCGCTCGGCCTTGTTCTTTGTGGTCGCTTTCAGAGGCTAGAGATAGTCCTTCAGGTTGTGCTCGACGGCATAGGCGGCGGCTTCGGCCCGGTTGCGGACGCTGAGCTTCGACAGGATGCTGCTCACATAGTTGCGGACTGTGCCTTCGCCGAGGAAGAGGGCCTCGGCGATCTGGCGGTTCGTCCGCCCTTCGGACACCAGCTGCAGAACGTGCATCTCCTGTTGGGTCAGATCGGCGAAGGCGGAAGCCTCCTCCTCCCTGGCGGCCTTGCGCACCTCTTGGAAGACCCGTTGGGTGACGGCCGGGTCAAGAAGAGCCTCGCCTCGGCCGACGGCCTCGATGGCCCGCACCAGATCATCCCCACCGATCTGCTTCAAGACGTACCCGGAGGCGCCGGCGCGGATCGCGGAGAAGAGCATCTCGTCTTCGGCGTACGAGGTGAGCATGATCACCTTGGCATTGGGGCAGCGGGTGGTGATCTCCTGGCAGGCTTCGATGCCGGAACCGCCGGGGAGCCGGATATCCATGACGACCACGTCCGGGTTGTAGGCAATCGTCCGGTCGACGGCCTCGCGGGCTGTGGCCGCCTCCGCCACGACCTCGAACCCCGGATGGCGCTCGAGCAGGGCCCGCAGGCCCAGGCGGACAACTTCGTGATCATCTACCAGCAGGATGCGGCGCCGCGTCATCCGTGTCTCCTACGCCATGTCATGATTCTACCCGAGGCGAGCCTGCCCATCAAGGAGCGCAGCGATGTGGGCGGCAGGCCATTGGCCCGGCCAGCCTCGGGGCCGCGCAATGGGTGGCCACCGGCGCGGCACGCCCTGTCTCGGCCAGCTTCCCCCGGAGGTCGCGCAAAGCGAAGAGAGGTCGGGGCCGGCGGTCTCGCCGCGCACCACCGGATCCGCCATCGTCGGTGGGTGGAACGGAGGAGCCTGCGGCAGGCCGCAGGCTCCCTGAGACTGGGAATGCCTCCCGCTTACTTGGCCTTGACGCTGATGGTCTTGGGTCTGAGCTCTTCGGCCTTGGGCAGCGTCAGTGTCAGGATGCCGTCTTCGAACTCGGCCTTGGCCTTGTCGGCGACCACGACGGTTGGCAGTGGGATGGTTCGAGAGAAGGACCCAGAGCGCCGTTCGCGCAGGTGATACATGCTCTCCTTGGTCGACTTCTCTTCTTGGACTGCCCCGCGGATGGTCAGCACATCGCCGGTAATGCTGACGTTGATCTCATCGGCTTTGACACCCGGCAGGCTGGCCTTTACGACGACCTCATCCTCGGTCTGATACAGGTCGATGGCAGGGCCGCCCAGCATACCGCTGGTAACGGCACGCGAGAACGGCTCTTCGAACACCCGGTCCATCAGCTCGCGCAGCGAGGTCATCTCCCGGTACGGCTCCCAGCGAATCAACTCGGACATCGTGCACCTCCAGATTCGATCATTTCTGACCGCAATCTACGCTTCGTCCGTCAAAGTGAGGCTAGCGGTGCGTCAGAATAGCATTAGAGGCTGTCGTCGCGCGGTCCCGCAACCAAGGGGGAGTTGGACCGGTTCCGGGGGATGTGACTGGGGGAGGGCATCAGGCGGCTGGGCCGGCGCCTGCCCTGCGCCGGAAGTCGACGAAGCGATAGCCGACGCCTCGCTCGGTCAGGATGTATTCCGGATTGGAGGGATCCTTTTCGAGCTTCTGGCGCAGGTAGTTGATGTACAGGCGCAGGTAGTGGGTCTCGTCGCGGTATTCGTATCCCCAGACCTTCGCCAGCAGTTGCTCGTGCGGGACTACCCAGCCCGCGTTCTGGACAAGGTGATAGAGCAGGCGGTACTCGGTGGGCCGCAGCTGAACCAGCCTGCCTTCTACCCAAACCTCTCGACGATCGAAGTCGAGCTTGAGTCGGTCGTCGACCTGGATGACCTCGTGGACGGATGTCCCCGGCGCCTCGGTCCGGCGCAGGACAGCCCGCACGCGGCTGACGAGTTCACGGGGGCTGAAAGGCTTGGTGATGTAGTCGTCCGCGCCGAGCTCCAGGCCGCGTACCCGGTCGTCCTCTTCCCCTTTCGCCGTCAGCATGATGATGGGCACGCTCGAGATCTCGCGAACGAGGCGCAAGGTTTCGAAACCATCCAGTTCGGGCATCATGACGTCGAGAAGGATCAGATCGGGCAGGCGGTCGCGCAGCCGGTCAAGAGCCTTCGAACCGGATGGGGCCTCGACGACCTCGAAGCCGTCGTGTTCGAGGTTGAGGCGGATGAAGTGAACCATGCGTGGTTCGTCGTCGACGACCAGGATGCGCCTTCGGCGGGGAGAGGCGGTGACCATGCGCTCGAGCTACTCCCGGACGAACCCGATGAGCTTCTCTTCTTCAGCCGTGGGCATGATCTCGATGAAGTTGATGCGGTGAAAGGGGAAGATCACGGTGACAACGTTGCTCTGGACGTATTGCAGGTCCTTGCCGTCACGGCGACGGGGATTGTTGACCGTGATTGTGGCGTCGGTGGGCGCCGGCAATTCGTCAACCTCGCCAACAACGGGGTCTTCACCCGAAAGGTGCACAAGGACAGTGATGCTCATGGAGCTCCTTCGTTCACGGTGCGGAAGCTGGAAATCAGCTGGAGGCTCAGGCTGCCTAGCTGGATGAAGTCCCCATGGTGGATTGGAGTCGGGACTTGAGGCTCAAGCCGCTTGCCATTGATGAGCGTGCCATTGGCGCTCTCGAGATCGATGATGCGGATGGAGTTCGCCTCGAGACGGATCTCGGCATGCATGCGGGAAACGCCGCGATCGTGCGCCTCGTAGGGCTCGAGGTTCACGTCGGGGATCACGGCCTGGCCGGCGAGGACACGGCCCAGGGTGAAGTTATCCCTGCCGATGAGGGAGACGATCTGGCCGGAGCTGACGATGCGCAAGCCAAGGACGGCCCCCGAGTCGAGTTCGGGGTAGTCCTGGGTGGTGGGCTTGGTCGCGGTGCCTTGGTGCTCGATCACCTCTCGGGAGATCTGGATCGTCGGGACACTGGTGCCGCGTACCAGGCGCGTGCCGCACTCGCTGCAGTAGACGGCACCCACAAATTCCTGGTGCCTGCAGGAGGGACATTCGATCATGGCGCACCTGACTTGGCCGGGAGCAAGAGGGCGCGGGTCCCATACTTCAGGCGTTTCTCGCCTTCGGTGGAGAGATGCCGGGTGTGGACCAGGCGTTCAGCCTCGTTGAGGGCGGCCTTGGCCAGATCACGTTCGCCGCCTTCCAGAAGATGTGTGGCAAGGTTCTCGAGACGCCTGGCGGCCTGCGAGGCCTGGCCCAGCTCGGCCTCGTGGCGGGCTTTCTCCTGCATCTGGTACAGGGAGACCAGGTTGAGTGTGGAGATGATCTCCCCGGGGGGCGGCTCTGGATCCGGCTCCCCCGAGACGCCGCAACGCAGCTCAATGGGCAGTTTCTGGTTTTCCATGCCGACGCCGACGCCGACGACGTCCCCGGTAAGTGTGAGATTCGCCAGGACCAACTCGTGGATCTGTCCGATCGGATGGATGACCAATTCGAGCAGGAGGCGAATCTGGCTATCGCGGGGGAGATGGCCGAGGGTGAGCGGCAGGGAGTCGCCCATGGGCGTGGGATCGGGCAGGAGACGGAACGCGGAGCGCAGGTCCACCTGCGGGGCGAAGGTACCGTCAAGCTGGACGCGGTTGGCGAAGACGCGGCTGAGGGCCTCGAAAGAGCGCTGGAGGAGCGAGGTCACGGCGCGGGGCGTGTCCAGGAAGACTACGGCACCGCCGGTGCGTCCAGTAAGATCATCCAGGAAGCGATCATTCCAGTCGGCGCCGATGCCGATGCCATTGATGCTGATCCCCTGTGAGGCGGCCCGGGAGGCCATTTCCAGGCAGGCCGCTTCGTCGCCATAGGTTCGGCCGTCGGTCAGAAGGATCAGGTGGTTGACGCCCTCGCGGTTGTACTTTTGTTGCAGCTCCGCCAGGCCGGTCTCCAGGCCCTCCCCGATGACCGTGCCCCCGGCGGCCTGGACCAGGCTGAGGCGGGCGCGAGATACCGCCCGGTCTTTGGCCTGGTCGGGGGAGACGACAACCTCGGCGTGATCACTGAACGCGATGATCGTGGCGGAGTCGCTTGGCTGCAGACCATCCAGAATGGCCTGGGCGGCTCCCCGCACCTGATCAAGGCGCTGTCCGCGCATCGAAGTGGAGCGGTCTACGACCAGGCACAGGTTGACCGGCGGACGTGCGATCTCAAGACCTTCCGCGGGGCGGATGTCGATCAAGACGTAGTGGACTTGTGGTTCCTCGAGCTGGAGCAACGACTTGCGACTCTGGAGGAGGGCACAGCGGAAGCAGCTGCTGGCGATCTGCTCTTTCTCGGCCTGGGAGAGCTCCTCGTCATAACGGGCCCGCTGCTGCGGGTCATTGAGGACCTCGTAGGCCTGATTGACGTCGATGAAGAGCTCGGTCTCTCCCGGGCGCACGTTGCGATCGGGATGGAGGCGCAGAGCCGCCTCGCGATAGGCTCGTCGGATCTGGTCCTGAGTGGCGTTCCTGGGAACCCCCAGGATTGAGTAGTAGTCCCCAATCTCGGGCACGCCGACTCCCTCTTCAGCCAGGCGGGAACTGGACGAGGACCGCGCTGATGTTGTCAGGACCACCGGCGGCATTCGCCGCTTGGATCATGAGGTTGCACGCCTCCTGGGGCGAGCTGGAACTGCGAATGATGCGTTCGATCTCATTGTCGGAGATCACGCCCCATAGCCCGTCGGAGCAGACCAACAGGTGGCCACCGGTCGGCACCGGGTGCGTGAACACGTCCACCTCGAGGTTTGCGCCCTGGCCAATGGCGCGGTAAAGCACGTTGCGCTGCGGATGGGAGGCAGCTTCTTGGCGGGTCAGCTGACCGAGTTCACGCAGCCTCTCGACTAGCGAATGATCACGAGTGATGATCTGCATTCCCTCAGGGGTGAGGGCGTAGGCCCGGGTGTCACCCACGTGGCCTATGGTCAGGTGCCCGCCGAGCAGGAGGACGGCCGTCAGGGTCGTACCGCCACCCGGCACATGGTCGACGACCTCCTGATTGGCGTCTTCCAGCGCCTGGCGCAGGAGGTCCTGAAGAGGTGGAGGCGAGTTCTGGCCTTCGGGGGCGAGCAATCCGAGAAGAGCTTGCTCGGTCACCGACCGGGCGACGGCTCTAGCTGAGATCGAGCTGGCGACTTCACCGGATCGGTGCCCTCCCATCCCGTCGGCCACGAGGAACAGTCCGAAGTCGGGCAGGGCGTCTTCTCCATCACAGGTCCCCGTGAGTACCAGAAGGGCGTCTTCGTTGTGGGTGCGCTCCAGCCCAGCGGACTGTGCCGTGCCCACGTTGATGTTGTGCCGGACCGGGGGAGCGGCCGCTTTGCCCAGGGCGTGCGGATCCAGAGGGGCCGTCTTGGCGGTATCGGGCGTGACCGCTCGCTTCCTGCTAAACAGTCGCTTCAAGAAATCCATGGGTGTCGTTTCGCCTCGTCCGCTGGTCCAGGTGCCTCACGTGAGCAGGGCGTACAAGCGGTGGTCGGTTGAACCCACATAGAGAGTGCCGTCAGCGATCGCGGGAGTGCCAGTGATCGGGCCTCCGGTCGGGAAACGCCACCGCTGGCGCCCCGAGCGGAAGTCCAAGCAGTATACCGAGCCGTCGACGGAGCCGAAGTATAGAGAGTCCTCCAGAATCACAGGCGAGCCGGTGACTTGATGCTCGGTCTGGAACCGCCAGACCTCGCGGCTGTTGCGCGCGTCCACGGCGTAGACGTTGCCGTCGGCGCAGCCGACGAAGATCCTGCCTTCCGCAAAGATCGGAGAGGAGATGGAAGGCTTGCCCATTCGGAAGCGCCAAATCTGCCAGCCACCCTCGGCCTCGATGGCATAGAGCGTCCAGTCCAGCGAGGTGAAGTAGAGCATCCCCTCGACCAGGACGGCGGAGGAAGTCACGGCGCGTTTGGCCTTGAAACGCCACTTCAGCTCCCCTTTGAAATCGACGCAGTAGAAATCGCCGGTCTCGCATCCGAAGTAGACGCGCTCATCGGCGACGAGGGGAGAGGATCGGACGGGGCCGTTCGCGTCGGCCCGCCAGGCGCGGCGGCCGCTAAGGATGTTGACGACGTGCATGTGGGTGTCGTCCGAGCCCAGGAAGATGTGGCCATGTGACACTGTGGGCGAAGACCGGATCGGGCCCTCGGTGTAGTAGGTCCAGACCAGCCGCCCGTGATCCGCCGTCAGGGCATGCAGCCGATGATCCTCCGAGCCGACAAAGATCGTGTCCTCGTTGGCGGCTGGCCGCGTGGCGATGCCAGCCTCGGTGGCGTATTTCCAGCGGAACTCCCCGGTCTTGGCGTCAAGGGCGTAGAGGTTGTTGTCGTAGCATCCGATGTAGACAAGGCCCCGATGAACGAGAGGCGAGGAGCGGATCTCGTCTTCGCACTCGAAAGACCAGAGTTCTTTCACATCGCTGCGTGCCTTGAGGATGTTTGGGGCCTGCGTGCCACCGAGCATGCCCGTGCGTTTGGCCGCGATGAGCAGCGCCTGGCGCATCGCCTCGGCGCTTGGATAGCGATCCTTGGGATCGTACGGGAGGGCGGCGTTGATTACAGCTTCAAGTTCCGGGGACACCCTCGGGTTGATCTGCCGGACGGGGCGTTCATCAAACGAGAAGGGTGGCTCTGCCCGGGGGTCGCGACGCGTCAGCAGGTGATGCAGGGTAGCGCCGAGCGCGTAGATGTCGCCGGCCGGAGAGGCCTCCCCCCGGTATTGCTCGGGCGGGGAGTAGCCTTCAGTCCCGATCATCGTCCCCTTTTGTCCTGGCTGGAAGACCCGGGCAATGCCGAAGTCGATCAGCCGGACGTTGGAATGGGCATCGATCATCACGTTGGAGGGCTTCATGTCCCGGAAGACCACCGGTTGGGGTTTGTGCCCGTGCAGGTAGGTGAGCACCTCGCAGAGTTCGAGGGCCCAGCCGACGACCTGGTCTTCGGGGAGGAAGTCCTCGGCTTCCGAGACGATCGCCTCCAGGTCTTTGCCCTCGATGAACTCCATCACCAGGTAGGAACTGCTGGCCTGGGAGAAGTAGTCGAAGATGCGGGGAATCGCGGGGTGGGAGAGCGTGGCCAGGAGGTCGGCTTCCCGCTCGAAGTTGCGGACGATCATCTCATACATGGTCGGGTCGGCGGCGAGGTTGATCATTTCCTTGACCGCCACCAGCTTGGTGACGTTGGGGAAATGTAGGTCGCGGCCCTGGTAGACGGCGGACATGCCGCCCGCGCCGAGGATGCCGAGAATCAGATACCGGTCCTGGAGGGTAGCGCCCGGCTGCAACTGGGTCAGTGCGCCGGTTTCGGTGACCTTCCCCTCCAGGGTTCTCGTGATTCGCCGCATGCTTCTCCCGATGCCCGATGCAGAGTCTGTGAGATTATAGCACGGGCGTTTTCGTGTGCAACCCGCCCATATGGCATGCTATACTCCCCGCCCGCGATCCCCGCTGCGGAGTGATCCTGGGGCGCGGTTGCCGCCGGACACCCGCCAAGGATGGTCTTTGTGGAAGGCCAGGCTCCGCCCAATCCGGTCGAAACCCCTCGAGCCCTCTACTGCCACATCCCATTCTGCGTTTCCCGCTGCCACTACTGCGACTTCGTGACCTATGCAGGCTTGGAAGCCAGACTGCCAGCCTACGTTGCGGCATTGTGCCGAGAGGTCGGTGAAGTGGGAGAGCGGACACCGCTGGGCCTGGTGATAGACACGGTGTACCTGGGCGGGGGCACGCCCTCTTTGCTGGAGCCGGCGAGCCTGCAGCAGCTTGGGGCGGCAATCCAGAGAGCGTTCCGCATCCGGCCGGAGATTGAGTTCACGCTGGAGGCCAATCCGGGTGATCCAGACCCCGGCCGGTTGCAGGCGGCCCGCGATATCGGCGTTAACCGCCTCAGCCTCGGGATGCAGTCGGCAGATGACCGAGTGCTCGGCTTCCTGGGCCGGCGTCATCGCCAGGCGGATACCGTCTCGAGTGTGCGCCTGGCCCGGAGACTCGGCTTCGATAGCCTCAACCTAGACCTGATCTTTGGGTTGCCGGGGCAGAGCCTGGAGACCTGGCGGGGCAGTGTCGAGGCAGCCCTGGCGCTCGAGCCCGAGCATCTCTCGGCGTACGGGCTCTCGATTGAAGCGGGGACCCCTCTGCATCACTGGATCGAGAGGGGGTTGGTCGAGCAGCCAAATGACGACGAAGCCGCGAGCCAGTATGAGTGGCTCGAGAGGCGGCTTGACGCAGCCGGATTCAATCACTACGAGATCTCGAATTGGGCGAGGGGGGACATCGGCGAAGATGGGATCCCGCGCTTCGCCAGCCGCCACAACGTGACCTACTGGGGCAACAGGCCCTACCTGGGACTCGGCGCCGGTGCCCATGGGTATGCGAATGGCCTGCGCTACACGGATGTACCGATGGTGGGCGAGTATATCCAGCGACTGTCCCAGCGGGCAGGATCGATTGCCTTCCCCCTCTCGTCGGCAGCCGAGTCGTGGACGCGCGTCGGACCGGAAGAGGCCGCCATGGATACGATGCT
>CAZEMA010000007.1:0-3816 GCA_964513155.1 uncultured Anaerolineaceae bacterium
GCTCTGCCCAGAAAGCCCTGGCCCAGGAGTCGCCAAGGGCGGTTAAAATAGATGCGTGGGGATGAGCAGGAGCACACACGCCGGCCGTCTTTCTCACCCTTCTCTCCCGGGTCGTCGGTCGGAGTATCCAGGGGCCAAGCCGTTGTCGTACCCCTCGTGTGTGCCAGGCTGAGGTGAATCCATGGGTACGGATTGGATTCTGCAAACCCGGGGGAAACCACTCGAAGCAGCCCGGAGGTTCCTGGGCGCGCTTTGGTCCACCGCCGGATCAGAGGCGATGTTGGTCCCCGTTCGGGATTCGGCCTCCTCGGGGGTCGTGCAGCATGTGGTCCGCCAACCCTCGGAGTTGGCTCAGGCCGATCCCTTCGCGCCGGTGATGTTCCACAACGCAGCAGCCGAGGCCAGCAGGCTGGCTCAACAGGAGCCCGGCAGACCCCTGGCCGCTGTCCTCCACCCGTGTGAGGTGCGGGCGCTGACCGAACTCGCCCGGCGACAGCCGTCGGGGCTGCAAAACCTCCTGGTCATCGGGGTGGATTGTCTGGCGACGCTTCCCGTCGAGGAATACCAGCGGCGGGCCCGCGAGCTGGGCGGGGTTGATGCGCTGACCCAGGAGGCCCTCCAGTTTGCCCGCCAAGGGGGAATCCTTCTCTATCGCGACCGCCAGGCCTGCCAGATGTGCCTATCCCCCGACCCAGAGGGCGCGGCGGTGATCTTGGGTGCCCTCGGGCTTCCGACGCTCGAGGCCCTGCTGGTCGTCGCCCGGGATCAAGAGACCTCGGACCGACTTCGCCTGCGCGAGATTACCGACGGCGAAGCCCCGCGGGATCTGGCCGCCGGGCGCGAGAAGATGTGCCAGACGCTGGATGACAGGCGGGGGCGGGCGCGGACTCGCATCACCAGCGCGCTCAAGGACCTGCCCGAGACCGTCGAGGAGTTGGTTGCCGTATGGATGGGCTGCGCCCCATGTGAGGAGTGTCTGATGGCGTGTGCGCTCTATGCAGGCGAGCTCTCGCTGCGTGGGGCAACCGACGCCGAGACGTTCGAGCGCGTCAGTCACTGGCTGGCCTCCTGCGCCGGGTGTGGAATGTGCGAGCAGGCCTGTCCACGGGGGCTGCCCCTGGCGGCCGTTATCAGCCGCATCCGCCAGAAACTCGTCGGCCCGGCCGACGCCTAGGCCGGGGAGCCGGCAACCGTCTACAAGTGAACCGAGCGTGAGGATCCCATGCCCCTGCATGAGCAGACCGACCCCATCCGTTACCAGCGCGTTCTGCGGACCATCTTCTCCCAGACACGCCCTCCTGTCGCCCGCTGCCGGCTGCTGAGTTCCGGTTTTGGCCCGGCGCACATGCTTCAGGTGAGCGAGGACCTGGCGGGGTGCAAAGCCTGCATCGGTTGTGGCAACTGCATGGATGCATGCCCCGTGCTGGTGCGTGAACCCAAGCGCCTCTTGCGCGCCGAGGCTCGCACCTCTCTGGCTCTGGAGACACTGGTCGGCGAGGATTGCGACCGCTGCGGCAACTGCGCCCTGGCCTGCCCGCAGGTGGATCCGACAATCAAACACTACCTCGTCCAGACCCATCTGGCCGAGGGGATGGCCGAGCTCCTCTCCAAGGTGACTTCCGACGAGATGTTCCTGATTGACCTGGCGCTCGGGGAGTCGTAGCCTGGGGGAAACGGCGGCCTATCCTGCAGACGCCGCCAGCCCCACCTTGCGACGAGAGCGGCAGAGAGAATAGAGGGGATGGCCGTCCGGGCGAGGTTTCCACCCGGGCCAGCCCGCCGACGAGGTTCGCAAGCATCGCTCGGTTGGAGTGTGCTATGACGGAGATCTTCATCCTTGGGCAACGCTACGAGGTTCCCGAAGGGCTCACGATCCTGAAGGCCTTCGAGTGGGCCGGCTTCCGCCTGACACGCGGCGTTGGCTGCCGTGGCGGATTCTGTGGCGCCTGCGGCACCGTGTATCGTGTGACAGGGGATTACCGCCTCCGCTACGCCCTAGCCTGCCAGACGGTCGTCGAGCCAGGGATGATCCTGGCACCTATCCCCTTCTTCCCCGCACAGCGGGCCTCGTACCACCTCGAACAGCTTGAGCCCTCGGGCGAGACGCTGGCGGAACTCTACCCCGAGATCCTGCGCTGCTTCGGCTGCAACACCTGCACCAAGTCCTGCCCGCAGGAACTCGAGGTCCTGGGCTATGTGGCCGCCGCGGTTCGCGGTGACATCGACATCGTCGCCGACCTCTCGTTCGACTGCATCCTGTGCGGTCTGTGCGTCGCCCGCTGCCCGGCCGAACTCGTCCCCCCCAACGTGGCGCTCCTGGCCCGCAGGCTGTATGGCAAGTACCTCGCTCCGCCCGCGGCGCATGTCCGCCAAAGGGTGGAGGAGATCGAGGCAGGCGCCTTCCGCGCCTCTCTGGCTGAGCTCAAGTCGATGCCCAAGGATGAGCTCAAGACCCGCTATGCCGCCCGCGACATCGAACCCTGATCCCAGGGCCGGATCCCGCGTTCCTGAAGGTTGAAGGCTGACGATGGACTTCGACTTCCCACCCGATACCTTGATGCTGCGCGACATACTGCGCCGCTTCGTGCAGAAGGAGGCCCGGCCTCTGGAGATGAAGTACTTCAACACCGGGAGGCTGGAGCCGGAGGAGCAGGCCCGCCTACGCTCGGCGATCGAGCAGATGGGCCTGTGGGGGGCGACGGTCCCCGAGAAGTTCGGTGGCGGCGGTCTGGATACCCTCACGGCCTGCGTGATCGAAGAGGAGTTGGGCGGCACCTTCATCCCAGTGGAGATGGGCGATGTTCCAGCCCTGCTCTACGCCTGCACCGGCGACCAGGTGGGCCGTTTCCTGGAGCCGGCGCTCGCCGGCAAACGCATGGCCGTCCTGGCAGCCCGCGAGCCAGGAGGGGTCAGGCCGGAGACCTGGACGACAACAGCCTCTCCCGAGGGCGAGCAGTTGCGCCTCAAGGGCACGAAAGTGCTGTCGGCAACTCCGGGGCCGAACGATTTCCTGATCGTTCTGGCCAAGGCACCGGCGGGCATCACAGCCTTTCTCCTCGAGTCGGCGCACCCGGGGCTGACCATCTCCAACCACACTCGCGGAACCGCAACCCTGCAGGACGTTCTCGTTGGCAAGGATGCGGTCCTGGGTGAGACAGGGGGGTCGCTGGCTTCGGCCGCAGCCGAGGGCCCGCGAGCCTGGATCCGGACTGGCGCCCGCTATCTTGGCATCGTCCAGCGCCTGTTGACCATGGCCGCCGAGCATGCCAAGGACTGGGTATCTCTGGGAGCGCCTCTTTCGGTTCGGCCAGCCGTCCAGCGTCAGCTGGCGGAGACCAGCGTTGAGCTCGAAAGCACCCGCTGGCTCGTATACCACGCCGCCTGGCTGGCCGACAAGGGCCAGCCTGTCCGGCTGCCGGCTGCCCAGGTGCGGCTTGCCACCGGGCAGATGCTGCAGCGGGCGATCGACCGCGTCACCACGATCTTCGGCGGGCCAGCGCCCGCCCCAAACCTCCTGCCGCAGCGCATGGTCCGCAGCCGGGTCTCCCCCGAAGCGCTGGAACTCGCCCTGGACTATGCCCGGGCAGCGGTGGCCAGTGAGGTACTGGCAGCCGGAACGGAGAAGTGACGGTCGAGTGGGCGGGCCTCACGGGATAGTGCCGAGGCCCAGGTTCGCCACGATGTTGATCGGGGAATCGTCGTGGTCAGGTTGTTGGCGGTGTGTGGCGCTGGCACCGCCCGGAAGGCAGGAAGGAATCTGGTCCCAGCGCGAGGTGGCCGGCCGCGAGGGAGCCTCGTAGGGTCTATTCCGCCCGA
>CAZEMA010000007.1:3916-19648 GCA_964513155.1 uncultured Anaerolineaceae bacterium
CCCGACTACATCGCGGAGGCATTCCGCGAGATTCGCCTCGGCCCCAACCAGGGTGACCGCGCCCCACGCGAGCTGGCAGATGCGCTGGAGGGGACGCCCATCGTCGACGCCGACCCGGCCCGGGAGCCAGATGCCAGCTGCGACGTGCTCGTCATCGGCGGAGGTGGGGCAGGCGCCAGCGCCGCGCTGCTGGCCCAGGAGCATGGCGCCGACGTGTTGCTAGTCACCAAGTTGCGCTTCGGCGACGCCAACACGATGATGGCCCAGGGCGGCATCCAGGCTGCCGACAAGCCGAATGACACGCCAGCGATGCATTACCTCGACGTCATGGGAGGCGGCGGCTTCGCCAATGACCCCGATCTGGTCGAGGCGCTGGTCGCCGACGCGCCGAGCGTGATCGCCTGGCTGGAAGGCCTGGGCGCCATGTTCGACAAAGACCCAGACGGGACGATGAGGACGATCCACGGCGGCGGCACCAGCCGCAGGCGCATGCATGCCGCCCGTGACTACAGCGGCGCTGAGATCATGCGCACCTTGCGGGACGAGGTGCGTTCCCGCAGCAACGGCTCCGGCGCGTCGATCCGCGTGTGGGAGTTCCGCCCCGTCGTGGAACTGATGCTCGACGCGGAAGGCCGCGCCGCCGGCGCCGTTCTGAAGGACCTCGACACCGGCCAGTCGATTGTCGTACGGGCGAAGGCCGTCGTCATTGCCACGGGCGGTAGCGGCCGACTTCACTACCAGGGCTTCCCGACAACCAATCACTACGGCGCAACGGGCGATGGCCTGGTGCTGGCCTACCGCCTGGGGGCCAAGCTGGCCTTCATCGACACCATGCAGTACCATCCGACCGGCGCTGCCTACCCAGAACAGATTCTGGGTCAACTGGTCACCGAGAAGGTGCGCGGCCTTGGCGCGCAGGTGTGCAACGTCGATGGAGAGCAGTTCATCTATCCGCTCGAGACCCGCGACGTCGAGGCGGCGGCCTTCATCCGCGAGTGCCTCAACCGCAAGAAGGGAGTGGTCACCATCACCGGGCAGCAGGCCGTCTGGCTCGATGCTCCCATGATCGACCTCATTCACGGCCCGGGCACGATTGCCAAAGAACTCCCGGCGATGGTCCGCCAGTACAAGCGCTTCGGCATCGACCTGAACCACGAGCCCATCCTGACCTACCCCACGCTGCATTACCAGAATGGCGGCGTGGCCATTCGCCCGGACGGGAGCACCGGGGTGCCCGGCCTGTACGTGGCCGGCGAGGCCGCCGGGGGGATCCACGGCCGGAACCGCTTGATGGGCAACAGTCTGCTCGATATCTGCGTCTTCGGTCGGCGAGCCGGCTTGGCCGCGGCCGAATGGGCGCATAAGACCCAGCCCGGCACGCCGACCCTCGCCCACCTGGCTCAATGGGCCGAGGCCCGCCGCCAGGCTGGCCTGGGAGCAGGCCTACCCTCACCGATCCTCCTGCCCGACTACACGCGGCATTAGCCAGACGGCCTGCAGCACAGGCCGCAGGAAGATCCTGGCGCGGTGGGGGCGCACAGCTGTGCGCCCCCACAAGTCTCTCCGAAGATCCCCCGGATTGTCTTGACCCTGCCGATAAACCCTCGGGCAAGCGTGCAGGGATTCTGCCTCGCGGGCTGCAGACGATCTCCCCGCAGTGAGTCAACGGGGCTGCCCTCTTGGGACAGCCCCGTTCCCATTTCAGGTGCCGTGGCTTCGGCCGGATCCGGCTAAGGAACCCTCGTGTTGGTGGAAGTGACAGGGACGGAGGTAGCAGTGGGCGGGGCTGCCGTCCTGGTCCGGGTGGGCGTCACGATCCCCACCCGCACAATCAGGATCTGCCCCGGTCCGATCGTATCGGTGACCCGGATGCCGCTTTGCAAGGCGATGTCCTCTGCCGTGCTGTTGAACCTGGAGGCGATGCTCTCGAGCGAGTCACCCGGCTCGACCATGTACTGGATCCGAGACCCTGGCACCAGCGTCTCCGGCAGGGGCGTCGCCGTGGCACGCTCTGTCCCTGGCGCGGGGATGGTCAGCTCCTGGCCACTGAAGATGGCGTTCGGATCGGTGATGTTGTTGACGGACATCAGGAGCAGGATGTCCACCTGGAACTGGGCTGCAATCGAGGTGAGCGTGTCTCCCTCCTGCACCCGGTACGTCTGGGGGCCCTCAGGGGTTGGCGTCTCCGTCGGCGGAAGCGTCAAAGTGATGGTGGCTGTAGCCGTCGGGGGCAGCGGCGTCAGGGTCAGGGTAGAGGTTGGGGTAGCGGTGTGACGGAAGAAAGGCAACGAGGGCGGACTGCCGCCGGTGAGCCACATCACCACCAGGATCACCCCAACGACCACCAGAAGCACAGCGACGACCCCCAGGAGAACGGGGACCAGGCGCTCCCGCCGCCTTCGATAGCCTTCGATCACATCCTGCACGTTATGTTCACTCTCGGGCATGGTCACCGCTCCTACTTCAGGGTGAGGCAACTGCCCTGCCTACCGACGGCCTCATTGTACCTGAATTCCCCGCGCTGAGAGGTCCTGTTCCCTGGAGGCTCCCACCAAGGCCGATAGGCTTGCTCTAGGAGTGTGATGAAGAAGGCCTGCTGCCTGTAAGATCTCCCCAACCCAATCCGGAGTGCCCCTCCAGGCAGCTCGGGCCGTGATCGCCGACAACACTTCGGGACAAGGCTGAGGGGATTAGATGGTAAGTGGCCGAGCAGGGGTTGGTGAGATCCGCCGCCAGGCTACTGGTAGGGAAGGTCGCCCTCCAGGGGAAGCTCCTTCCGTTCCGGCGAGGTTGGAGCCCGCCAGGGCGTGACCAGATACGACATCATCGGCCGCAGCAATCTGATCCACACCTCAGCCTGATGGCCACCAGGGGTGATGGCGAGCATCAACCCGGCCCCACCCTCGCCCAGGCTATTGGCCAGCGAGACGGTGAGCCGACGCGCCCAGTCGCTATCCCCTGCTCCCAGGTAGATCCGGGCGGGGAACAGCCCGCCCTCTGCAACGATGTCGTGCGGGTCAAACTCCGGTCGGGCGTGATTGGCCGATAGCGCCGGGCTCAAGGCGCCTACGCCCCCGAACACATCCGAGTGACGCAGGCCGATCTCCAGCGCCCAGACGCCTCCACGCGAGATCCCAGCCAGCGCTCTTGCACCTGGCTGACGATCGGTCCGGTAGGTGCGATCGATGAAGGGAATGAGGCCCTCCAGAAGCTCCTGTTCATACGAGCCCTCGCCGCCGTCCGTGCTGCTGAACAGCGGCTCGGGTTCGAGGGGCATGACAATCAGGAACGGCACCCAGGTTCCCGCGGCAATGGCGTCGTCCGCCACCTCGTCCGCCCCCAAGTCATCCCAATGGGTCTCCGTGAAGGGCTTTCCATGCAGCAGGTAGAGCACCGGGTAGCTCTGCCGAGAGCTGGGATAGCAGGGGGGCAAGTAGACCCGGACCGGGACGTCGCGGCGTACCAGCAAGCCAGGATACGAGACCGCTTCCACCCGCCCGTGCGTCTCCAGGCAGGCCGGGGTCGCGCTAGGAGAGGGTGTCGGACTGGGAGAGGGGCTAGGGGTGAGGGTCGCTGTCCCGGTCGCCAATGGTGCGGGGGTGAGGCTGATTGTGGCTGTCGGCACTGCGGGCGAGTCTAACCGTGGAACCGAGCAACTCGTTGTCAGGATGAGGAGGGCCGCCAGCGCGCGAAACGGCTTCAAGCCCCCTCCAACTCTTGCCTCGGCTTGCGGGCCTCGACTAGGGGTCGACCGGAGGTCTTCCGGCGGACGGCCAGGATCTCCGCGACGATCGCCAGCGCGATCTCCTCAGGAGTCTCTGCGCCGAGGTCGAGGCCGACCGGGGCTCGAACCAGGTCCAGCCGCGCCTTCGGGAGCCCACGCTGCGCCAGCTGCTCGCAGATGGCCCGTGCCTTGGTGGGCGAGGCCACCAACCCGACGTAGGCTGGCGGGGGATCGGCGGCCAGCACCTGGGCCAGCGCAGGCTCATCCCAGCCCCAGGTCGCCACGACAATGTAGGTCGCCCGTCCGATCGTGGCCGGCAATGGATCCAGCTTCTCGGCTGCGGCGTCGTAGGGCACGATCGCCACGACGTCCGCCTGCGGGAAGCGCTCACGGGTGGCGAAGGCAGGCCGGTCATCGACAACCGTCACGTGCATTCCGATCAGGTGTCCGATCGCGGCGACGGGCTGGGCGACATGCCCGGCTCCGATGATCAGCATCTCTGGGTCGGGCTCAAGCACCTCGATCTGCACCTCAACCTCCCCTCCGCACAGGCCGATGCTTTCGGGATCCCCTTCGGTGCTGAAGATATACTTCTCCAGACGGCCACGCCCGGATGCAAGCGATTGGCGGGCATCCTCAATCAGGCGCTCCTCCAGGGTGGCCCCGCCGACGGTCCCGATGATCCTGCCGTCCGGCCAGATGAGCATGCGAGCGCCCTCGTGACGAGGCGCCGAGCCTCGCACCCTGACCACGGTCGCCAAGGCCACCCTCTCGCCCCGCTGCAGGGCCTCCAGTGCAGCCTGGCTCACTCGGACGAATTCGCTCATCCCTGCGCTCCCCGGTTCGCGGCTCCTATGATACCCCACAATCCCAGCCGGAACTCTCCCCCCCTTTTCCCTCGCAAGCGACAAGACCATGTTATGATCCGCGCCATGAAGTATCACATCTGGACCGAAGGTTGCCAGATGAACGTTGCCGACTCGCGCCGGGTCGCCTCGGCGCTGGAGGGCCTGGGTTACCTGCCCACGGCTTCGGCCGAGGAGGCGGACGTCATCGTCCTCAACACGTGCGTCGTCCGCCAGAGCGCCGAGGACAAGGCCTACGGCAGGCTCACCTCGCTCCGACCCCTGAAGGCACGCCGGCCAGAGGTGGTCGTCAACCTGATGGGCTGCCTAGTGGGCATGCGGGAGAGCGACCGTCTGCGGGAGCGGTTCCCCTTCGTCGACGTCTTCTCGCCGCCTTCGGATCCGACCCCGCTCGTGGACTATCTCGCCCGGGCCGATGGACGGTCGCTGGCCGAGTGCGAGACCGAGGCGCGTCATCGGTTGATGGACGGCGAGCTTGTCTTGCCGCAAGCCGAACGAGGCCGTCTGGTCGCCGCGCCGGTCCCGGTTGTCCTCGGCTGTTCCCACGCCTGCACCTTCTGCGTCATCCCCTTGCGCCGAGGGGGCGAGCGGAGCCGACCAGCGGAGGAGGTCGTGGCCGAGGTGCGATCTCTCGTCTCTCAGGGAGTCCGCGAGGTGACCTTACTTGGCCAGATCGTGGATCGCTACGGCAAGGACCTCCCCGAGAGCCTCAGCCTCGCAGACCTGTTGCGACGGCTGCACGAGATCCAGGAGCTTGAGCGAATTCGCTTCCTGACCTCCCACCCGAACTGGTTCACCGAGGAGCTGCTAGAGGCCGTGGCAGACCTCCCCAAGGTTTGCGAGCACCTCGAAGTCCCGGTCCAGGCCGGCGACGACGCCGTCTTGGCGGCAATGAGACGAGGCTACACCGCCGACGACTACCGCCGGCTGATCGACCGCATCCGCCGGCGCTTGCCCCAGGCGGCGATCGCGACGGACGTCATCGTGGGCTTCCCGGCCGAGAGCCGTGAGCAATTCCAGCGCACCTACGACCTCCTCGCCGAGCTCCATCTCGACGTTGCCCATCTGGCGCGCTACTCCGCCCGGCCGGGAACGATCTCGGCGCGGCGGATGGCCGACGATGTCCCCGAGGCGGAGAAGATGGCTCGCTACCGCGCCCTTGAAGACCTCCAGGCCTCGATTGCCGGCGAGATCAACGCCCCTCTCCTTGGGCGCACGGTGGAGGTGCTTGTCGAGGATGCCTATCGAGGCCGCTGGAAGGGCCGCACCCGCACCAACAAGCTGGTCATCTTCGACATCCCCGCCGACGCAGAGCTGCCCGACGGTTCGATCCCCAACCGGCGGGGGCGCTTGGTCCAGGTTCTCGTCGAATGGACGGGACCTTGGAGCCTGGTGGGCCGGCTCACGGACAGTCCGCCGCGTTGAGCGACAACAGCCCGAAGGCGGCAGAAACGCAACCCAATATCCCCAAGACCTCTTCCGGTGTGGACTTCGCCGCATCCCCAGCCTATGGCGACATAATCCTCCCGGGTTCAACTTGACGCAACCCTTGTTCCAATGTAGCATTCCTGGCCAGTTGCACATGTTGGGGAGCCTGGCCGCCAGGCGCGGTCAATCCCGCCCGGCAGGTCAGGGGCACTCAGGAGGAGAATGATGAAGACTCCGTTTCGCCGATACTTGCTGCCCACGCTACTGGCGATTGCCGGCATCGTTCTGGCGAGCTGCAACATGCCGCTGGCTTCGCCCACGGTTGATCTCAACGCCACTTTCGCCCGCCAGACCGTCGACGCCCTGCTTACGCCACAAGGGGAGACGCCGGGCGCCCCACCCCCGACGACCGAAGTGTCTGTGCCTCCCACGGACACGCCCACGTTGCCCACCAACACGCCGCTGCCGCCGACGATCACGCCGACGGCCACGGTAACCCCCATCCCCTGTGATCGGGCGGCCTTTGTCACCGACGTTAACTACCCGGATGGGACCGACGTCCAGCCCGGCGCGACCTTCACCAAGATATGGCGGCTCCGTAACAACGGATCCTGCACGTGGACCTCGGGCTATATGCTGGTCTTCGATCACGGCGATGCGATGGGCGCCGCGGCCACCTATCCGCTCACATCGGGGTCTGTCGCTCCGGGTCAAACCCTCGACGTCCAGCTCCAGCTGACTGCTCCTACGACGCCTGGGTCATACAAAGGATACTGGAGGCTGCGCAACTCTTCGGGGGTTGTCTTCGGCATCGGCCCGGCCGGCGACCAGGCCTTCTGGGTCCAGGTCGATGTCGTCCCAGCGACAACCACCGTCTCCCTGACGGCCCTCTCTGGCGAAAGCGGCTCAGCCCGGTCGGGCGGAGGCTTCCTCGCCCCCCGGAATGTCGGTGACACCTCCGACAACCAATCGTCCCAGGCCTTCTTCTCCTTCGACATCTCTGGCATTCCAGCCGGTTCGACCATCACCGACGTGCGCTTCAATTTCACCGGCTACGACACCCTCGGCAACCCCTTTACGGATCTGGGTTGCGTGTCTCTGTATAAGCAGGACTATGGCTCCTTGGATGCAGGCGACTTCGTCTCGGGAGCTCCCTCCGGCGCCATGATCCGGATTTGCGGCACCGGCGACCTCGGCTCCGCCGTGACGGACCACGATTTCATCACCACACTGCAGAGCAAGGTCGGCACCTCCCGCTACCAGATCCGTGCCCAGTTTGACACGGCGGTGTCGTCCGATGCGGAGGCCGACATGGTTCGGCTGCCCTTGATCGTCATGACGGTGAGCTACTACACGACGCCCTAGGCTGACGCAGGCTGCAGGGCCCGCCCCCGTCCATCTCCCCGCTCGCACGCAGTGAGCGGGGAGATGGTGTCCTCGAAGCCGACCACACCAGGACCCTCCCGGAGCAGCCAACCCGAGCGACGTGAGATGAGCCAACGCCTCTTCTCGGCCCGCGATCGCATGGGGGTCCGTCCCGCCAACAGACGAGGCGCCCACGCGACGTTCGCCATCCTGCTCAGCCTGGCGCTGTTGTGCGCGGGCTGCAACCTTCCCACGGCGCCCAGCGCACCACCCCCTGCTCCGCTCACCCTGACGGCGCGGCCTGCCGGCTCCCTGGCTCCCGGCACCTCCGGCGGCGGGACCGCCGCAGCCGCTACAACCTCACCCCCGGCAAGCCTCACACTCCCATCCCTGGCTGCCTCACCAACGGCGACCATGTCTTGCTCAGACCGAGCCACGTTCATCGACGATGTGGCCATCCCAGACGGAGCCGCCGTCTCGCCGGGCGAGCAGTTTGTCAAGGTCTGGCGGCTTCAGAATGCGGGAACCTGCCCTTGGACGCAGGTCTACACCCTGGTCTTCTTTGGCGGAGAGCGCATGGGCGCTCCTCTCGAGGTCGCCCTGGGCGCCATCGTTCCACCGGGGGCGACGATCGACCTGGCCGTTGACATGACCGCCCCGATGGCTCCCGGCGTCTATCAAGGCTTCTGGCGCCTGCGCAATCCGGCCGGCGTCCAGTTCGGTATCGGCCCGTCGGGCGACCAGTCCTTCTGGGTCAAGATCACCGTCGTCGCTCCCGAGACTGCCTTGCCCACCATCACCCTGACGCAGACGCCTTCGCCCACGCCGGCAGTTCTCGCCAGCGGCAGCCTGGACCTTGCGCCCGGTTCCTCGGCGGATCTCGACGCAGGCGCCCTCAACCCCGCATCCGGAGCCGACCTGCTCTTCGACGAAGGTGCCCCCTCCAATCGCCTCCTGAGACCACGGGACGGCGCACGCCTGGGCCTCTACTCCCCCTCCCCAAGCATCCCCACACTGACCGACTGCATGGCTGCCCCCCTGTCAGGCGACGCTATTCCGGCCTCCGCTCTCTCCGTCGGCAGCGTCGTCTGCTACCTGACCAATCTGCGGCACCCGGGGTACCTGATCGTCAGCGACGTCAGCGGGACCCTCAGCTTTGGCTTCCTCACCTGGCTGCCTTGAAGCCCGCGCATGCCCTCTCCGTCTCGGCCAGCCTCGTGCGGTGCTAGAATTGGGGTGGCGGCCGCTGATTGACCAGGCAATCCAGCATCGGGGGAAGGCGCCCAGCCCTCCCTGAAGGCGAATGGCCAGCCGCCTGTCAGCCAATGATCCCCCGAGGAGCACCATGCCCGACAAGCCGCGCCTCTTCCTCATCGACGGCCACGCTCTCGCCTACCGCACGTACTTCGCCCTTACGCGCGCCTCGGATAGCTCCCGCTGGACAACCAAAGCGGGTGAGCCCACGGCGGGGACCTACGGCTTCACCTCCGTGTTGTTTCGCCTGCTCGAGCAAGACGCGCCCGATTACTTGGCCGTCTCCTTCGACACCGGCCGCACCTTCCGCGACGACCTGTACGAGGACTACAAGGCCACCCGCGACAAGATGCCGGAGGATCTTCGCCCGCAACTCGATCGGATCCGCGAGGTGGTCTCCGCCTTCAACATACCAGTCCTGGAGGCCGAAGGCTTCGAGGCCGATGACGTCCTTGGCACGGTCGCCAGGCAAGCCGCTGCCCAGGGAATCCGTGTCATCATCCTGAGCGGTGATCGGGACCTGCTCCAACTGGTCGACGCCAACATCACCGTTCGCCTGGCCGGACAGAAGCTGGCCGAAGCCAGTGACAATGGCACCGCCGAGGTCGAGCAGAGGTTCGGCGTCCGCCCAGAGCAGCTGGTGGATTTCAAGGCGCTTGTGGGTGACACCAGCGACAACATCCCTGGGGTCAAGGGGATAGGGGAGAAGACCGCCGCGCAACTGCTGAAGAAGCATGGCAGCCTGGACGGGATCTATGCCCAGCTGTCGGAGCTCCCAGCTCGGCAGCGCAACTTGCTTGAGGCAGGCCGTGAGCAGGCGCTGCTGAGCCGGAAGCTGGCGGCCATCGTCACCGATGTCCCGCTCCGGTTCGACCTGGAAGCCTGCCGCACCCGCCCCTACGACCGGGAGCGCGTCGCCGAGCTCTTCCGGGTGCTCGAGTTTCGCTCGCTGCTCGGCCGCCTGCCCGGCGCCGAGCAGGCCAAGGGCCGACAACTCAACCTCTTCTCCGAGCCAGCAGCCGTATCTGCCCTGCAAGGTAGGGGGCAGACGCTCCTGGTGGATAACCCGCAGTCGCTCGACTCCCTGGTCCGCCGGTTGCAGGAGGCGCCGCTCGTCTCCCTGGACGTGGAGACGACAAGCACCGACGCGGTGCGGGCCGATCTCGTCGGGATCTCCCTGGCCGTTACCCCCGGGGAGGGCTACTACCTCCCTCTGGGTCATGATCCGCACTTCGCCGGCGGTCCCCAACTCGAGCGAGACCTGGCGCTGGCGGCGCTTCGACGGCCGCTGACCGACGCCGGAAAACCCAAGGTCGGCCATAACCTGAAGTACGACTTCACCCTTCTGGCGCGCAACGGCGTGCGGGTAGCGCCCCTGACCTTCGACACCATGCTGGCGGAGTGGCTCCTCGATCCTGCCTCCCGCAACTTGGGGCTGAAGAACCTGGCCTGGATCCGCCTGGGCCTGGAGATGACTGAGATCTCTTCGCTGATCGGAACCGGCCGCAACCAACGATCGATGGCCGAGGTCCCCATTGCGCAGGCCGCCCCCTACGCCGCGGCCGACGCCGAGGTCTGCCTGCGCCTGATGGCGCAACTCCAGCCTGAGCTGGAGGAGAAGCGCCAAACCTCCCTCTTCAGCGACCTCGAGATGCCACTGGTTCCGGTCCTGGCCGAGATGGAGATCACCGGAGTCTGCCTGGACACCGACTTCCTGGGCCGCATGTCTCAGCAGCTGGCCGACAGGCTGGCAGAGATCGAGGCGGACATCTTCGCTCAGGTGGGCCACGAGTTCAACATCAACTCCACGCAGCAATTGGCCAAGGCGCTCTTCGAGGACCTGAAGCTCCAGCCGCCCGACCGGTCGCGCCGAACGGCCGCCGGGCACTACTCGACCGCAGCCTCCGTGTTGGAGGAGCTGCGGGGTGTACACCCCATCGTTGAACGCATCCTGGAACAGCGCGAGATCGCCAAGTTGAAGTCCACCTACGCCGACGCCTTGCCCCTCCAGGTGAACCCGGAGACCGGCCGGGTCCACACCTCCTATAGTCAGACCGGATCGGTCACCGGCCGCCTGGCCTCCTCCGATCCCAATCTGCAGAACATCCCCATCCGCACCGATTTGGGGCGTGAGATCCGCAGGGCTTTCATCGCCGCTCCGGGGTGTGTCCTGCTCAGCGTCGACTACTCCCAGATCGAGCTGCGCATCGTCGCCCACATGGCCGAGGACAAGGCAATGATGCAGGCCTTCCACGAGGACCAGGACATCCACGCCGCCACGGCCGCTGCCATCCAAGGCCTGCCCCTTGAGGCGGTCACGCCCGAGCTGCGCCGCAGGGCGAAAGCCATCAATTTCGGCCTGATCTATGGCATGAGCCCGTTCGGCCTCTCCCGTTCCACCGACCTGACCCTTGCCGAAGCCGAGAATTTCGTCAAGGCCTACTTCCAACGCTTCCCAGGAGTGCAGGCCTACCTCGGCCAGACGCGCCGCCAGGCGGCCGAGCTAGGCTACGTGGAGACCCTCCTGGGCCGGCGGCGCTACTTCCCTCAGTTGACTTCCGGGGCCGTCGCATTGCCCGAGGTGGCGCGGGCGCGCGCCGAGCGGGAGGCGATCAATGCTCCAATCCAGGGGACGGCAGCCGACATCATCAAGCTGGCCATGATCCGGCTCCCGGCTGCGCTGGAACGGGCTGGCCTGGGCGCCCGCCTGCTCCTGCAAGTCCATGACGAGCTCGTGTTGGAGTGCCCTGAAGCTGAGCTCGGGCCTACCGCGAGCCTTGTTCAGCAAGTGATGCAACAGGCCATCACCTTACAGGTCCCACTCAAGACGGACGCCAAGGCCGGCTCCAACTGGGCTGATATGAGCCCTCTCGGGTGACCCGGCGTCCGTCCCCCTTCTGACATTCTCAGCCGGAAGCCTCAAGTGGACGGGCAGCTCTGGAGGCGTCCTTTGCGCCCGCCAGAGCCACTTCACGCGGAGCTCCCGTTCCGGCCAGGGACCAGTCTGCCAATGCCTCCCCCATCGAAGACCCGGCCGACCTCCGGCGCGCGCCTTTGGCCGGCCAGGCCTATCCCCTCCCCCGGCCCCCTTCCAGGCTCAGCCAGATGACTTGTGCTATACTCGGTTCCGCTACCCAAGTCATCAGGCGAATGCAGGATGACCGGACGACAGGATCTGTTCGAAGAGTCCATGCGACTGGGCCACTCCGCGGTGTGGGACCAGCAGTGGGACAAGGCCATCGAGCATTACCGCAAGGCCTTGAGCGAGTTCCCCGAGGATCCCACTGCTCTAACCAGCTACGGCTTGGCGCTGTTGGAGACGGGCCAGCTAAAGGAAGCGTTGGCAGCCTATCACCGCGCCTCCCGAGCGTCGGCCAACGACCCGTTGCCTGTCGAGAAGTGCGCCGAGATCTTCGAGCGATTGGGGCAGCTCAAGGAGGCTGTCGAGCAGCACGAGGCGGCTGCCGAGCTGTATGTCCGGCGCCGGGACGCCGAAAAGGCCCTCAAGAACTGGACCGATATTGCCCGGCTGGCGCCCTCCAACATCGCTGCCCGCTCGCGCCTCGCCCTCACCTATGAGCGCCTGGGGCGGGCCCAGGACGCCTTGCGTGAATACTTGGCCGTAGCCTCGATCCTGCAGCGGTCGAACAAGCTCGATCGGGCGATGGAGGCCGCTCAGCGCGCCCTGTCCCTCGTCCCGGGAGATCCCGAAGCCACTGCCTACCTGAACTCACTCCGGCAAGGGCGCAATCTCCCAAACCCCACCCGGCCGAAAGGCGGGACCGGCCCCATCAGCATGGCCGGCGTCCGAAGGGTAATCGAGGCTGAGACCCCCGCTTCGACCGAGACCGGCGAGAAGGAACTGAACGACCCGGAGGTCAGCGCGCAACACCAGGCATTGACCATCCTGGCGGGCTTGCTCTTTGAGGAACCCGCGGAGGAGGAACCCGGCCGGGGCAAAGGCAAGGCGATGTCCGCCATGGCCAAAGGCAAAGCCGATACCCGCGGCCGGCCCAAGATGTACTTCTCCTTGGGTCAGGCGATCGACCTGCAAACCCGAGGCCACAAGAGCCAGGCCGCCAAGGAGCTTCAACGGGCCATTGATGACGGCCTCGATCATCCTGCCGCCCACTACAATCTGGGGCTGCTCAATCGCGACCTGAAGGACTACGAGTCTACCCGCAAACACCTGACGGCCGCCCTCGGCCACCCCGAACTTGCCCTGGGGGCAAACCTGGCGCTTGGCCGGATGAGCAAGCTCCAGGGCGACCCGGCTGAAGCGGCCCGCTATCTCCTCCAGGCGATGCGCTTGGCCGACTCGCGCACCGTTGATGGCAGCCAAGTCGAGCAACTGAATCGGCTCTACGACACCATCACATCCTCCCTCTCGGATAGAGACCCCGAAGCCCTGAGCCGTATCGTCGAGAACACCCTGAGCTTCCTCAGCGGGCCGGGCTGGCTGGGGCGCCTCAGGCAAGCCCGCCAGCAACTCGAGACGCGGCGGCCGGGGGCCACGGTCGTACCGATCATGGAGATGATCGCCTCGCCGGGGACCGCCCATGTCATCGAGTCCATGGGCCGGATCGACGATTTGGTGGCTTCCGGCCACCCGGTTTCGGCCATGGAGGAGGCCATGCTGGCCCTGGAGCACGCGCCCACCTACCTGCCCCTGCATCAACGCATGGCCGAGATCCTGATCTCCACCGACCATGTCGAAGCCGGCCTGCAGAAGCTGACGGCAGTCGCCCAGACGTACAATGTGCGCGGGGAAAGCCTCCAGGCGACGGAGATCTATGCCCGCATCATCGAGAATGCTCCCGTCGACATCGGCGCCCGCCTGCGCCTCATCGACCTCCTGGCCCAGCAGGACCGGAGCGACGAGGCTCTCAGCCAGTACATGGATCTCTCCGATCTCTATCGGCAGATGGCCGAGATCGACACGGCACGCAAGACTCTTGCCGACGCGCTGCGCCTGGCGCAACGATCCAACGTCGATCGTACCTGGTCGGTCAAGATCCTTCACTTGATTGGCGACATCGACCTGGCGCGCCTGGATTGGCGCCGGTCCCTCCGGGTATATGAACAGATCCGCTCCATCGATCCTTCGGACGAGAAGGCCCGAGGACAGGTGATCGATCTCAACCTGCGCCTAGGCCAGGAGGAGCAGGCGGGCAAGGAACTCGACAGCTACCTGGAGTACCTGGTGGACATCGGCCGGAGTGCGGAGGCCTTGGCCAAGCTCGAAGACATGGCGCGAGAGTATCCCGGGAAACAAGCCCTTCACACCCGCCTGGCAGAGGCCTACCGTGCCGCCGGCCGCAAGGCAGATGCCATCGCCCAGTATGATGCCCTGGGAGAGATTCAACTCGACGCGGGCAGGATCGAAGACGCGATCCGCACGATCGAGACCATCGTCTCCCTCGATCCCCCCGATGCGGAGGGGTATCAGGATCTGCTGCAGAATCTGAAATCCGGTGCCTAGAGGCAGCAGACCCGCAGCGGACAATCATGGTCAGCAACCTCATCAGCCAAGTCTCCTTCCTTTTCCAGCGTCTCGACTGGCTGAGCGCTATTGACCTGTTGCTCGTCACGGCCATCTTCTTCGTCTTGCTCAATCTACTCCGGGGTACACAGGCGGCGGTCCTGCTGCGGGGCATGATGTTCCTGGTGATCGTGATCGCCGTCCTCACCAGCCTCGTGCCCCTGCCGGCATTCTCCTGGTTGGTGCGCACGACGCTGCCGGCACTCCTGGTGGCCATCCCGGTCATCTTCGCGCCTGAGATTCGACGGGCCCTGGAGCGCATCGGCCGCGCCGGCTCTCTCCTCAGCATGACCCGCCAGGGTTCACAGATCGAGCGGACCATCTCGGCCATTTGCAGCGCGGCGCAACGCTTGGCCGACCACCACTACGGGGCGCTCATCGTCATCGAGAGGGATGTCCACCTGGACGAGTACCTCGAAACGGGCGTCCGCCTGGAGGCGCTGCTGACGCCGGAACTCCTGCTGCAGATCTTCTATGTGAATACGCCATTGCATGATGGGGCTGTTATCGTACGCGGCGACCGCGTCGCCGGCGCGGCCTGCGTCCTGCCCCTCTCCTCGGGCGGCACACTCTCCCACTCGCCGGAAAGGCAGATGGGGCTGCGCCACCGCGCCGCGCTGGGTATCAGCGAGGTGAGCGACGCCGTCAGTATCGTCGTCTCCGAGGAGACAGGCACCATATCCGTCACCCACAACGGGCGCATGATCCGCCGGCTGGACATCAGCCGGCTGCGCAACATCCTGACGGCGTTCTACCGGCCGCCCGCGATTCGCCGCCTTCCCGGTTGGATGGAGCGATTGCTCTCCAGGGCCGGCCGGAGCCGCCAGGCCCCGGGCGACTGAAACCAAGGATCCGCATGCTGCGCTGGTTCTGGCATCACCTCGGCTCACTGCTGCTGGCCTTCTTCCTGGCCCTCATGGTCTGGGCCTCGGCCGTCAGTGCCGCCGACCCGACCCAGGAGAGCGTCTTCCCCCAGCCCATCCCGATCGACTTCGTCGGCCTACCGACGGACCTGGTCGTCGTCGGGGATTACCCCAACCAGGCCGCCGTCACCATCCGGGCGCCGCTCTCGGTCTGGGAGGAGCTCACCGCCAGCGAGATCCATCTGGAGGCCGACCTGTCGGGCGCGGAACCCGGCGAGGCCTGGCATGTCATGCTTACCCCCCGCATCGATCGTCGCCCGGCGCGGGTGGTCTCCATCGATCCCCGGAGCCTCACCCTCACGGTGGAGAGCGTCGCCACGCGCAGCGTCCCGGTGGAAGTGCGGACGCTTGGCTCGCCGGCCGTCGGCTACCGGATCGAGACACCCAGCGCTACCCCGGCGACAGCCACCGTCATCGGACCCGCCTCCGCCGTCGCCCGAGTCGCACAGGTCCTGGCAGAAGTCGACCTCACCGGCCTGCGCCAGGACGTCAACGAAAGCCTCCTCCTGATTCCGGTCAACCCACAGGGCCTGGCGGTGGACGGCGTCCGCGTCGATCCTGACCGCGCCAGGGTCGTCGCGCCGGTCGTGCGGCTCGGCGGCTACCGCGATGTGGCCGTCAAGGTGGTCT
>CAZEMA010000007.1:19748-27758 GCA_964513155.1 uncultured Anaerolineaceae bacterium
CCCGATTCGGTGAACGTGATCCTTACCGGCCCGCTACCCGTGCTGGAGAGCCTGGCTGCCGAGGACGTGCGGGTGATCCTCGACGTTACGGACTTGGGGGCCGGCACCCACCAGGTCACCCCGCGGATCATCGTTTCTCCCGCCGGCGTCGTCGCTCAGGCCGTCCTACCCGCCACGGTCGAGGTGACGATAACCCTGGCCTCTCAAGCACCCGCCACCCCAACACCCTAGGGACCGCCCATGACCAAGCCCGTCGTTGCCCTGGTTGGCCGGCCCAACGTCGGCAAGTCCACGCTCTTCAACCGGCTCGCCGGTGAGCGCTTGGCCGTCGTGGATGACACGCCGGGCACGACGCGCGACCGGCTGGTAACCGAAGCGGAGTGGCGGGGCATCGCCTTCGATATCGTGGACACAGGGGGAATCGACCCCACCGGTCAGGGCAGCGGGACGCCACTCTCCGTCGGATCGGCCGAATACGTTACCCAGATCCGGTCCCAGGCCGAACTGGCTGCCGCCGAGGCCGACGCCGTCATCCTGCTGGTCGATGGGGAAAGCGGCGTGACGCCGGCCGATCACGAGGTGGCCGGTATCCTGCGCCGTCAGGCAAGGGCCGGAGCAAGGCACGAGACGCCCCCAATCCTGCTCGCGGTCAACAAGTGCGACAACGCTGCCCTGCGGGCCCAGGCCGTCGAATTCTATACGCTGGGGCTGGGCGATCCGATCCCGATCTCGGCCGTACACGGGATCGGCACCGGCGATCTGCTCGACCGTCTGGTTGAGATGCTCGGCAGCACGGCTCAGCCCGAGGAGGAAGACACCTCGGTTAAGGTGGCCATCGTGGGCCGGCCGAATGTGGGCAAGTCGAGCCTGCTTAACCGCATCCTGGGGGAGGAGCGGGTGATCGTCTCGCCGATCCCGGGAACGACGCGCGACGCCGTGGATACCCACCTCAACTACTACGCCACGCCGGTCACCTTGATCGACACCGCCGGCATACGCCGGCGCGGCCGCATCCTGCCCGGGGTGGAAAAGTACTCCGTTTTGCGCGCACTACGTGCCCTGGAGCGGGCAGATGTCGCCCTCCTTCTCCTCGATGCCGCCGAAGGGATCACGGCCCAGGACACGCATGTGGCCGGAATGATCCTGGACAAGATGAAGAGCGTGGTCGTTGTCGTGAATAAGTGGGATCTGCTCCGCAAAGATGGCCAGACCATGGCCACTTTCACCGACCGTGTCCGCCAAGAGCTGAACTTCCTCTCCTACGTGCCCGTCCTGTTCATCTCCGCCAAGACGGGCCAGCGGGTAGACCAGGTGCTGCCCACCGCGCTGCGTGTTCAGGAGGAGCGACTCCGCCGGATCCCCACGGGCGAGCTCAACCGCTTGCTGCGACAGGCGTTGGAGACCCATGCGCCGCCGGCCCGGGGCGGCCGCCAGCTCAACATCCTGTACGCCTCCCAGGTCCGCACCGATCCTCCCACGTTCCTCTTCCATGTGAATGACCCCAAGCTGGTGCACTTCACCTACGCTCGCTTTCTCGAGAACCGGATACGCGAGGTGTATGGGTTCCTGGGGACCCCTATTCGCCTCTCCTTCCGCAAGCGCAAGCGTCGGGGAGGCGAATAGGCGGCACGCGTCCCTCTTCCAGGCGCCTATGCGCTAGGGATCGGGCGCCCAGCCAGGCTCCCAGCGGGCCGGCATGGTTCTTGCCAGCCCCGACCAGTGGTAGCCCATCAGTCGGTCTTGTCATCCCCTGTGCCGGGTCGTATAATCTCAGCGTGACAACACAGGCTCCTCCTCCTAACGCGCCCCCGGAGTGGGGCGCCACTGCGCCTCCCAAGCCTGCCTCCAGCGGCCTGCGCGCGCTGGCCGAGGTCTTCGAAACTCTGCTCATCGCCGGCATCCTCTTCCTGGCGATCAACCTGGCCACGGCCCGGATACGCGTTGACGGCAGCAGCATGGAGCCCAGCCTCCACGACGGCGAGCTGGTCGTGGTCAACCGCCTAGCCTACCTGTGGACAACTCCCGCCCGAGGCGACATCGTCGTCTTCTACTTCCCCCTCGACCCCGAACGGCGCTTCATCAAACGCCTGATCGGTCTGCCCGGCGACACGATCGAGATTCACGACGGACAGGTCTTGGTGAACGGCCAGCTCCTGCATGAGCCCTACATCGCCGCCTCCCCGCAGTACAGTGGCACATGGATCGTTGGCCCGACCGAGTTCTTCGTCCTGGGGGACAACCGCAACAACTCTTCGGACTCCCAGAACTGGGGAATGGTCCCGATGGACGAGCTCATCGGCAAGGCGATCATGGTGTACTGGCCTGTGGCACAGGTGGGGCTGATTCCACACTATGCCCTCACGGCGAGCGCGGCGCCATGAGACCGGCTGCCAAAGTGATAGCCGCGAGCCTGTGCTAGAATCCAGTGGATCGCTGGTAGCCCGGCGAAGCGCGGCCGGGACCAGCGCCGCAAGCCGACGATGACCTCATTCGCAGAGAATCCCGAAAGCGCGGATCGGGCCAGCAAGCCCCTGGCCCTTCAGGGACGAGCCCGGGTCGGGGACATCTGGGCCGCTGGCTATCAGCCCACGGGAATCGGCGCAGTGGAGAGGTGTCAGGCCGGACCAGGCATCGCCGCCTGCATCGACCCGCAGTCAGTGTCTCAAGCGGCGGCTGCGCGGACGGCCTCGCCGGGCGAGACCCCGTGTGTCGTCGGGGCCGCGGCGCGCGTGAAGGCTTCCGGGGAAATCCGCATGCTGGCCGACGCCGAGGCCATGCGGGCCGACGGCGCCAATCGCCTTGGAACCGGTTCCGGTGTGGCAACTGTGCAGCAGGCGCTCCAGGGCCGCCCTGCCTGGTAGAGGTGTTGGTCATGGGACATGATCCGGTCTATACCTGCCCGGAATGCCAGCTGGGCGTCTTGCGCCAGCGCCGGGTTTCCTATTTCACCGTTCACGCAGGGCAGTTGATCAGCGTCCCTGACTTCCCGGCCTGGGTCTGTGACGTATGCGGACGCCGGGAGTATGACGCCGCCGCCCTGGCTGAGTTGCGGGCGATGCTCAACACGGCTCGTCCGCCGCGTCGCCGCATCCACCGGCGGCGCACTGGCGGCGATGCCGCCCATCCCCGAGACGCCGCGGACGCCAGGAGGCGCACCTGATGGCCGAGGTCGGAGCCCGGGCGACGGACCTGGCGCGCGCCTCCGAGCCGCGCCCGGGCGGGTCCCAGCGTGCTTCCCCAATTGTCCTGGCCATTGCCGATGTGGAAAGCAATGCCAAGGCCCTGGCCGAACATGTCCTTAAGCCCGCCGGAATCCGAGCCTCGACGGACACCGAACAAGGTCTTGCCCCAGACGTCCTGGTCGTAGATGTCACCCAGCTGCGAGGCGATCCCCTGGGCGCGCTGCGTGCCCGAAGGGAGATGGGGGAAGACGCTCCGGCAATCATCCTGGCTGCTCACATCCCGGCATCCCGCCTGCGCGACCTTCTGCGCCTTGGCGTCCGAGACATCCTGCTCAAGCCCTACCGGCCGGCCGAGTTGTGCGAGGCCATCTACGAGCTGAGCGAGTCGCGCACCACCGACCCGACCGTCCGCATCCTGGCCAAACGCCTGGAGGCGGCGCGCGAGCGCTCCCGGCGCTATGCCGACGAGATTGCCCTGCTGGGTGAGATCGGCCGGGCCGTTGCCACGGTTGGGGATCTGGATATGATCCTCACCCGGGTCGCCGAAGCTGCCTGCTACATGACCAACGCCGAGGAGACCAACATTTACCTGGTCGAACCCCGCTCAAATGAGTTGATCCTGCGGGCCACCAAACACGCCAAGGAGAAGCATGCGGCCCTCCATCGGCTGCGGGTCAACGACACGCTGGCGGGTCAGGTCTTCCGGACCGGGAAGCCAGTGCTGCATCAGCCCAGCGCTGAGGGCAGCCCGGTCAAGGTCCAGACGGGCTTTCTGGTCCAGTCCCTGGTCATGGTCCCCCTCCGCATTCGCGACCGGGTGGTTGGCGTGCTGGGCGTGTACAACCCCGTCCAGTCGAGACCGTTCGACGACCACCACCTGACCCTGCTGGTGTCGCTAGCCGACTGGGCCAGTGTTGCCCTGGAACACGCCTCCCTGATGCATCAGGCGCTGAACGCTCCGCCGTCCGCCAGCCAGATGCCGGAGCAGATTTCCGTCGCCCCACCGCTCATCCTGGAGGGTCTGGACAAGGCCATCGCCGCGTTGGAGCCACTGCTGATGGGAAACCTTGGGTTTCTGTCGGAGACTCAGGGCAAGAGCATCCGCGCCGTCCAGGGGGCACTCAAGCAACTGCGCGGTTTGCCTATCGCCGTTCTGGATGCTGACCTGGTGCGCAGCTTCGTGGATCTGCCTCGGCTTGTGGAACAAGCCGTTGAGGCGATGCAGCAGGAGGCGACTCGCAAAGGGCTCACGCTCATTTCCGAGAGCGCCCCTACGATGCCCATCTTCCCCGGAGACGGCGACCGGATTCGCCAGGTGATCTCGGGTCTGGTCGCCATTGCCATCCGCCGCACTTCGCAAGGGGGCGTCGTCCTCAAACCCAGCCGTTTCGCCGTGCGCCAAGGAAGGCCTGACCGACAGCTCCCCCTCCCACCCAGCGTCCAGCTAAATGACGGCCTGTGGGGGATGGTGACGGTGATTGACACCAGCGCCGGTCTCTCCCCCGACTCCGAGCTGACTGCGACCGCTCCGACTACCGACCTCGAAGACGGCACCACCGGCCCGGGGCTCAGCATGGGCGAGATCCGCATGATCGCCGAAAGTCTGGGGGGCTATCTCTGGCGGGAGCACGCGCCATCCGGCGCCACCATCTCCTTCGCCATTCCCGTCTCGTGATCGGAGGCTGGATGTGGTAACTAAACCCCTGTCAGCCGAGATCTACACGACCAGCCACCGCATCCTGGGCCGGATCAACACCGGCACCATGGGCCTCTTCAGCTTCCTCAACATGCCCACGACCTCCTCGGTCGAGATCGACGGTGCGACCCTCAGCCGGCTGCACCAGCCCGGCCGGCTCGCCGGACGCTACCCATCCTTGTGGCTGGTCAAGAACCAGATCGTGGCCGTCCTGCTCAGCAGCCGGGTCGAGCTGGGGCCATCGACGATCCTCCGTGGAGGCTATTCGACCAGCGTTCAGCACAACGTCCATATCGCACTGGGAGGGTACGAGCTGAGCGGCGTTCTCGAGACGTCCGGCAAGTTCAATTTCGGGTCCGTGATCTTCGAAGGGGACAGGATCTTTGTGCCCCTCTACCAGGCCGTGCTCATCGCCATCCTTTTCGCCAATGTCCGGGCCGAGTCGCCAGCGGTGCTCTTCAACCGCGAGATGGTCGACACCATCGGTCTCCAGCCGCGCGAGGAATCCCCCCAGCACGTCTCACCCGCCACTCCGCCCACCGTCGGCTGATACGCCTGGCTAGGCTTTCTATTTCCGCGCCGTGGGCCATGTGGATACACCCGGCCCGGAAGTCCTCGATTCCTACCGGGCCTAGTTGATCAGATCCGCGGACATTGCCCCCCTCCCTTCCACCAACCCGGATGGAGCTATAATCCCCTCACCGGATCGTTGGGGGATGGATGACCCTCGCCTGGCTCTGCCTGGCCTGGCTGGCAGGCGTCGCCGCAGGGCAGGCAGCCCACATGCTCGTTTGGCAGTGGCTTGTCCTGGCTGCCGGTGCCCTCGCGGCCTGGATCGCCTTTCGCCGGAGAAGCCGTTTCCGCCTGCTCTTCGCCGGCCTGCTGGCGCTCAGCCTCGGTGCCGCCAGGGCAGTCGCCGCCCAGCCATCGTTTGGCCCGCAGACCGCCGCCTACTATAACGATCGCCCTGGCCTCGTCACTCTCGAAGGTGTCGTGACCGAGCCGCCCGATGTGCGCGACTCCTACGTCGGCCTGCGAGTGCGCGCCGAACGTCTCCGCCTGCGGGCGGAGGATCTCTGGCTTCCTGTCCGGGGAATCGTCTTGGTCCAGGCACCTCGCCTCGAAGACTGGGCATACGGTGATCGGGTCCAGGCAGCCGGCCGCCTGGAGACTCCTCCCGTCTTTGAGACGTTTTCCTATCGCGACTACCTCGCCCGCCAGGGGGTGCACAGCCAGATGCGACAGGCCAGTGTGACGCGCCTAGCGACCGCGCAGGCCAGTGCGTTCAAGCAGATGGTCTACAGCTTCCGGTCGCGCGCCCTGCAAACGGTGTACCGCCTCTTCCCAGATCCTGAGGCCTCTCTACTGGCGGGAATCCTGCTCGGCACAGAGAGCGGAATCTCCGCTGAAGTGCGCCAGGCCTTCAACCTCACGGGAACATCACACATCATCGCCATCTCGGGGTTCAACATCAGCATCGTCGCCGGCTTGTTTGTGGGCTTGTTCGCACGCTGGTTTGGGCGCCGGGGAGGGGCGATAGCTGCCGCCATGGGCATCGCCGTCTACACCCTCCTGGTCGGTGCTGCGCCCTCGGTTGTGCGCGCCGCGGTCATGGCAGGGATCGCCCTGCTCGCCCAACGGCTTGGCCGTCCAACCGACGGCCTGGCTTCCCTGGGCGGCGCGGCCATCCTCATGACGGCAATCAACCCTCTCTGGCTATGGGACGCGGGCTTCCAACTCTCGTTCGCGGCCACCCTGGGCTTGATCCTGTACGCCAAACCCCTGAAGGATTGGCTTGTACGCCGCGTCACGCGTTTCCTGACACCCGAGCAGGCTGAGCGGCTTACTGGCCCCACAAGCGAGTTTGCCCTCTTCACCCTGGCGGCCCAAGCGACCACCTTGCCTCTGACCATCTATTACTTCCACCGACTCTCGCTGGCGTCGTTGGTCGCCAACCCCCTCATCCTCCCTGCCCAGCCAGGGCTCATGATCGTCGGCGGACTGGCAGCAGTCCTGGGGATGGTCTGGCTTCCGCTCGGCCGACCCCTCGCCTGGATCGCCTGGCTCTTTGCCGCGTTCACCATCCGGGCAGTGGAGTTCCTGGCCCGCTGGTCGCTTGCGGCAATCCCTCTCGGCCGCGTGACCGTGCCTGCGGTTGCCTGCCTATATGCCTTTCTCCTGGGAGCCACGATCTGGGCTCGACTTCCTCCGGAGAAGCGGCCGCGCCTGCCAGACCTTCACCTGAAGCTGCCCTGGCCGGCCATCCCCGCATCGGCGGCTCTGGTCAGCATGGTTCTCCTGATCGGCCTTGCCTGGCGGCTGGCCTCCGATCGACCGGATGGACGACTCCATCTCACCGTGCTGGATGTCGGCAGCGGCGACGCGACCCTGGTGGAGACGCCCACGGGCCGGTTCGTCCTCGTCGACGGCGGGTCGAGCACCATCAGCCTCTCGGAGGCCCTGGGCAGGAGGCTGCCCCTCACTCATCGGCACATCGACTGGCTCATCCTGGGTGGCACGGCGGAGGAGCAAATCGCCGGGTTGGTCGGCCTGACGGAACGCTTCTCGGTCGACGGCGTGCTTATCGCCGGCCCTCCGGGCAACGGCACGTACTCCCGCTTGCTGGAGGAACTGACGGAGACTGGTTGCACCCCTGTCCCCGCTCAGCGCGGACAAGTACTCGCACTGGGTGGCGGCGCCAGTCTGGAGGTCAGCGGCCTCGGCGAGCGAGGGGCAGTTCTCCTGCTCTCGTACGGAGGTTTCCGCGCAATCCTCGCCCCTGGGGCCGATCCGGTCCTGCTGGCGGCTATGCTGGAGCGAGGCACCCCCGGGGCGGTCACGGCAGTTCTGCTCGCCGACGGGGGCTATGTCGCCGTCAACCCGCCAGAGTGGCTGTCCCGGCTGCAGCCCTGGGTGGCGCTCATCTCGGTTGAAGCCGGCAGCCGGCGCGGCCTGCCCTCGCCGGAGACGCTCCACGCCCTGGCGGGCACAACCATCCTGCGTACCGACCTCAATGGCTGGATTGAGCTCATCTCAGACGGCGAGAAGTTGTGGGTGGAGGTAGAGAGGGTCGCCGATGAGGCGCGTGAGAGCCAATGAGGTGCATCCGGCCCAACGAGCCTTCCCCCGTCA
>CAZEMA010000007.1:27858-44064 GCA_964513155.1 uncultured Anaerolineaceae bacterium
TAGGCACTAGAGTTCCGAGGTTGTTTTGACGAAATCGAGAACCTCGTCGAGTTTGGCGAACGCCAGGGCTGTTACCGTATCGGCCCCCCCATAGTAAATGGCAATCCGGCCGGTCGGCTGGTCATACAGAGTGGCGCACGGGAAGGCGACATTCGGCACATCGCCTACGCACTCATAGTATGTCTGCGGGGAAAGCAGGTAGGGGCCGCCGCGGTAGATCACTTTCCAGGGTTCATCCAGGTCAAGCAGGGCAGCTCCGAAGCTGTACACAAACCCGTTGCAGGAAGTCAGGACGCCGTGATAGAAGAGCAGCCAGCCTTCGGGGGTCTCGATAGGGATCGGCCCGGCTCCGATCTTGGTGCTTTGCCAGCCGCCCTTCACTCCCATGACGAAACGGTGCTCGCCCCAGTGGATCAGATTTGGACTCTGGCTGACATAGATATCGCCAAAAGGCGTGTGGCCATTGTCGCTCGGGCGGCTGAACATGAGGTACTTGCCGTTGATCTTACGCGGGAAGAGGACTCCGTTCCTGTTGAACGGCAGCAGCGCGTTCTCTAGAAAGACGAAATTGGCGAAATCAAGCGTGTACCCGATTCCGATCGTCGGACCGTGGTAGCCGTTGCACCATGTCACGTAGTAGCGATCCTCCAACCAGACCACGCGTGGGTCGTAGCGATATTGGTACCTGGCGATCTCAGGGTCATCGCACAACCATTCGATTGGCGAATCCTCCAACCTCCAGGCGATGCCGTTGTCACTGAAGCCCTGGTGCAGGTTCATGTCGCGCTTCCTGTTGTCGCAGCGGAAGACGCCTGCAAAAGCGCCCCGAAAAGCAACGACCGCGCTGTTGAAAATGCTGTTCGCTGATGGTGTCAAGTTGCGAGGGATGATTGGGTTTGCGCTGTATCGCCATACCACGTCGGAACAGCCTGCAGGACGCTCTTCCCAGGGGATGTTGGGCTGGGTCATCGGAGAGACGCCTCCTTTGCCATTGGGTCGATCTGGATGGTGTGAGTGGATTGGCGTTCCGCCCCCCGTGGCTGGGCGGACATTCCGTCTTGCCTCATCTTTCGCCGCAACCGTCCCTTCCTGAAGAGGCCCCGTCTTCCGGCCATCTCGTTGCAGAAGGTTGACTTGGCTTGCTCCCCGGGGGGCTATCCCCGCCATGCAAAGTAGTTGACATGTCGGCAAAAGCCCTGTATACTTGTCGCGAACGTTGAGAGCGCTCCCAAAGAAGCCGCATATATGGAAGCATTCACAGGAATGGGGGCAAGGGTTCCCGTATTTGCCGTCCTGTCGCTGAGAGCGCTTCCGCCATTGCCTGGAGCAACCACATGGCGGGTCTGAGGCTGGAAGACATCGCCAAGCAGGTTGGGGTATCCCGTTCAACCGTCTCGCGTGTGGTGAACGGTCATCCCCATGTACGCGATGATGTCCGAAAGCGGGTGCTGGAAGTCGTTCAGAAGACCGGCTACCATCCCAACGCAGCCGCTCGCACGCTCGCCTCACAACGTTCCCAGATGATTGGCCTGGTTCTACCCCGCACGGTCAATTCCTTCTTCACTGATCCGTACTTCCCCCACCTCACGCAGGGCATTGCCCAGGCGTGCAATCAGTCCGATTATACATTAGGACTTTTCCTCGTCGGCACCAAAGACGATGAGGAGAAGATCTTTCCTCGGGTGTCCCGCAGGGGCTTCCTCGATGGGGTCCTGGTTCAGACTGGCCAGATCGGCGACCAGTTGATCGATCGCCTGGTCAACTCAAACATTCCGCTGGTCATCGTCGGCCGCCCGTTCCATGCTGACGATGTCAGCTACATCGATGTGGACAACGTCGACGCGGCCTACAACGCAGTCAGCCATCTCCTTCGGTTGGGCTACCAGCGCATCGGGACGATCACCGGCCCGGCCAACAACACCACGGGAATAGACCGCCAGGAAGGCTACTTGAGGGCCCTGGCCGAGCGAGATCGTGTCGTGGACGAAACGCTGGTGGCAGAGGGTGACTTCTCCGAGGCGAGCGGATACTACGCGATGCAACGGCTGTTGCCCGCCAAGCCCGATGCGGTCTTCGCGGCCTCCGACATGATGGCGATCGGGGCCATGCGCGCCGTACGCGAAGCTGGCCTAGGCATCCCCGATGACGTTGCCTTTGTCGGGTTTGACGATCTTCCACGTGCCGCCCTTACTGATCCGCCGCTGACGACCGTCCGCCAGCAGGTCCAACAGTTCGGCATCTCAGCCGTGGGAATTCTTACGGACGTGATTGAGAACGGCATCACACCGCCGCGTCGCGTCATCATGGTCACCGAGCTGGTCGTTCGAGAGTCGTGTGGTGCGCACCGGAGGCAGTGAAAGCCGGCGCTGAGCCTTCGGTTTTTTGGCGAACGATGGGAGCGCTCCCAGGGACGACAAGTTCGGGCTCCCTTCCGGATGGAGGAGGTGAAGACTGCAGACACGCGAATCGGACAGCAGCTTGTCTCCACAAGGAACGCGCATATCAAGAGGAGTAAAGAGAATGAAGCGCTCAAGGTCCCTATCCATCGTGGTGGCATTGGGCCTGCTGCTTGCAGCCTGCGCCCCGGCCACCCCGACGGCAGTCCAGCCCCCAGCCCCTACTCAGCCACCGCCACCGCCCACAGCCGTGCCCACGGCGGTGCCCACCACAGCACCTACCGAGGTCGTTTTCGAACGCAGCGAGACGCTCTACGTCAGCGGCGCTGCGTGGGGCCCGCCGAACGACTGGAACCCGTTTATCACCTGGAGCAAGGCCAACACGACGGGGACCAACGGGCTCATCTACGAGACCCTGTTCATGTATGACCCGATGACCGGCGAGTTCATCCCCTGGCTGGCGGAGAGCGGTGAGTGGGTGGATGCCGATACCTACGAGATGACGATCAGGGAGGGCATCACCTGGTCCGACGGCGAGCCGCTGACGGCCGCCGACGTCGCCTTCACCTTCGAGCTCGGCCAGCAGTATGCCGCCATCTGGTTCAGCCCGATGTGGAACTATCTGGACAGCATCACCACCAGCGGTGACTACGGGCTGACGCTGGAGTTCACCGATCCCCTCTACCAGGAATTCGCCAACAACCTCTACAACATCTTCATCGTTCCCGAGCATCTCTGGGCCAGCAGAACGGAAGAGGACATCACCAGCGGCATGAACGAGAACCCGGTGGGCTCGGGAGCCTACCTGTTCGAGTCGTCCAGCGAAGACCGAAGTGTGTATATTCGAAACGAGAGCTGGTGGGCGACGGAGCTGCTGGGCCTGACCCCCGCACCCCGGCGGATCGTTGACATCCGCACTTCCAGCAACAACGTCGCGCTCGGCATGGTGATCATGGGCGAACTCGATCTGAGCAACAACTACCTCCCGGGCATTGCGGACCTGTCAAGCCGGGGGTACGTTGAGACCTACTTCGCCGACACCCCATACATGCTCTCCGCCAATACGGCCGTCTTGTTCTTGAACACGACAAAGCCACCGATGGACGACCCGGCTTTCAGGAGGGCACTTGCCTTCGCGATCAATGTGCCGGACATTGTCAACGTCGCCTACGCCCAGCTGGTCGCCGCTGCTAGCCCGACCGGCCTTCTACCATCCCTGTCGACGTATGTTGACCAGGATGTGCTGGCAAGGCTGGGCTACAGCTACGATCCCGACGAGGCCCGGTCGATCCTGGCCCGAGCCGGGTACCGCGATATCGACGGCGACGGCTTTGTCGAAGCGCCCGATGGTTCCACGATCGCGTTGGAGGTGACCTGTCCATTCGGATGGACGGACTGGATGGAGGCGATTAGCGTCATCGCCACGAGCGCCCAAGAGGCAGGCATCAACATTCAGGCTGTAACCCCGGACTATGGCGCCTGGAACACTGCGCTCACCGAAGGCACGTTCGATATGACCCTGAACAACTGGGCGCAGATGAGCAACACCCCGTGGACGCTGTACAACCTCTTGTTCCGCCACCCGATCCAGGCTACGATGGGCAGCGGCAACTTCGGCCGGTGGGATAGCCAGGAGATGTTCGATCTGGTGGATGCGCTGGCCGCGGTTCCGTCGGACGATGTGGCCGGGATGCAGGCCATCTGTTCGCAGATCCAGGAGCTTATGCTGACAGAGATGCCGATGATCCCCCTGTGGTACAACGGTCTGTGGGCCCAGTACAGCACCGCCCACTGGACGGGCTGGCCCTCAGAAGCGGCAGATGCGCCCCACACTCTACCCTCGACTTGGTCGGGGTACTGGCAGATGGGCGGTCTGTTGACGCTCACCACGCTGCAGCCGGTGCCGAGTGAATAGGCTGGAACTGGCGCGCTAGGACGGTACGAGCCCCGCCCCTCCCTCTCTGTCCCGCGGGAGGGGCGGGGTCTTTGCCGCCGCGTCTAGGGAGGAACTCGGGTGAAGACGTACTTCAGGAGAAAACTCTTCATCTATGTCCTGACCTTCTTCCTCGCCGTGACCATCGACTGGTTGATCCCGCGCTTCATGCCCGGCGATCCCGTTCAGACCATGCTATCGAGGGCAGCCCTGCACCCCGAGGCAGCCGAGGCGATGCACAGCTACTTCACCCGGGCGTTCGGGTTGGACGTCCCCATCTGGCAGCAGTACCTCAACTTCTGGAAAGCCCTGTTCCATGGCGACCTTGGGATCAGCGTCTATATGTTTCCACGGCCCGTGGCAGGCGTGCTCATGCGTGCTGTACCGTATGACGTCTGTCTTCTGGTTCCGGCGATCCTCCTGAGCTGGTTTGCGGGGAACCGATTCGGCGCCTTCGCCGCACGGACCAAGTGGCTTGACAACACAGTATCCCCGCTCGGCTATGTCCTCACGGCGACTCCCTACATGTGGCTCGGCATCTTGCTGGCCTGGGTCTTCGGAATCGTGCTGGGCCTGTTTCCCATCGCGGGCGCCTACAGCTTCGACCTCTCGCCGCACTTCTCCTGGCGCTTCATCAGCGATGTCGTGTGGCACTGGTTCTTGCCCTTCGCCTCCCTGTTCCTGGTGCAGTTTGGGGGTTGGGCGATTGGGATGCGGAACATGATCATCTACGAACTCGAGGCGGACTACTCTCACTATCTCGAAGCCCTGGGGGCGCCTCGGTCTCTTGTGCGCAACTACGCGTTCCGCAACGCGATGCTTCCCCAGCTGAGCGGGCTGGCCCTGCAGCTGGGGGTGATCGTGGCCGGCGCGCTGGTCACCGAGGTGGTCTTCTCCTACCCTGGCATCGGCTACTTGCTTCTGGCCGCGATCCAGAACCAGGACTACTTCCTGATCCAGGGATGCTTCCTCTTCATCATCTTCGGCGTGCTGCTCGCCAATTTCGCGATCGATGTCGCCTACGTCCTTGTGGATCCGAGAACGCGAAGGGGTATGACGGGTGAAAGCGCATGATGCAGACTGCGAAGAAGAACGAGTCTCTCTATTTTGCCTTGAGGAACAACAAGCTACGCGTTGGGCTGACCGTGGTCCTTGCCTTCCTTGTGATCGCCCTGATCGGCCCCCTGCTCACCGATAACACTCCGTTCGACTACGTGAATCCCATGGGAGCCGAGCCGCCCTCGGCTGAGTACTGGTTTGGGACCACCACCTTCGGCCAGGACGTGTTCTCGCAGTTTGTCCACGGCCTCCGGGCTACCTTCCTGGTGGGAGCAATCGGAGGAGGGCTAGGCACCCTCCTGGGAGTGTTGATTGGCTTCACCGCTGGCTATCGAGGCGGGCTGGTCGACGAAGCCCTCAACATGCTGACCAATATCGTCCTGGTCATCCCCACCTTCGCTGTCCTCCTGATCATTACCGCCTATCTCGAGGTCCGAGGCATCATCGTGGAAAGTATCTTCATCGGCTGTACGGCCTGGCCCTGGGTGGCCAGAGCCGTTCGCGCCCAGACGTTTTCCTTGCGCTCTAGGGAGTTTGTCGATCTGGCGAGGCTGAGCGGAATGAAGCCATGGAGGATCGTCTTCAGCGAGATCGCGCCCAACATGATGTCGTACTTGCTGCTGGTCCTTATCCTCCAATTCGGAGGGGCCACGCTTATTGCAGCCACCCTGGATTTCATCGGTCTCGGCCCCACCTCAGGGATTTCGCTGGGGCTCATGATGAACAACGCGGTTCTGTGGGGCGCCCTGCTTCTCGGTGTCTGGTGGTGGTTCGTCCCGCCAGGCTTGGCCATCACGATGATCGTGGGTGCCTTGTACGTGACCAACGTTGGATTGGACGAGGTCTTCAATCCCAAACTGAGGGAGATGTGAGGCAATGAGTCTGCAGGTGCAGAATCTGCGGGTCTATTACCAAACCCTCAGGGGGGACGTCAAGGCGCTGGATGGCGCGACCTTCACCATCGATGACAAGGAGATCATGGGGCTGGCGGGGGAATCCGGCTGCGGGAAGAGCACGCTGGCCCACAGTTTGATTCGGCTGACCCCTCCGCTGAGGTTCGTCGAGGGCCATGTGACGCTCGACGGGGAGGAGCTCCCGATCGCTGACATGGCCAGGATGGACGAGTTCCGCATGAAGCGGATCTCGATCATCCCGCAGTACGCCATGAATGCGCTGAATCCCACGCGCAAGATCGGGACGATGACGCGGGAGCTCATCCGCTCCCGGAAGATGGAGGGGGAGACGTCACCGGAGGAGCTCCGCCGGCGATTGGACCTGGTTCAGCTGCCGCAGGAAGTGCTGACGATGTACCCGATCGAGCTCTCTGGCGGGATGAAGCAGAGGATGGTGATGGTACTCTCGACGTTGCTGAACCCGTCCCTGCTGATCGCCGACGAGATCACATCGGCGCTCGACGTAGCCACCCAGAAGGCCGTGGCCGAGATGCTGGTCGGACTGCGCGATCAGGGCATCGTCAGGAGCATGATTGTCATCACCCATGACGTTTCCATCCTGTATCAGGTTGCCGACAGCATCTTGGTGATGTACGCCGGCCAGCTGTCAGAGAAGGCCTCCACCGACACGATCATCCGTTCACCGCGTCACCCGTACACCAAGATGCTGGTTTCATCGTTGCCGACGGTGGGCGTGCGATTCGCGCAGCACAGGCTAACTGGCATTCCCGGGACCACCCCGCTGCTCCTGAACCCTCCCGTGGGATGCCGCTTCCGCGACCGCTGTCCCGTCGCCTTCGACAAATGCGTCGAGGTGCCGCCCTTCCTCGAAGTCGCCGCGGGCCATCGGGTGGCCTGCTGGAAGGAGTTCGAGAGGAATGCTTGAACTTGACGGAGTGTCGAAGGTGTACAAGGTCGGCACGTTCGGAGGGAAGGAGCTCCGCGCCGTCCGGAATGTCAGCTTCGAGATCCGTGACAGGCAAGTCGTATCCCTGATCGGGGAGAGCGGGAGCGGGAAGACGACGATCGGGAAGATGATCCTACGTCTCCTGCCTGTGAGCTCGGGGACCATCTCCCTCAACGGCCTGGACATCTCCACCCTGAAGGGCGAGGCCCTGAAGAACTATTACCGGAAGGTGCAAGGCGTCTTCCAGGACCCGTTCAGTTCGTACAACCCGATCTTCAAGGCAGACCGGATGTTTGCCATCCTCAAGGACGAGTTCTATCCCGAAATGCAGGCCCCGGAATGGAACGCCAAGGTCGAGAATTCCTTGAGGTGCGTCGGCCTGAACCCCGAGCATGTGCTTCACAAGTTCCCTCACCAGCTCAGCGGCGGCCAGCTTCAGCGTTTCCTAATCGCCCGCGCCTGCCTTCTGGAGATCGATCTGCTGGTTGCGGATGAGATCATCAGCATGCTCGATGCCTCCACACGAATCGATGTGCTCAATGTATTGGCGGATCTGAAAGCCGGCGGTCTCTCAGTCCTCTTCATCACGCACGACCTCTCACTGGCCTACTACATCAGTGAGCGTGCAATCATCCTCCAGAGAGGCCGAGTCGTGGAGATGGGCTTGGCCGAAAGGGTCTTCCACAACCCGCTCCATCCCTATACCAAGATGCTCATGGCCTCTGTCCCTCGTCTGGACAAGAGATGGGAAGTTGTAGAACGGGAGATCGGGGCGGGCATGAAGCCGTCAGAGCTGGCCATGGGACCTGCCAGTGAGGACTCGGATGGGCACGGATCCGAGCTGGTCGAGGCCGAACGGGATCATTATGTGGCCACCGCCGGCTAGGCGCAGCAGAGAGGGGGCGACACCGCCTGGGGTTGACCAGCGAAACGATCTCGGGAGGCAGGCTTGTTGACTTCTGCGGAGATGCAAGCCTCCCTAGGTGGGGTGACCTTCCAGGCGAGGCCAGGCGCTCCCTCCCCACGCGCGAGGCGGAACCCGCCCCTCGCCTACGCACCTGCACACAGCCGAAGGAACGTCTTCACAGCGAGGCACTATGCGCTTCGGTCACTTTGACGACCTACACCGCGAATACGTCATTGAACGCCCCGACACACCCCTGCCTTGGATCAACTACCTCGGCTGCGATGAGTATCTTGGCATCATCTCCAACACTGCAGGTGGATACTCGTTCTTCAAAGACGCCCGCCTTCGACGGCTGACCCGCTACCGTTACAACAACGCCCCGCTGGATTCGGGCGGGCGTTACCTCTATCTGCGTGACGATGACTCCCCCTGCCATTCAGAGGGACCCTTGTTCTGGTCGCCGACATGGCAGCCGACGCGTCACACGCTCGACGAATATGAATGTCGCCACGGGCTGGGCTATACGACCATCCGGTCCAAGCTGGCTGGCGTCGAATCCCACATCCGATACTTCGTGCCCCTGGGCGAGAGTCTGGAAATCTGGGGACTGACCATCACCAACCGTCGCGCCCGAGCAGCAAACCTGTCTGTCTTCTCAGCTGTCGAGTTCTGTCTGTGGGACGCCTGGGATGACGCCACCAACTACCAACGCAATCTATCGATTGGCGAGGTCGAGGTCGTTGACGGCGTGATCTATCACAAGACAGAGTATCGCGAGCGCCGCAACCACTTTGCCTACTTCGCCTGTTCCGAGGAACTAGCTGGATTCGACACCCAGCGCGAGGCGTTCCTGGGTGCCTACCGGGGTTGGGATTCGCCACTAGCCGTGGAAGCTGGCCAGATGGGCAATTCGATCGCCTGTGGCTGGCAACCCATTGGCGCACAGCATGTCAAGGTCCGATTGAATCCAGGGGAACAGAAAGGGATCATCTTTGTCCTGGGGTACCACGAAAACCCACAAGGCGAGAAGTTCGATCCGCCGGACTCGCAGACGCTGAGCAAACGCGGCGTGGAACCGATCATCCGCCGTTATCTGCAGGTGGACGAGGTGGAGAACGCTTTCCAGGGGCTGCGGGTCTACTGGGACGAGCTGTTGAGTAAGTTGCAGGTGACCACGCCCGATAGCCACACGAACCGCATGGTGAACATCTGGAATGGTTATCAAGTGATGGCCACGCTTAACGTCTCGCGTTCAGCCTCGTATTTTGAGTCAGGTATAGGACGCGGCATGGGCTTCCGCGACTCGAATCAGGACCTGCTCGGTTTTGTTCATCTGGTCCCCGAGCGGTCACGCGCACGCATCCTCGAGTTGGCAGCAACACAACTCCCGAGCGGGGGCGCATATCACCAATACCAGCCGCTGACGAAGCGCGGCAACAACGATGTGGGCAGTGACTTCAACGATGATCCTCTCTGGCTGGTGCTGTCTGTGGCGGCTTACATCAAAGAGACGGGGGACTGGGGGATCCTCGACGAATCGGTGCCCTACGACAACAGTCCCGGCACGGAGGAGCAGCTTTATAGTCACTTGCAACGCTCGATCCAGTACACACTTGGCCGGAAGGGTCCGCATGGGCTGCCGCTGATTGGCCGCGCCGACTGGAATGACTGTCTGAACCTGAACTGCTTCTCCGACACGCCCGGCCAATCATTCCAAACGACGACCAACAAAGATGGCAAGATCGCCGAGAGCGTATTCATCGCCGGATTGTTCATCCTGGCGTCCAACGAGATGGCAGGCATTGCCAGACGACGCCAGCACGAACAGGAAGCCGTGGCACTCGGCAAAGCTGCTCAGCAGATGGAGGAAGCTGTCTGGGCGGCAGGTTGGGACGGCGAGTGGTTCCGGCGGGCGTACGACGACTTTGGGAACCCGATCGGCTCGAAACAGTGCGATGAGGGGCAGATCTTCATCGAACCGCAGGGGATGTGCGTCATGGCAGGCCTCGGGATTGAGGATGGCCGCGCAACTCAGGCGCTCGATTCGGTGAAAAAACGATTGGCTACACCGCATGGCATCGTTCTACAGCAGCCGGCTTATAGCCGGTACTACCTCCAACTCGGTGAGATTTCGTCGTACCCGCCCGGATACAAAGAGAACGCAGGCATCTTCTGTCACAACAATCCATGGGTCATGATCGCTGAAGCCCAGATCGGACGCGGCGACCATGCATACGACTACTATCTGCGCATCAACCCGTCGGTGCGTGAAGAGATCAGCGAAGTGCACAAGTGTGAGCCATACGTCTATGCGCAGATGATCGCTGGTCGCGACGCCCCAACCCACGGCGAGGCCAAGAACTCCTGGCTAACAGGCACGGCAGCCTGGAACTACGTCGCCATTACGCAATGGGTCCTGGGTATCCGCCCCACCTACGAGGGGTTGAGCGTGGTGCCTGTCATCCCCGTAACGTGGAGCGGCTTCGAAGCGGTACGCAGTTATCGGGGAGTTCGGTACGTCATTCACGTTGAGCGGCATGGTCCGGGCAACGAGGTCGAACTGGAAGTGGACAGGAAGCCTGTCGACGGCACCATCATCCCCATCCCTCCAGCAGGGACCAAGGAAGTACAGGTCATCGTGAGGCTGAGGTAAGAGAAGGAAGTCGATCGGAGAATCGCAGGGCATTGCCGGTCTTCCCTAGCGGCTTTCATTTGGCACAGGTCTACACCGAGGGTTTGTCCGTCAGGGTGAGCTTCAGCGCGTGAGTCTTCCTGCTGCTGCCAATGCTACTGGTCTGGCCATCAAACAGGGTCTGGCAGGAAGGCTTGAAGTCCCCCTTTCTGCGCGTGTTGACAGCACTCTCGCCCACTCTATTGCATGGTGTCTGGATCCTGACGCCATTGGCGCATGAATGCCAGCTTGTCGAGGACCAATCCTTCGGCCACGGCCGGCAGGCCATTGGTCCCCGCATCGGGGCCTGGGCTTTCCAGTCCTTGCACCAAGGCAACCCGCGGGCCAATTCCGTGACGGCCTGGGTTCCGCAGCCATCACGCCCGCAGTCGTCACGCGTACGCTGTTCGGGAAAGAATGTCCCCGGCCCTCGGCTCTTGGTTCAGGCAGCGATCGCCTCTGCCCTCGCTGGTGGGTCTGCACAGAGTATGCTACGTTGCATGTCGGCCGCGCCCTCGCTCTCCAGGGGCAGGCATGTTGGGGCAAGAACCCCGCCTTAGGCCGGACCTGGTCGCTGCTCAGCATCCTCTTGAGAGGTTGGAAACCATTCTCTTCAGCTACGACTTCTGGGTAGGCTGATGGACAAGAGATCACTGCAAATCGGCGTTAACCTGGGTGGCTGGATCTCGCAGTACCCAGTCTATAGTCATCGCCATTTCAAGACCTTCATCACCGCGCACGACATCAAACGCATCGCCGATTGGGGGGTGGATCACATCCGCCTGCCGCTAGACTACCCCGTGCTTGAAGATGACCGGAAGCCGGGCGTCTACAAGGAGAGCGGCTTTGAATACATCGAATCCTGCTTGAGTTGGTGCGAGGAGAATGGCCTGCGCCTCATCCTCGACCTGCACAAAGCACCCGGTTACAGTTTTGATGCCCTCGACGAGAGTTCCCTGTTTGGGAGCCCCGCCTTGCAGGATCGTTTCTTGGATTTGTGGCAGGCCATGGCAAAGCGTTTCGCCGATCGCATGGATGACACGCTGGCCTTCGAGATGCTTAATGAGGTCGTCTTGCCCGAAAGCGGCCCCTGGAACCTGTTGATCAAGCGGGTTGTAGCGCGCATCCGTCTAAATGATCCTCGGCGCCTGATCATCATCGGTGGGAATCACTACAACGCCCCGGATGAGTTGAGGAACCTCGAAGTCCTTGACGACCCGAACATCCTGTGCACGTTCCATTTCTATGCTCCATTGACTGTCACCCACCAGAAAGCCCCCTGGGTCCCGGCATTGGTCCAATTCAACCAGCAGGTCGATTACCCCGGCCAGGCAATTGGCCTGGAACCCTTCCTGAAGGCGAACCCTGGGCACCGTGCCAGACTGGGGACCGAGGCCGGAAGGCAGTTCGACGTGAGGTATCTTGAATCCGTTCTCCAGCCGGCATTGGAGTTCGCCCAGCGCTTCGGTCAGCCTGTCTACTGCGGCGAGCTTGGTGTCTACGACCGCGCACCGCTGACCACTCGCCTGAATTGGACCCGCGACGTCATCGCGCTGCTCAGCGAGCATGGAATAGGTTACGCCCTCTGGACCTACAAGAACCTGGACTTCGGCCTGGTCGACAAAGACGGCCAGATCGTCAGCCAAGAACTGATCGAGATCGCATCCCATCGGTGAGGGATTCCTATGCAGTTCGGGCATTTCGACGAGCGCAATCGCGAGTACGTCATCACCAATCCGCGTACACCGGTCAAGTGGATCAACTACATCGGCACGCGGGAGTTCGGTGGATTCGTGGACCATACCGGCGGTGCACTGATCTGCAAGGATGACCCGACGTTCAACCGCATCACCAAGTACGTGCAACAGTTGCCTTCCTCAGACTTCAAAGGCGAAACTCTCTACCTGCGCCTCCACACGGATGGCGGCTATCGCGTTTTCTCCCCGTTCTTCGTGCCGACCCTTGATCAACTAGATCATTTCGAGTGTCGCGTGGGCCTGGGTCACACCCGCCTCACCTCCGAATTCCATGGCCTGCGGACGGACGCCACCATCTTTGTTCCCCTCGGTGAGAAGCGAGAAATCCGCGATATCCGGATCACCAACATCTCCGACCGGCCTCTCATGGCCGACGCTATCCCTCTGGTCGAGTACACTCACCCCGATGCCCTCATGCAGTTCACCAATGCAGACTGGCTGCCACAAACCATGCAGAGCCGCGCGGTGGATGATGGGGCCTTCAAGATTCTGGTGCAGTATCCATTCATGTATCGGGATACGAAGGTCAACTACCTGACATCTAACCTGCATGCCTCGTCCTTCGAGACGGATCGGAAGAGATTCCTCGGTGACAACGAATACGGCACGTTTCGTGCTCCCCTCAGCCTTCTCCAACCAGAATTGCCCTGCTCCCAGGCCTCGCGCGGAGACAACATCGCCGCCCTGCTGCATCCGATGGGAGTGCTCCAACCCGGCGAGAGCCGCCGCCTCATCCTCCAGCTCGGACAGGACTCCAGCATCGAAGCCGCCCGCGCCGGAATAGGGAGATATCGCCAACCACAAGCTGTTGATACGGCTTTCGAGGAGATGCGCGCTTTCTGGAATGACTACCTCGCCGCCCTGCAGGTCGACACACCTGACGAGAGCATGAACGCCATGCTCAACGTCTACAACCCCTACCAGTGCTATGTCACCAAGACCTGGTCGCGTTACCTTTCCTGCTACCAACCTGGTCTGGGTTCGCGCGGGATCGGCTTCCGCGATTCGATGCAGGATGTGATGGCCGTGCACGCCTCCGTTCCAGCGGAGGCCAAAGACTTCATCCGCACGCTGCTCTCCTTCCAGAAACGTGACGGCTCGGCCATGCACCAGTTCAACCCGTTGACGCTGGAAGGCAGTGCGGGCGACTCGCTGGAGATGGAAGACCGCCCCCACTACTACAGCGACGACCACCTTTGGGGTGTCCTGGCCGTCACATCCTACTTGAAAGAGACCGGCGATCTGGCTTTCCTTGATGAAGTGGTCCCATTCTATGATAGAGACAAGCAGGGAGACGCCCTTGAATCTGGTTCAGTGCTCGAGCATTTGAAACGCGGGCTGGATCTCACGCGCCACGACACCGGTCAACACGGCCTGCCGCTGCTCGGTTTCGCAGACTGGAATGATACGGTCAACCTGCCAGCCGGGGCAGAGTCGTTGTTTACAGCCAACCTCTACGGCAAGGCATTGCGCGAGATGATGATCCTGTACAAGCACCTCGGCGAGGATGCCGCCGCCCTTGAGCAGCGCGCTGCCTACGACGAGATGAGGTCTCGCGTGGAGTCTGTAGCCTGGGATGGCGAATGGTACGTCCGCTATTTCGATGCTGAGGGGAAGCCGCTTGGCTCGTCAAAGAACACCTATGGTCAGATCTACTTGAACGCGCAGTCCTGGGCGATCCTATCTGGTTTCGCCTCTTTGGAGCGGGGGCGTCAAGCGATGGATTCGGCTTACACGAGGTTGGACACGAAGTATGGCATCAAGCTGAGCGCGCCCGGCTTCAATGGATACGACCCCAAGTATGGCGGCCTGACGACCTATCCACCCGGCGCGAAAGAGAACGGTGGTATCTTCTTGCACACCAATCCTTGGGCCATGATCGCCGAAACGATTCTCGGCAACGGCGAGCGGGCCTTCGAGTACTATGCCCACATCAATCCTTTCGCCAGGAACGATGCGATCGAAGTCTACGAGTGTGAACCGTACGTATATGCTCAGAACATCCTCGGTGAAGAGCATCCGCAGTTTGGGCTGGCGCGCAACTCCTGGCTCACAGGCACAGCCTCGTGGTGCTATCAGGCTGCCACGCAGTGGATCCTCGGCATCCGCCCAGAATATGGCGGCCTGCGGATCGACCCCTGCATCCCATCTGCCTGGAGCGGCTTCTCGGTGGCACGCAGGTTCAGGGGCCGGATACTGCACATCACCGTCCACAACACGCACAATGTCTGCTCAGGCGTTGTCGAAATGAGAGTTGACGGGATGATCTCTCCGGGGAACTTGGTCCCGGCAGACATGCCCAAAGTTGAGCACCATATCGAAGCATGGCTGGGAGCCTAGCAGGGTGGTGACATGGACGCGACGTTGCTGGAAACTCGCAACTATGACGGCGAAGGATACAAGCCGTTGATAGACTACGGGGAATGGCGCGTGGCCATCCTCCGTTTCCTGAACGGCCTGCAGCCTGACCGAATCGACTCGATGGAACGGCACACCGAGACAGACGAGGTCTTCGCACTGCTACATGGAAAAGGCGTGCTGATTATTGGCGGCAATGGTAGACAGGTGGACAGGATTCGTCCGCAGGTTATGGAACCCGGGGAAATCTACAACGTCAAACGCAACGCCTGGCACACGATCCTGCTCAGCCGCGACGCCTCGGTGCTTTTGGTTGAGAACAATGACACAGGGGATCTCAATACTGAACACACCAGTCTTTCGGCGGAACACCGATCCTCGATTCGTGAGACAGCGCAACGCGAGCAGCTCATCTGAGACACCTGGGGAGAGATCCCATTCGCTCTCTACCGGTCCGATTCAGCGGGATAGCAGCAGTCCGAGCAGGTCTTCTCACCATCCTCGGGCGAGTATTCCAGATTGCCCATCAAAGGGGCTAGCCCCTCAGCAACCTGGTCGGAGGCCCTTAGGACACTATCCTATCCAAACTGCGAAAGGACGCACGACGTTTGATGGAAGAAACACTCAGCAAGTCTGATTTCAGACGGCAACTCGAAGAAGAACTGACCGGGAACATCCTGCCCTTCTGGATGAAACACGTCGTCGACAAGGTCAATGGCGGCTTCTATGGCGCGGTGACCAATGACTTACAGGTTCACAACGAAGTGCCTCGCTCTGCGATCCTGTGCGCACGCATTCTTTGGACCTATGCTGCGGCCTATCGGAGACTCGGCGAGCAGCAGTACCTTTCGATGGCACGGTGGGCTTATGACTACCTAGTAAACGTCTTCTTGGATCAGGAGTACGGCGGCTTCTACTGGCAGGTGGACTGCAAAGGAACCCCCGTTTCTGACCGCAAACACCACTATGCTCAGGCATTTGCGATCTACGGTCTAGCCGAGTACTACCTCGCCACGCGAGAGCCTCAGAGCCTGGTGCTGGCCCAGACAGTGTTTCACTTGTTGGAAACGCATGCCTGTGAGGCGGTCTACCAAGGCTATATCGAGGGCAGCAGCCGTAGATGGGAAACACTGACGGACGCGCGCCTGAGCGACAGGGAGCCCAATTCCAGCAAGTCGATGAATACGATGCTGCACATCTTGGAGGCGTACAGCAATCTACTGCGCGCGTGGGACGACGCACATCTCATGGCTCAACACAGAGCC
>CAZEMA010000008.1:0-32567 GCA_964513155.1 uncultured Anaerolineaceae bacterium
TGGCCGGCCGCGCCGCTATCACGCGCGCTGGCCAAACGCTCTGGGAGAGCCCGGCTGCCTGGAGGGTCACCCAGGTGGACATCACGGACCTCAACCAGGACGCCCAACCGGAAGTGGCTCTGCTGGTGTGGCGCCCGTTTGCCCCTTGGCCGATCGACAGCTACCTGCCCCATCCGGGACGAATCTCCGGTTTTCACGATAGCGGAGGTCAATCCTGTCATCTCATCCTGATCGGTTGGCATCATCAGATGTACACGGAGCTTTGGGCAGGCTCGGCGATGGCTGACCCGCTGACCGCATTCGCCTCTGCGGACCTTGACGGCGACGGTCGCGAGGAGCTTGCAGCGCTGGAATCCCGCTACGATGCCCGCGGCCCGGCCCAATTCGTCACGGTTTGGGAGTGGAACGGGTTCGGATTCACGCTGGTCGCCCGTAGCCCAGAAGGCCGGTACGCCGGGCTGATGCCGCTTCGTGATCCATCCGGTGTCAATCGCTTGCTCGTCTCTCGTTACCTAAGGAGTGTGAAATGACCGCGAATCGCCGCTCACAGGTCGCCCTAGCCGTACTGCTCCTGGTGTCCCTCGCATGCGGCAACCTGCCGACCGGGCAACCCACGCCGACAATTGGCGGTCCGGAAGGCACGGCCAGCGCTGTGGTACCCACCCCGCCCGCGGGCGCCGTGGCCCCGGCGTTCGCTGCGTACAGCCCATTGCCAGTCTCGCTGCCCGATTCCTTCACGGGCTACGATCTTCCGGTCGACCTCGCCACGGTCCAAGGGCTTGCTACCGTCAGCCTCTCTGACGAGCAGCAGGCACTCCTGTCGCAGAACGGCTTCGTCGTGGCGCTGCCGACGCCTGGCGAGTACCAGGAGTTCTATCAGGTCTACGAGGACTTTCGGTACGAGAGCCTTCCCCTGTTCGTGACGACCGATTCAGTCCTCCATGTCTACCACTTGTTCTTCGACAAGATCCTGCGGGACCTCGAAACGACCTACTTCATCCCCACTCTGGAAAGCCTGACCCAGACAATGATTGCGGCAACCCAGGAGCAGGCTGCCCAAGTAGCCGGCACTCCTCTGGCCGAAACTGCACGCCGCAACCTGGCGTTCTTTGCCGTCGCCGGTCGGCTCTTGGGGCCTGACACGCCCACGCCTCCCGAGGTGAGCGATCTGGTCGAGGCCGAGCTAGCCCTCATCCTGTCCCACTCCGGAGCCACAATCTCGCCGATCTGGGATCGGCCTGACCTGCCAGAGGACCAGAAGCTTATCGAGGACTACTCACAGTACATCCCGCGCGGTCACTATACGCGTAGCGAGGCTCTCGAGCGTTACTTCCGGACCATGATGTGGTATGGCCGACTCACCTTCCGGCTGCGGGACACCTTCGAGACGCAGCGGGCCTTGCTCTTGACGCAAGCCCTGCGCACGGCTGTGGCCGCTGATGGCACGTCGGCCCTAACGCTCTGGCAGCAGATCTACGAGCCGACAACCTTTCTCGTCGGCAAAGCCGACGATCTCTCCTACTTCCAGTATGGCCCTCTCTCCGACGCCGTCTTCGGCGTCAATCCCCCGCTAGAGGCCTTCGCCGACCCGGCGCTCATGACTGCCTTTCTGGAGGCCGCCGAAACGTTGCCTCCTCCTCAGATCAACTCGATGTGGGTCTGGATCTGGGAAGACGAAGAGCAGGCCACCAAGGGGTTCCGCTTTATGGGCCAGCGCTTCACCATCGACGCATACGTCTTTGAGCAGATGATCTGGCGCAACGTCGGGACCATGGACGATCCACGCGGCCTTCCGCGGGCGCTTGATTTCTTCGCCGCGCTCGGATCGGAGGAGGCGCTCACCATCCTGGGCGAGATGGGCGAGACGGACTACGCCAACTTCGACACCCAGATGTCCGAGGTCCGGGGTCAGTTGGCGGCGCTCCAGGTGGACTCGTGGACGGAGAATGTCTACTGGGCGTGGCTATACACCCTGCAATCTGTGATCGCCGTCAAGGATGGGCGCTACCCCGAGTTCATGCGGACGCAAGCCTGGCAGCGCCGGGACCTGAACGCCGCCCTGGGCTCCTACACCGAGCTCAAGCACGATACCATCCTATATGCCAAGCAGGTGATGGCCGAGATGGGCGGCGGGCCGATGGAGCTCCCACGCGGGTATGTCGAACCCAACCCGGAGGCCTTCTCTCGTCTCCTGGCGCTGGCCCAGATGACCCACGATGGCCTCGAGAGCCGGGACCTGCTGACTGAGACGATGGCCGGCAACCTCGAGAACCTGATGGATCTGCTCGGCTTCCTCACCAGGGTCGCCGAAGCCGAGCTCGCCGGCCAGGCGCTCGGCGAAGAAGACTACTGGCGCATCAACAGCATCGGCGGCGAATTGGAGGCCCTGACATTGGCCGCGGCCGACTGCGAGGAGCCCGGCCCAGCTTGCCGTAACCTCCAAGACCAGCAGGCCGCGCTCGTCGCCGACATCGCGACCGGCCTGCATCCGGATTTCCCGGGACTGGCTGTCCTGGAAGAGGCCATCGGCCAACCCACGCGAATCTTCGTCGTCCTGCCGGATTCTCCCCTGCGGGTCGCCGTGGGTGCCGTCTATACCTACTACGAGTTTCCCTATGCTGCGGATCAGCGCATGACGGACGAAGCTTGGCAGGCACTCGTTGCCTCCGGAGATACGCCGCCACTGCCGGAATGGACGGGGATGTTCATGGCACCGTGAAAGCCCGTTCGGCTCTTGCCCTCCTGGGATTCGGGCTGGCGCTCTTCGCTCTCGGATTGCGCGCCCCGACCGCCCGCTCCATCACCCTGGTGGTTACGGGCGACATCATGCTCGGGCGAGACGTCGCCCGAGCTCATGTCGAGGGTGGCTGGGAACAGGTCCTGGCCGCCCTCGCCCCTTATGTGGCCCAGGCAGATCTGAGCTTCGCCAACCTTGAGTCTCCCCTCACGCAAGCGGACCTCGTCGCGCCCGCGCTCGACCTACGCGCTCCGATGGATGCGGCTCTCGCTCTGCAAAGCTCGCGCCTGACGCTGGTCTCCCTCGCCAACAACCACAGCCTAGATGCCGGACCGGCAGGCCTGCAGGACACGCTCGAGGCCCTTGCGGCCGCTGGTGTGGATCCTGTTGGCTCGGGGATGCAACCGTGGGTAGGGACTGTCAGAGGGCTTCATGTCGCCTGGATTGCCTTCAACGATGTCGGCAGCCCGCTGCCGCTCGATCAGGCGGCCGCAGCGATCGGGCGAGCCCGTGCTGCCGCCGATCTGGTGCTGGTCTCCGTCCATTGGGGCGCCGAGCTGGAACCCGGCCCCGGCCCACGCCAGAGAGAGATAGCGGAGGCTCTCGCCTCCGCAGGCGCGGACTTGATTGTCGGGCATCACCCGCATGTACTGCAACCCGTGGAATGGATCTGGGGTCTTGGGCGCGGGCGCCCGACCCTCGTCGCCTTCAGCCTCGGAAACGCTGTATTCGACCAGGAGGCGCCGCCAGGGGTGCGCCGGGGCGCACTCCTCCGGGTTACCATGGATGGGTCCGGCGTCCAGAGCGTGTGCGCCGTTGCCCTCGAGATCGACCCGTCCCGCTGGGAAGCAGCAGCTGCGGATGCGGCCTCCACGCTAGGCATCCTCCAGCGCCTCAACCGGGAGCCGCAGCCTGGCCGCCCGCAGCTCGTCGGCGCCTGCCCCTGAGCCTGCGAGTCCGGAATGACACCTTCAGGGATGCGGCCGCTCGTCTTGCGCGGGGCGCCTATCACTCCGGTCCGAAGGCGGGACTCGGCCGTCTATCAGACTCCCCGCCGGAAATGAGCGGGCGGCCACGACGTAGTGCTCGGATTCAGGAAGGCAGGGGGTCGACTCGGTCTAGCGCGGTCGTTCCAGAATCTGGTGGATTTCTCCCCGGTCCCAGCAGGCGCAGAAGGCCTGCACCATGGCCGGGTCGAACTGGCGGGCAACCTGGCTCACGATCTCCTGGTGTGCGGTCAGGGCCGGGAAAGCGGGATGGTACGGCCGGTCGGAGGTCATCGCGTCGAAGGTGTCCACCACAGCCAAAAGCCGGGCTTCCTCCGGTATCGCATTCTCTCGCAAGCCGCCGGGGTAGCCCGTTCCGTCCCAACGCTCATGGTGGTGAACAACGCCGGCCATCGCAGGTGAGAGGTAGGTGATTCCCTCGACCATGCGCCCGCCGACCCGAGGGTGTTCTTTCATCTCCTGCCATTCGGAAGGAGAGAGAGGGCCGGTCTTGGTCAGAATCGACTCGCGCACCGCGATCTTGCCAATGTCATGCAGGATGGCGCTGTACTCCAGAACATCCCGGCGGTGCTCATCCCAGCCGATCTGACTGGCCATCGCCTGGGCGTAGGCGTTGACCCGCTCGACATGGTCCCGGGTGTATCGATCGCGTGCCTCGATGGCGTTGGCCAAGGCTGTCAGACTGGCTTTGTAGGCCGTCTGGAGCTGGGCCACCATGATCTCGTCAGTCCGTTGGAGACGGGCGTGGACGGCCGCCAACACCTCTTTGCTGGTGACCGGCTTCGTGATGTAGTCGTCGACACCCAGCGACTTGCCCTGGAACAGATCCTCCCGAGAACCCTTGGCCGTGAGGAAGACAAAGGGGATGGTCTTGCCACCGGGGCTCTTGCGCACCGCCCGGAAGAGCTCAATCCCATCCATGACGGGCATGGCGATGTCCGACAGAATCAGGGACGGCTTCTGTTTCGCAAGCACCCCCAGCGCGTCCTGGCCGTGGATGGCCGTGTAAACACGGTAGCCTGATCCCTCCAGGATATCGCGCAAGGCGACCAGCATCGCTGCATCGTCCTCGACGACCAGGACCGTCGGCCCGCCGTTCGATTTGCCTTCCATCTGTCTCCCAAATGCAGCACGGGCGGGGCTCGGGAAGAGCCTCCCGTTGAGTTCATTATGTCCCCTCTCAGGGTCCGTTTCAAGCGTCCTATGGTCATGGGTCAGTGCCTGCAGTCCCCGGCAGCCGAACGGACACGGTTGCCTCCGTGCCGGGACCGCTCGCCTGGTGAACACGCCCCTGCCGGACCTCGACGATCGCCTGGCTGATGACCAGACCCAGTCCGACGCCCGGCTTGCCGTTCGGCCTGCCAAAGACCCCGCGCCAGAAGCGCCCGAAGAGGCGATCCCCCTCCCCTTTCTGTACGCTCGGGGTTGCACTCCAGCAGAACAGGCAGAGGTTGCTGATGGCGAGCGGCTTACCAGGCTCCTGGGCCTTGCCTGCCGCGCCGAATGGTAGGCATGGGAACCCGGCCTGGCACCGGAGAACGCGTGTTCTAGTGCCGCCACCTCGACCATGCGCTTCTCTATCAGGGATTCTGCTGCAAGGTCGCTCCGGGTGGTTAGGCCGGCAGCCTGCCTGTGATTTCGGACCAGCGGCGTTCCTGACACGACTCCGCCTGCAAGCGGCGCTCACTCACCGTCCGGAGCACCTGCTGGGAGGAAGCGGATGTGGAGGGGGACGCCCGTACCCAGCCAGCATGAGGTTGCGGGTCGGGCCGCCGTAGATGGACGACGACTTCGGCGAGTTTGTAGGTGCAGAGGACGTCGCCTCTGAACAGGTGCACATTTCAGGGAGACGCCGTACGCGGGAAGATCCGCTCCGGCGGAGGGATGCCTGGCCTACGCACCTGGGGCTCGTCCGATGGGGAATAGCGAGATTCCAGCTTGGGGAATGTCAGCAACAATCGCGGAGGATGTGCTCCTGTCTCCTCGGCGCGGCCCCTAGGTCGAACTCGACCAGCGTTGCCAAGCTCCCTCCCAGATCCTGGACCCTCGGCCCCGGCTGGGGAGCTTGACCATAGCCACCCGTCCGGCCAGTTGGCGCGTGGCCTGAAGTGCAGAATTCCAATCCTTCTCGCGCAAGGCATCCGCCAATTGCCGTCGCAAGGGCTCAACCCAGTTCCAGTCGGCGCGGAAACGATCAGCCTTGATCCAGTAGTCCCGCTTCTCCCATGCCGTGGCCGTCTCGTCCACCGAGCGAGCAACGGCCTCGAGGGAGAGCGCCAGGAAGGCAAGTTGGTCCATCTCTTTTGCGCCCACATCCCGGGCCCCAGCCGTCTCCCGCAAGGTCATAGCGATGCCTTGAAGCATCTTGGCTCGGGCGCGGGATGCGGACTCGCGGTGTACGACAGGGGACACTCCGTCCTCCACCGGTCATCGGAATAGGGGCCATTATAGCCTTCCCTTGCACAGCAGGCCCGATGGAGAGGACGAGAAGAGCGCGTGCGCCAGCCAAGGGAATGCCGGCGGCCCGGGGAAGCCTCAGCGAAGTGCAACCCGTGCTAGAATCAGCCTTCGCGAGGGCCTATGCCATCCAGAGCAAAGACGCTTCTCTTTGTCGTGGGGTGCAGCCTGCTCTCTGTCACCATCGGATTCGCAGGTGGATTCGCCGCGCGTGGTCTCCTGGACGGCGGCCGAGCCTATCCCCTTGTGGCAGAGGCGCATGAGTACCTCGGGCAATACTTCATTGAGGACCTTCCACCGGATGTCGAGCTTGAACGAGGAATGATCCAGGGGATGCTGCAGGTGCTGGGCGATCCCTATACATCATACGTCGAGCCTCAGGCCCACGAGCTGGAGAGCGACACCCTCGCTGGGGAGTACGGAGGCATCGGCACTTACGTTTCCATTGACGAAGCTGGACTGGTCCACCTCGTGCCCTTTGCCGATGGCCCGGCGGCTCGGGCCGGGGTCATGGAGGGGGATGTGCTCCTGGCAATCGACGGCCAGAGACTTGGCCCAGAATCGACGCTTCAGGATGTCGGGGCGGCCCTCCGAGGACCTGCCGGAAGCTCTGTCCAGCTCCTTCTGGCCCCCAGGCAAGAAGGGGGAGTCGAGCTAGAGATCGCCGTCACGCGCGAGACCATCGCCCTGCCCTCCGCAACAGGATACCTGCTCCCGGATGACCCGACCATTGGCGTCATTGTGGTCAGCGTCTTCAGCCAAAGGACACCCGGCGAGGTCCGGGCCGCACACGATGACTTGACCGGGCGCGGCGCCATGGCGATCATCCTGGATCTGCGAGGCAACCCCGGCGGCCTGCTTGATAGCGCCGTCGACGTGGCGCGGTTCTTCCTTGAGACGGGGATCGTTGTCTTCCAGCAGGAACGAGACGGGACTGAGCAGGTGTTCCGGGTCGAGACGCCAGGGGCCGCGATCCAGATCCCGCTAGCGGTCCTCGCCGACGGTTCCACGGCGAGCGCGGCCGAGATCGTGGCCGCGGCACTTCAAGCCAACGGACGCGCCCTGGTTGTCGGCCAACCGACCTATGGCAAAGGGTCAGTGCAGTTGATCTTCAACCTGAGTGATGGCTCCAGCCTGCACATCACGAACGCCCGTTGGCTGACCCCCGATCGGCAAGCCCTCGACCGGGCCGGCCTGCAACCCGACATCCTTGTCGATCCCGCTTCGTCAGCCGGGTCGGGGGATACGATTCTGGCGGCGGCGGTGCAGCGGCTCCAGGCTGAGCGTGAGCAGAGGCCATGAGCGAATCGTCGATCAAGGTTGTGGCTACGAATCGCAAGGCGGCTCATGACTACTTCCTGGAAGACCGGCTGGAGGCCGGGATCTCCCTGCAGGGAAGCGAAATCAAGTCGGTGCGAGCGGGCCAGGTGAGCCTGAAGGAAGCCTACGTCCGGACGGATGGGCGCGAGGCATGGCTGGTCAACGCCCACATCGCGCCCTACGATCCTGCCAGCAAGCTCAACCACGACCCCAAGCGGATGCGGCGGCTGCTGCTCCACCGGCGAGAGATCACCCGACTGTTCGACCAGGTGCGCCAGAAGGGTTTCACGATCATCCCCACCAAGGTCTACCTTGCCCGAGGCCGGGCGAAAGTGGAGATTGCGCTGGCGCGCGGCAAGAGGCAGTATGATAAACGCCGAGAGCTTGCCTCGCGCGAGGCCGAGCGCGAGATGAGGCGTGCCCTCAGCCAGAAGGCCCGGTGATGAGCCCGCACTCCATCGCGGCGGTCAACAACCTGCCTCCCGCGGAGAAGGAAGCGATCTACCGCCGCTTCATCCCCCGCGTGCTGCTTGAACGGTTTCAGATCCCGCCTGACCTCATGGATGCACAGGGCAGGCCGTTGGAGCGCATCGCCTGTGCTCCGGGTGCGACGGACGTCGTCGTTCAGCTTCGCCACGAATTCGAGGCTCGCGACCCCGTGCTATACGCTCACTTGACGGATACCATCAACGGGCAGGTCCATGTCCTGCTGTACGTGGTCAACGACCCGGCCTCGCCGCGGTTTGACGTCGACCGCATGCCGGACGGCACGCCTACCGAGTTCGGGACCTTCCGACGCAATCTGGACGCGGAGGTGGCTGCCCTGCAGGCGGGCCTTGCGCCCGGGCAAGTCCGGCGCGGTCTGAGGATCCTAAGACAGTCGATCGAAGCGTTTGAGGAGTTTGTCTCCTCCCTCGGGCATGACGTGTACTTCGTCGAGCCACTTGCCTATCACAACGCGGTCGTCTTCGAACACTACGGATTCGCCTACCAACAGGGCCGCAAGCTGATGGTCGAGATCAACGAGCGTTTCCAGCCTGGGGGCGAGCTTCATCGGAGGCTTGACGGATCCACCCCCTTCCGGCAGCCGGGCATGGAGCGCTCGATCCTGGGACGCAGCTGGGCAGTGCACGACGGGATTCTGGGCAGGGCCTACGCCGGCGTGACGATGTACAAGCGGGTCGGTGCTCTGGCTGGTGTGGACACCTTCCCCGCGGGCGTATGGTAGCACCCCGGGTGCGCATAGCCTCAGGCTTTTGTGGGGGGGCCGGCGTGTTATGGGGGTGTTGGATGTTGGTGCAGTGGCTATGCGCAATGCAGCGATGGCCGAAGGCGCGTCCGTGTGGTATAATATTCGGTACGGGGATGACAGGCTTCGACGGGAGAGGCTGGCCCCGAACTGCAAGCCGAGAGGCGCCGAGCTCGCAAAATCAGCGCAAACACAAGTGCCACGCGCACGAACTATGCGGCTCTTCCTCTGGCGGCTTAACCCCGCTTAGAGTAGAGCCGGCCCTGCTAGCCTGCTAGCCAGGGCCCGCCTTCCTGTGCTCCCCTCGACCAGCGCAGGGTAAGGCGACAAAGGGGCGAGGTGCCGCGCCGGACGCCGCTAAAGGCGCGAAAGACGGGCTCTCGGGTCCGAGCGGCTGGCTGGCCGGAGACCCTGTCGACCGGGGCCCGGGCGGCGAGACCCAATAGGTCGACTACGCTTGTAGATGTTCGGCGGTCGAATCTTTCGGACGCGGGTTCGATTCCCGCCATCTCCACCAAAGGCGCCCTCCGCATCGGGGGCGCCTTCTCATCTTCTTCGGACCGCAGGAGTTCCCGCGACCGGATCTGCCCGCGCCATCCGAGTCGCACCCCGCCAGCAGGGCTTCTTCATCACGCTCCTAGAGAATGTCCAATGGGTTGCTGAGGCGGAAGCCGTGCCCCCGAACGGTCAGGATATAGGCGTGGCGGGGGTCGCCCTCGGCCAGGCGGTCCCGCAGCCGCCGGACCAGCGCGTCGATGGCCTGATCCGAGACACCCGCCCCCATCGCCCCTGGCCAGACGTATTCAACGATCTGCTCTCGCGTGACCACCCGACCGCGGCTCTGGTAGAGCAGGTCGAGGAGCCGGTATTGGGGCGGCGAGAGCGGTGGTTCGATCTCCACCCGCCGCGCCCACACTCGGTGAGCCTCCGGATCCATCTTCAGCCGGCCTAGCGCAGAGTCGCCTCCCTCCCCCATCGCGAGCGGGAGCGTGGCCTCCGTTCCAACAAAAGCCAGCTCCAGGGCCAGAGCGATCTGGATGACATCACCATCCTGCAAGGCCATCGAGCCCTCCACGGGAAGACCGTTCACGTGCGTCCCGTTCCGGCTGCCCAGATCCTCGACCACGTAGCCCTCGTCAGCCCGCCGGATCCGAGCGTGATGCCGCGACACCTGACGCTCGGGAACCACAAGATCGCAGTCTGGACCTCGCCCGATCAGGAACTCATCGCGGTCCAGTGACCACCGGGTTCCGCTCAGCTTCCGCGTCATGGCGATCAGGACGGGCGATTCCTCTTCGCGCTGCGCCATATGACCGCCTCCCCCAGTCTCATTTGCCAGCCCGTGTATAATAGCCTTGTCTCAGGCGCTCTGAACCTCTCGAAGGGGCTGGGTTCACGCCGAGAGCCATGCCTGAGACACCCACTGCCCCTTCAACCAGTTGGCTTCGAGGCTGTGGGATGCCTGAACCACTCGCTTCCGGGCAGGTCCTGCGAGACCGCTACGTCATCCGCAAGATCATCGGCCGTGGCGGGATGGGGTCCATCTACCTCGCTGAAGACAACCGCCTCCCCGGCCGGCTGTGCGCGCTGAAGGAAGTCGACCAGGCGCCCACCCTACCCGAAACCGCCCGGGCTCAGGCCCGAGAGCAATTCTATCGCGAAGCTTCCGTACTCGCTCGTCTGGATCACCCCAACCTGCCCAAGGTCTCGGACTTCTTCTCCGAGGCCGATCGCGACTACCTCGTGATGGACTACGTGCCTGGCGATGATCTCAAGACGCTCATGGACCAGACCAGGCGCAGCGGCCGCCGCCTGCCCGTGGCCGAAGTCCTGCACTGGGCGAACCAGCTCGCCGACGCCCTCGAGTATCTCCATAGCCAAGAACCGCCCGTCGTCCACCGAGACATCAAACCAGGCAACCTCAAGATCACGCCCTCCGGCCTGGTCAAGCTCGTAGACTTTGGCCTAGTGAAGCAGATGGCGCCCGACGAGATGACGGTCACCGTCATCCAGGGACGCGGCACGGCCCAGTACACGCCTCTCGAACAATATGGCGGGGATTCGGGCCACACCGATCCCCGCAGCGACATCTACGCGTTCGGCGCCACCCTCTACCACCTACTGACGAGCCAGCCTCCGCCCGAAGCCAAACTGCGGTTCCTGAACTCCGCCATCTTGTCGCCGCTTCGGGCGCTCAATCCAGAGATCAACCCTCAGCTCGAGCATGCCGTCCTTTGGGCAATGGCACTCCATCCAGACGACCGTCCCCAGGACATTGCCGCCCTGCGCAGTGCTTTGCACGGGGCAATGGCCACCACTGAGCTCGTTGATCGGCTGGCCATCGTCCTGGCTCCTCAGCGCTTCCTCCCCAGCCGAAGGGATCGCGTGTTGGCCTACATTGCCAGCGGTCTGTTCCTTCTGGCTATCCTGGCGACCATCATCTAGTCGCTCGCCACTGCCACATTCGCGCCGCGATCAACCCCACGATCGCCCCCAAGATGCCCAGCATCGCGCCCGACAGCGGCCCCAGGAATTGCAGCAGCGTGCGACTGCCCGGAAGCCCCATCGCCAGGTAGTTGTAGCCCACCAAGCCCCCGATCGCCGACGCCAGCAACCATCGAATCCAGCCCTGCGGGTCATCGACCTGCCGTCGAGCCAGGCGCCAACTCGCGGCCACGACGGCCCCGATACCCGTCATCCCCAGCAGGAAATGAGCAAAGCCAACGTCCGGTGTCTCTCCAGGGGATACCTCTTCGCTTCCCGGCGCCGGTGTCGACGGGGCCGGGGTCTCCGTTGCAGGCGGCTCTTCCGTCGGGATTGGGGTTGGGGCGATCACGGTCACGTAGGCAGGTACGCCTTCCTGGACGTTCAGCTGCAGGATGGCCGAGGACCGGGCCGGGTCGCTGATTGCGGTGATCTCGAAGAGCCCCAGTCTCTCCAACGCCACCTCAACCTGAGCCACTCCCGAGGCGGTCGTGGATCGGAGGATCATCGGCGCGATGATCTCCGCCTGGTAGCTCAGGCTGAACTCCACGACGGTCCCGTCCGGAACCGGATGCTCATTGTGATCGACGATGACACCGGTTTCGACCTGGATGACATCGCCCACGATGTAGCCCGCCTCCGGCGTCGCTTGGCTCGCTCCCGCCTCGGGGGAAGTCACCGTCAGCGAGATTACCTGATCCGGGTCGGGCGAGGTGGCCGTCAGCAAGTCGTAGCCGATCCCTGGGATACTGACAGGCGAGGCGCCGGGCGGAGATAGCTCCTGGAAGAGCAGCCGGGCAGCGACTTCAACGAATGCCGACTCCTTGGAGTATAGACCGTAGTACACATCCACTTTGCTCAGGTCAGTGGAGTCGAGGTCGTAGGGTACGCCGAAGGCGAAGACCACCACCCTGGTTCGCTGGGCCAGATCGGGTCGGCGATCGAGCAGGAGCTTCAGGGCATCCGACCCGTAGGCGTCAGAATTGCTCCCCAGGATCGAGAACACCAGCCAGCTGGCCGATTCGAGCGCGTCCCCGACCTCCTCGGCTGAAGAAATGGGGATGCCAAGCGAGGCTGGCGGCGGCTGGCCCAGATAGGCAGCCAGGTCGGCTAGGCTGTACGAGACCATCGTCCAACCGCCAACCTGCCCGGCAGCCCCGGGACCGTAGAGGCGGAGGATTGTCCTCTCGAGAGCGTCCAGTCCAATGCCAGGGGTCGACGTGCAGGTCGAGCATTGCGCGGCCATGCGCACATCGGTGAGGAAGACGATGCGCTCTCCCAGGCGAGGAGGCGCGCCGAGCCTCTCTTCGACCTCGCCGGCCGAGGGGCTGATGAGCGTGGCCCCTGCCCTGGCCACCTGCTCCGCCACGCCCGACCCGCCGATCAGGTCAAGGCTCCCCTCCTCTGGCAAGACGTCTTCCAGCGAGAATGTCTGACCGTACAGCCGCATCTTGAGCTCGAGGATACGCAGCACGGCCTCATCCACCCGTTGGGCAAAAAGCGAGTCTTCCTCGTACTTCTGAGCGAAGAATGCCAGCGTGGCGCGGATCGTCGTCGCTTCGTCGGGATCACCCGTCGACTGGAAGCTGGAGAGCAGCAGCAAGTCATTCCCCGCCAAGAAAGCATCCCGCGCCACCAGGTGCCCACGAAACGTGACCTCGCGCGGATCGTAGAAGCGGCGAATGGCGCGAGATCCGAGGGAGTCACTGATGGTCACGCCCCCGCCGGCCCGCCAGGTGGCCAGCGGCTCAAGGGCCATGATCTCCGCGAAAGCCTGCGGATCGAGGCTCACGGGCCGCGTGGTTGCTCGGATGTTATCCTGGAAGCCCTGGTAGCGGATGTGGGCCCGCAGCAGGGCATCGGTCACCGCAGGGTCCTCCCCGGGGGCTGCACCCGTGACGGCGAAGAACGGCGCCAGCTCGATCCGTTCGAGCTCCTCCAAGGACTTCCGCACGGTGGCCACTTCCTCATCCAGCGGACGGTCGCTACCGCCATGGCCCGGGAAGTGCTTGGCCACCACGGCCACCCTGCCCCGCGACCCCGAGTGAACCCCTTCGATGTAGGCTCTTCCCATCAGGCTGACCCAGAAGGGATCCCCGCCAAAGGTTCGCACGCCCAGGTCACCCGGGCCCTCCGGCCTGGGATCCTCCAGGACATCCAGGGAAGGCCCCAGGAGCAGGTTGATGCCCAATGCCTCCAGCTCGCTCCCGACCACTTCCCCCGCCGCCCCGGAAAGCGAAGGATCCCAGGTTGCCCCGATGGCCATCTCCGAGGGTATCTCCGAGAGGCCCGATAGGATCTCCGAATAGGGCGTCCCACCGCCCTCCTGGCTCAGCGCGATGAATAGCGGCACGTAGCCTACGGGGGTCGGGGTGCTGCTCTCGCTCTCGCCTGGAGGGAGCTGCAACGAAGCCTCATACGCGGTCGTCTGCAAGGAGGCGATGAGCGACTGAGCGGCCTGCAAGGTGTTCGGTGCGTCGACGAAGTTGTCACTCTGCGCTTGCAGCAGCACACCCGAAATGTGTCCGCTCTGGATCAGGTCAAAGATGGGGTCATCCGGTCGGGGCGCGCTGCCATGGAAGGTGACCAGGAAGAGCTGGCCCACCCTCTCATCCGGCGTCATCTGCGCCAGGAGGGCGACGGCAGCTTCGGACAAGGGGATCTGCCGGTCCGGCAATGCCAACGGCGGACGGAAGGTGAGGGACAGCAGAAGGGCGACTAACACAGTGCGCCGCATGCCCCAAAGTATACCTGCGCGCGCGGCGCGGTACAAGCGTGACCACGGCCTCGCGCCCGTTCGGAATGCCGACTCTCCTGTTGTCTCGGTACGAGTGTCAGTCGAAGGGGATCCCAGACGCCGGCGGCTCAACCACGCCGGGAGAAGAGAGACCGGCTTCGCGCTCGAGTATCTCTCGCAATGCCCTGCGCCGTTCGGGGCCGCTGAGAAGCTCGAGCCGCCGGATTCCCAGCGGGTCAATCTCTTCCCGCAGGAGCCGGAGTTCTTCCTCCCTCGGCGCCGGAGTCACCGGAACATCGTCCGCGATTCCAAGGTCGAAGCCAGTCTTGGCCTGGACCCTATCCTTGGTGACGCCAGGATGAAGGTGGGTCAACCGCATTCGGCCACCTGCGAAGTCGAACTGCCCAAGGTCAGAGACCAGATAGTGCGGCCCGGCTCCCCTCCGCCTGGCGGCGTGATGCCCCAGGCCCGAGAGGTAGTCGAGCCGTTCCACAAAGATGACCCTTGAGTGTCGAGGCACATACAGATAGATCTCGGTGGCTACAGGCGTCACATCCGGGATGCCTCCGGCGCCAGGCATGCGCATCCGCGGGCGTTGGCGGCTCTGGCCAAAGGCAATGTTGTTGAAGTTCCCCTGCGGATCGACTTGGCCAGGCCGGAAGAACTCCTTGGGATGGATTCTCGGCAGCAGGTCAACCGCCACCTCCACGAAGCCGAGCCTCGTCATGGCGCGATCCAGCCACAGCCGCTCGACACCGGCAAGACCCAAAGGCGCGCCCTCCCGGCAGATGCTCTGGCCGATGGCCGAGGCGAAGTAGACATGCGGGGCGTGGGTGCGCCAAGCGAGAAGGTAGCCGGCGGCGACGAGAGGAGTCGCCAGCCCTTGCGCCAGCACCTCGCCATCCCGGACCTGACGGGAGATGCAGACACAGATGAGTTCATCAACCGTGCAGGCCGGCTCAGTCATCCCGCATGCCTTCTCCACGAACCCGTGCCAGGAGCGAAGGGGCAATGTTGCCGCCACTCAGAATCACGAGCCGGCGCCCCGTCTCAGGCTGGCCGAGGCAGGCCGCGAGGGCAGCGGCTGCAGAGGGTTCGATCACCTCCCCGAGCCTCTTGTCTGCCCAGCGGATGGCATTCTCGATGGCCAGCTCGTCCACAAGCACGAAGTCGTCGACAAGAGCGCGAACCAACTCCAGGGTCACCGCCTCGGCCTCTACTCCCCCCGCGAGTCCATCGGCCAAGGTGGGCCGTTCGACGACTCGTTTCATGTCTCCCCCATGGAAGTAGGCGTGAAGATGGGGAGAGTTGGTCGTCTGGACACCAATGAGGCGAGCCCGGGGGGATAGTCTCTTCAGCGCGGCCGCGACGCCGCAGATCAGACCGCCGCCCCCGACGGGAACGAATACCTGCCAGCCCTCGCCTTCTTCGCTTGCCAACTCTAGTTGCTCGGCCACCTCAAGACCGATTGTTCCCTGCCCGGCGATGACCTCCAGGTCGTTGTACGGCGAGATCCAGACGGCGCTGGTGTCCTGCGCCAGTTGCTGGCCCAGCTTTTCAGCCTGGGCGTAGCCGCCCTCCACGACGAGGACGTCCGCCCCAAGCTCGCGTATCGCATCCACCTTGGCCTGGACTGCTCCCTGAGGCACGACGATCGTCGCGGGTGCCTGGCGGAGCCTGGCTGCCCAGGCGACGCCCAAACCATGATTACCCGCCGAGGCCGCCACGAGCGTCTCCCGCCGGGAGGACACGGACAAGCCAAGAATCTTGTTGAGGGCACCCCTCAGCTTGAAGGAACCGGTGAACTGCCGGTTCTCGCATTTGACCCAGAGCCCGAGCTCCGGCGCCTGCCGGACGGGCGTCATTCGCACATGCGGCCGGATTCGCTCGCCGGCCCTCCTGAGGCTCTCCAGGCTAAGACTTGCGGGCGGCTCCATCGACGACCTGCCTTGCCACGTCGGGCGCGTCGGTGATGATTCCGTCCACTCCCATGAGGACCAACTCGTGCATGCGCGGCGCCTTGTTGACGATCCAGGCGATGCACCTACGCCCCGCACGGTGAGAGCGAGCGATGGCCTCCGGCCAAATCATGCCATCGTTGAGATTGTCCGTGTCTCTGGGGCTAAGGGCTGAAAACAGGAATCGTTGCCAGCCCGGCTGCCTGGGCGTGAGGAGCAACGCCAGAGCCAAGCCCGGCGCCTGGTTCCGGGTCCGGCGCAGGGCGATGGGATTGAACGAGGAAATCAGGACGCGGCGGTCGAGGTCATACCGCCGCACCAGCTCCACCACGCGGTCTGGCAGCCCATCCCGCGGGCTGGCGTAGTTGCCCACTTCGACGTCGATGAGCATTGGGGAATTGCCAAGTTCTTGGAAGACCTCTTCCAGTGAAGGGATTGGCTCGCCCACGAATTCGGGCCCGAAGTGGGACCCCGCCTCCAATCGCTTGAGGTCGGCCAAGGTGTGATCGCGGACCCACCCTTTGCCCGAGGTCGTGCGGTCGATCGTCTGGTCGTGCATGACGACCGCCTTGCCATCAGCGGTGAGCTTGGTATCCAACTCAATCCCGTCGGCCGCGAGGCTGGCTGCCAGCCGAAAGGCAGCCAGCGTGTTCTCGGGGGCGCGCAAACAGGCTCCTCGATGGGCAATGACCAGGACGCGCGAGACATTCCATTCCGAAAGGGGGTCCAAGTTGCGCCTCGGTCGACGGGGAGGACGATTCTCGCGGCCGGTATGATCGGCCTCAGGTGGCCCGGGTCTCCAAGGGCATCAAGATCGAACAGCTCGAAACCGGCACATGCCGACGGACAGCCTAGAGTTCGACGAAGTAGGCCTCCGCTGCCCGGTCGATCATGTCCTTGGTCATCGTAGGCTCGACGCTCAGGTAGCGCGAGATGTCTAGGATCTGGTCGCAGATATCCCGGGGGTGGGAAGCCCGCAGCTTGCGGTTGCGTTTGATGTACCACTCCTGCAGCAGGTACGCGAGGCCGTTCTCCAGATAGGGAACCTTCTTGCTTTCGGCCACGTGCTTGAAGATCTCGCGGTACTCCTCATAGGAAGGATCGCCGATTTCGATCTTGTGGCGCAAGCGACGGAGAAAGGCTTCGTCCACAAGGTCCCGGGGCGGCAAGTTGGTCGAAAAGACGACCATGACATCGAAGGGTACTTCCACCTTGCGTCCGGTGTGTAGGGTCAGGTAGTCAATGCGGTTCTCGAGAGGGACGATCCAGCGGTTGAGCAGGTCGCGGGGACGGACCTGCTGGCGGCCAAAGTCGTCAATCAGGAAGACGCCGCCGTTGGCCTTCACCTGGAACGGTGCTTCGTAAAACTTGTTGACGTCGTCAAACACGAGGTCAAGGCCGGCCATGGTGAGCTCACCGCCGACGACGATGAAGGGCCGGCGGATCTTCACCCAGCGCGGGTCGCGTTTGGCCCCGGTCTTCAAGCCGCCCGTCCCGGTCGTTGAGCTAACGTCGTCCTCCGGCGACAGTGTATGGTTCACCGAGTCGTAGAGCTTGACGACCTGGCCATCGATGTCGATGGCGAAGGGGATGAACATGTCCTCTTGCAGGATCATTGCGCCGATGCAGCGAGCGATGGAGGTCTTGCCGTTCCCGGGAGGCCCGTAGAGGAAGATGGAGGTGCCGGAGTTGACCGCTGGCCCGATGTGGTTGAAGGTCTTCTCCGAAAGCGTCAACTCCGCCAGCGAGGTGCGCATGGTGTTGGCATGCACTGTCGGGCGGGCGCGGCTCTGCCGGCGGATGGCTTCATTGTAGAAGGCGATAGGAACCGGCGCCGGTCCTGCGTACTGGCTGCGCTCCAGGGCCTCCCTCGCCCGGGCGATCCCCGCTCCGGTGATGGCATACTGGTAGGAGCCCTCGCCAAACCCCATCTGCGTCTTAACTTCCACGAACTTCTCGCGCTTCAGCGCCTCCAGGATCTGGTCTACCATCCCCGCGTAGGGCAGTGCCATCGCCTCGGCCATCTTGAAACCGGTCAGATAGCCACGGAAGTACAGGATCTTCAGCGCCAGGTCCTGCAGCCAGAGTTGCGACAGTCCCGTGTCCTCCACCCGGCTGACGGGCGGCGGGATGAAGCGAAGACTACCAGTGGAGGTGACATTCTCTGAGCCCGAACGCAATGATCCTCGAGGCGAAGCCATTCCAGCCCTCCAGGCATCCGGTGGCCAACGTCGGTCCTCCGGGCGGCCGCCAAGGCCCAAGGACGCCGATCCTCAGACAGACGGATTATATACGGGCTGGGAAGCGCGGGCAACCGCCCGCTTGTCCTGTTCCTGCAGCTCGTTTAGAATAGGCGTCATGAGTCTGTCGGTCGTCATGCCGGCCTACAACGAGTGCCAGACGATCGCGACGATCGTCGAGCGCGTCCTCGCCACCGAACTGGTCGATGAGATCATCGTGATTGACGACGGCTCCTCCGACGGGACAAGCCAGGTGCTCGAGAATCTCGGCCAGCGGGAGCCACGCCTGCGCCTTATCCGCCACGATCGCAACCTGGGTAAGGGCGCAGCTGTTCGCAGCGGCGTCCAGGCCGCCGCTTGCGATCTTGTCCTGATCCAGGATGCCGACCTCGAGTACGATCCCCGGGACTACCCTGCCCTGCTGATGCCGATCCAGGAAGGGAAGGCGGATGTCGTCTACGGCTCACGATTCCTCGGAGGTCCCCGGCGAACGACTATGTTCTGGCACATGGTCGCCAACCGGCTCCTCACCTTCATGACCAACCTGCTATACAACAGTATCCTCTCCGACATGGAGACTGGCTACAAGCTCTTCCGGCGTGAGGTCATCCAGGCCATCCCCCTACGTGCCAACCGTTTCGACTTTGAACCCGAGATCACGGCCAAGCTCCTCAAACGGCGTCTCCGCGTGTTCGAGGTCCCGATCTCCTTTAACCCCCGCGAATACTCCGAAGGGAAGAAGATTGGCCTACAGGACGCATTCTCGGCTGTCTGGGCGTTGCTGAAGTACCGCTTCGTCGACTGAGCGGCGCCCGCCGACATCCCTGGATCACCCCCAAGCGCCGTTGGCCAACAGCCCGATGTGGTTCAGCCCGCAGACGGGCGGACGTCCAGGACATTGAGCTGCAAGCTCTCGACCCCCATGTAGACGTTGCGTTCGAGGTGAAAGGCGAGGTCTACGATCCCGGGGAGCTCGTCCGCCAGATGCCCTTGACGGAAGGCGATGGCGTCGAAGAAACGCCCCCCTGCGCGGACTGTCAGCTTGAGATGGGATCCGTCGCTGCCCACAGGACGCCTTTGGACCACGGCGACCTGGTGGGCGCACAGGACCGGCAGCGGGTTGCCGTATCCGCAGGGCTCCAGCTGGTCGAGGAACTCCCTCAGTCCTCCATCCAATTCCGAGAGATCGACCTCGGCATCGAGCTGCAGCGTGGGACAGAGATCCTCTTCCGCGATGCACGCATCTGCCCTCGCCTGCAACCTGGCAATCAGCTGCTCGAGATGCTCGCTGCGCACCGTGAAGCCAGCCGCGGCAGAATGCCCGCCGTGTTGCACAAGGATGTCGGCACACTCATCCAGGGCGTCCGTGATGTGGAAGCCAGGGATGCTGCGCGCTGACCCCCGGGTCGTCTTCTCGCCGACGGCAGCCACGATCGCCGGACGGGAGAACTCCTCCACCAGGCGGGCCGCGGCCAGGCCAAGCACACCCTCGTCGAATCCCTGACGATAGACGAAGAGCAGATTCGGCAACGGGGTCATGGCACCAACCACAAGGCGGGCGGTCTCGACCATCTGGCGAGTAAGCCGTTGCCGCTCCCGGTTCCTTCCCTCCAGTTCCTCGGCCAGATGGGTTGCCTCATCCGCATCCTGGGTCAGCAAGAGCTGCAGGGCAACCTCGGGGGAACCCAGTCTCCCCGCCGCATTCAAGCGCGGCCCCAGGCCAAACCCGATCGACGTGGCGGTGACCTGCCCCGGTTGATAGCCGGCGATGCGGGCGAGTGCCCGCAATCCTGGCCGGGTGCACCGAGCCGCCGGGCCGGAGCCGTTCAGCAAGCGGAGGCCCTCGGCAACCAGGAACCGGTTCTCTTTCTCCAATGAGGCCATGTCCGCAACGGTTCCCACTGCGACCAGGTCGAGGTGTTGGACCGGATCCTCCAGCCCGACCCGGCGCGTCAGTCCCTGAGCGAGCTTGTACGCCAGGCCCACTCCCGCCAGGCCCTTGAACGGATACGGATCTCCCGTCTGCTTGGGGTTGAGGATCGCCAGCGCCCGGGGAAGTTCGGGGCCGGGATGGTGATGGTCCGTGATGATCAGGTCCAGGCCGAGCATTTGGGCATGCTCCGCCTCTGCCAGGGATCGAATCCCGCAATCGACTGAGACGACGATCTTCGCACCCTGCTCCCTCAGGCTGGAGAGAGACTCCAGGTGCAGGCCATAGCCTTCGTCGAATCGATTGGGAATGTAGTGGCTGACCTCAGCGCCAAGAGAACCGAGGGTCTCCACCAGCAGGGCGGTCGCTGTAAGACCATCGGCATCGTAGTCGCCGTAGACCGTGATGGGTTCCCCCGCCCCAACCGCCTTCAGGAGCCGGTCAACCGCCTGCTCCATTTGTAGCAGGAGAAACGGATCGCCCGACTCCGTCTCCACCCTGCCCAGGAAGGCCGCGGCCTCTGATGAGGTGCGCACATCGCGGCGGTACAGAATCTGGCGCTGCACCGGGCTGAAGCCGGCCAGCGCCTCTTCGACCTCACGAGGAATCTTTGGGCAAGCTAGCCAACGCTTATGCACGGCAGGACTCCCGGCCGGAACATCCTTCCCCGACAGCAAAGCCCGGCGTTTCACCCGGGCTCTGGGGGAGCGGTCTGACCCCCCGCACTTAGCGGGGGCAGGCTGCGAAGCCCGCCCTGGCCGACTTGATGGCCCGCCTTTGGCTCCTAGGAGGAGGGCGGTTCGCTCGGCGCAGGCCGGACGGGCGCCTGTAGCGGGGCGTTCAGCCGGGCGAAGTAGGCTTTCACGGCCGGGTCGTTGTAGAAAACCAAGGCCAGAATGCCAACGATCATCGAAGTCACGTCGCCAACGGCGATGCAGCAGATCTCAAGGATGGCAATCACCTGGGACGGCTGCACTCGCCTTGGCGGATTGGAAAGGACCTGGGAGGCGTAGACAATCTCGAAGACACCCAGAATCGCCGGGAGGATCGTCAACGGCGCACAAAGGAGACCGATCCCGAACGTGCCAAGGACGATCGAGAGCGTGACGCCAGCCCCGTACAGAATGTTGAGGATGCCATTGACCAGCGTCATCACACCGATGGCTGTCACCATGCCCGGCTTCTGCAAGCCTGGTTGCGGACCGACGGAAACCGGTTCAATGTCCGTCATTCGGACCTCCTAGTCCTCCATCTCACCAATGGCCGCAAGGCACACGTGGCCCCCGCAAAGGCGCATCCGAACGCACGTGGCGGATCCATACTGCGGTCCCTACGTGCAATGCCTCGGGTTGGGTGCCTCCGGCTCCAGCCTAGCAGGGTGACCAAGAACTGCCTTGTCCGGGGAAGAGGGTTGCGTATCTGGTGATTGCGGGTCCGCCCCGACCGCCACATCTGCGAAGCTTTTCCCGGACGCAGGCGCTCTTCATCTAGCTCCTAGTAGTAGCGCTGGTTGACGAGCGAGTCGATGATCGGAATGCTGACGATGCCAAGCACCGATAACACGGTGGCCGCGGCCAGCAGGCAGAGACCGATGACGAAGAGGCCCAGGCCGATGTAGCCCATGATCAGGCCGGCCTTCGCCATGCCGCTGCCACCCTCGCCCGTCTGCTTGATCTGCCCATTGGCAACATGCCCGGTGATGATGCCCACGATCCATCCGATGGGAGAGATGCAGACAAGCGGGATAGCGATGCAATACAGGAAGCCGCCGATCCCCGCCGTGATCACGGTGGCCGCGGGCAGAATGACCCAGTTCAGGCAGATGTTGAGCAACACAAAGGCCCAGCCCACTGTACTGGACACCATGCTGGTGATGGCCATGCTGTTGTTCTTTGGCTTGGGCAGGTAGGGTTGAGCTTCCAGGGGGGCTTCCATCGCAGACATCCTTTCGTCGTGTATCGGAAGGAGATCGTGTGTGCTGTAAGTCTACCACCTTCGGTGCGGATTCGTCAGCCGGCCGCCGCGCTCGCGACAACTGTAAGCCAGGGCTCGCAGCTGCCGGCCGCTTGTCCAGCGGGAATCCGGGGGGCGGCAGGCGGTTCCGCTCTCGCCGAGCGCTGCCCCTAGCTGCTGGTAACCAGCTCAATGGGACGCGAAGCGTGCCTTCCGGCAGAAGGCACGCTTCGCGATGTCTTTGACGAGGCATCCGAGCGTAGCGGGACAACTCCCAGCGTTCACCACGCTACACCGAGGCAGCGGGCCAAAGGGCCTACGCCCATCCCTGCTTCTTGACGAAATCCGTGATGACAGGGATGGTGACATATTCGCCCTGATACCCCTTGATCGCCAGGTAGATCAGATAGACCACGAGCGCCAGGTTCACACAGGGGGCAACGACCGTCCAGAAGAACATTGCGACCACAACATTGATGATCCCCAGGACCAGCGCCTGGGCATTGTGGGCGCGTATGAAGGGGCGATTCTTCTTCTCTTCCATCAACAGGATGACGATGGGGATGATTGGGCTGAGGAGGTACGTCAGGAGGACCCAAAGCTTGTCATCGCTGGTGATGTCACTTCCGCCGATGGGCTGCTCACTCATGTTTCATTCTCCTTAGGTCTATACTCGGGCTCCCTGCCGGTCAGGGGCCATTCTGGGGACAGAGCTCTCCATCCCCCATCGCGGCTGCTATTGTACACGCGCGGGCAACTGGTGCAACCCCAGAATTGTAACCCCATGCCGGCCCGCAGGGCGCGGATTCCCCGGGAGTCCCATCCATGCTATCATTCGGCCGATGCGCCTGGTGTTCATGGGCTCGCCCGAGTTCGCCGTCCCGACGCTGGAGTGGCTCGCCTTCTCCTACGACGTCGTCGGCGTGGTGACACAGCCCGACCGCCCCGCCGGCCGCGGCCGGCCTAATCGGCCGCCGCCGGTCAAGCTCGTGGCGGAGAAATCCGGCATCCCCGTCCTCCAGCCCCCGCGGCTGCGGGAGCCGGCCGCCGTGGCCCAACTCCGGGAGTGGTCGCCGGAGGTGGTCATCGTCGCCGCATACGGGCAGATCCTCCCACCGGACGTGTTGGGGATCCCCCTGCAAGGTTGCATCAACGTGCATCCTTCTTTGCTACCCCGCTGGCGCGGTGCGGCGCCGATCCAAGCCGCGATTCTCCACGGCGACGCCGAAACAGGTGTCACCATCATGAAGATGGACAAGGGGCTGGACACCGGCCCCATCCTGTCGCAATGCTCCACCGCCATTCGGGAAGAAGACACGACCGGAAGCCTAACCCAGCGCCTGGCGCTTGCAGGCGCGGAGCTGCTCCTCCGGACGCTCCCGGAATACTTGGCGGGAACCCTCAGCCCCCGGCCACAGCCATCGGAGGGCGTAACCTTCGCACCGGCACTGACCAAGGCGGAGGGCGCCCTGGACCCGCGCCGCCCCGCAATGGTCCTCGCCCGGCAGGTGCGGGCTTTCGAGCCCTGGCCCGGTGCTTTCTTCGAATGGGAGGGACGTCGGCTGATCATCCGCGAGGCACTCGCCGTGGACGTCAGCCCCCCGGCCGTCGGGCGGATCAGCCTGGTGAAAGGGCTCCCCGCGCTGGGGACAGCCGAGGGTTCTCTCCTCCTGGAGATCATCCAGCCCGCCGGGCGGAACCCAACACCCGGCGAGGCATTTGTCCGTGGGGCTCGGGGGTTCGTCGGCGCTATGATTGCCCCACCGGCAGGAACCCAGCCCGGCCCGGACTAGGAGTGTGACGAAAGAGCCCCGCCCCCTTGAGACAACTCATCTCTTCTCCGGGTGAGGTGGTTCTTTTTCACCCCGCTAGCCCGAGACCGTCACCAACCTTTCTCTTCCCTGCTGCGCTCGGATATAGAATTGCGCAGCGCAGGCACGAGGAAACCACTCCGAGGGAAAACGGCATATGGCTGACTTCATCCTCGCCCTGGATCAAGGCACCACCTCTTCTCGAGCGATCGTGTTCGACCGTTCCGGCAAGCCCGTCGCCACGGCGCAGAAGGAGTTCCCTCAGATCTATCCCCAGCCCGGCTGGGTGGAGCATGATCCGGAGGCCATCTGGTCCAGCCAACTGCAGACCGCCCGCCAGGCACTGTCGAAGGCGGGTCTGGGCGCCACGGACCTCGCTGCCATCGGGATCACCAACCAGCGCGAGACGACCGTTGTCTGGGATCGCCAGACGGGCAAGCCCATCCACAATGCCATTGTGTGGCAGTGCCGCCGGACCGCTCCCTTGTGCGACCGGCTGAAAGCAGAGGGCTTCGACAGGGTCATCCGCGACAAGACGGGCCTGGTCACCGATGCCTACTTCTCCGGCACCAAGGTCGCCTGGCTGCTGGATAACGTCCCCGGGGCCCGTGCCAGAGCCGAGCGCGGCGAGCTCGCCTTCGGCACGGTTGACACGTTTCTGCTATGGCGGCTCTCGGGTGGCAGGCTGCATGTGACGGACGTCTCCAATGCCTCACGCACGCTGCTCTTCGACATCCACACACTCGCGTGGGACGCTCAGATTCTAGAGCACCTTCGTATCCCGCCCTCCCTGCTCCCGGAAGTGCGGCCTTCCTCGGCCGTCTATGGAGAGACCGACACGACGCACTTCGGCGGCGCGATCCCCTTGGCCGCAGACGCCGGCGACCAACAGGCGGCCACGTTCGGCCAGGCCTGCTTCGCGCCCGGCATGGCCAAGAACACCTACGGGACCGGCTGCTTCATGCTCCTCAACACCGGGACGCAGGCCGTGGCCTCCGAGTCCGGCCTCCTGACGACGATCGGATGGCGACTCTCCAACGCAGGGGCGCCCGCCAAGACGCGCTCCGAGAAACCCCCGGTCTACTGCCTGGAGGGCAGCGTCTTCATCGCCGGGGCTGCTGTGCAGTGGCTACGGGATGGGCTAGGCTTGATCAAGGAGAGCCGCCAGGTCGAGGACCTCGCGGCATCCGTTCCCGATAACGGCGGCGTGTACCTCGTGCCGGCCTTCGTCGGCCTGGGCGCTCCGTATTGGGATGCCTATGCCCGAGGAACCATTCTGGGTCTGACACGGGGCGCGACTGCCGCGCACTTGGCCCGGGCGACGCTCGAGGCGATCGCCTACCAGACGCGGGACGTTCTGGAGGCGATGCGCCGGGACGCCAACCTCGATCTGCAGGCCCTGCGCGCTGACGGCGGCGCCGCCCACAACAACCTGCTAATGCAATTCCAGGCCGACATTCTGGGGGTCCCGGTCCAGCGCCCCGTCGTGAGCGAGACGACCGCGCTGGGTGCCGCTTATCTGGCGGGCCTCGCTGTGGGCGCATGGAAGTCGACCGACGAGATCGCGGGCCTGTGGGCGCTCGAGGCGGAGTACACCCCGCGAATGTCCGCGGACCAACGAGAGAGCCTCTATCACGACTGGAAGCGTGCCGCCGAGCGCGCCCGCGGCTGGGCCTCCCCGTCCTAGAGGCTGCCGGCGCAGACAAAGACCGGGAACGGCACCGCGCTCAGAATTGTGCCACCGCGCTCCCGATGCGCGGATCTCCACGCCCCATTCCCCAAGGCACCTCGCGGTTCCAGGCCGGTGCCGCTGCAGGACCTCGTACCTATGGAGCGCGCTGGACCGTGCTGTGGGGCGTTCAGGAGTGGCGGCGAGTGGCTATGCGCATTGGTGGACAGTGATGCGGCCTTCACGGCAGTGGTAGCGGAGGTGGCTTCGCCCGGAAGGCGTTGCGGAGGATGCGAGCCTGTTGATCCTACTCCCCGTGCTGACCTTCTTGGCGCTGTTCCTTGACCTTCTCCACGCCCAGGAGGGTGGCGCTCAGGATTCCGCCGGCTGGCGGCGCTCATTCCTGCTGGCTGCGCTCCTCTGCGGCGGGTGCGTGGTCATCGTCACCGAGGGCCTCAGCCTGTTCAGCGCTCTCGCCCGCGGCTGGGTGGCCGGCCTGTGGGCAGTGGCCCTTCTTGGGGCCGTGGTCTTTGGCTGGAGGCGAGGCCTCCTCCGGATTGATCTGGCGAAGCTCCGGAATTCGCTGCAGACGACAGCCTGGCCCGAAAGGTTGATCCTTGCTGGTTTGGCTTGTGTTGTGGTTGCTCTATTCCTCGTGGCCTGGGTATCGCCCCCGAACAACACGGATTCGCTTCAGTATCACATGAGCCGGGTCGTTCATTGGGCGCAGAACCACAGCCTGAGGCATTATCCGACCGCATTCGAGCCCCAGCTGTATAGCCCGATTTGGGCCGAAGCCACGATCCTCAACCTGCGCCTGCTGTGGGGCAGCGACCAGCCGGCGAATCTGGTGCAGTGGTTCGGCATGGTGGGCTCGCTCGTCGGCGCTTCGGCTATTGCCGGGTTGCTCGGCGCCAGACTTCGCGGGCAACTCGTCGCCGCAACTTTCGCCGCCAGCATCCCGATGGGGATTCTTCAGGCCTCGAGCACGCAGAACGACTACGTCACCGCGTTTTGGCTTGTGTGCCTGGCGTACTTCGCTGTGTTGGGCGCCCGCCGCGCTTTGACCGCCGTAGAGTGGCTGGGGATGGCTTTGGCGCTCGGACTCGGCATGCTGACCAAGGGCACATTCTATCCCTACGCCGTTCCGTTCGGCATTTGGATCGCCGTTTCCCAAACCAAACGAACGGGGCTGGGGCGGGCTTTCTCCCGCGGGGTGTTGGCCCTGGCGGTGGCGATGCTACTGAATCTGGGATTCTGGGCGCGCAACCTGGCCACCTTCGGCGACCCCCTCGCGGGGTTGGCCAGGGGGAACATCGGCCGCCCAAGCTTGGGTTCGGTCGCCCTCAGGTTTGTGGAGCACGCGGCCTTGAACTTCTCCATGCCCGGCGGGACGATGAACGCCAGGCTGACGAGCGCGGTCGGCTCTTTCTCTCAACTGCTCGGGCAGGACAGCTCCAACTTCCAACTCATCTGGTCCTGGAACCACGAAGACCTGGCGGGCAGCCCGATCCACCTGCTGCTCGTTCCGGTGACGGGGCTGGTGCTCCTGATCCTGCGTCGCCGGGTGCCGGATCGCAGAGTGCCGGGGTATGCCCTGGCCACGCTGGCGACCTCTCTCGTCTATGCTTTCGCCATCTCCTTTGACGTCTACGGCGCGCGCCACCAGGTGCCGTTCTTCGTCGCCTGGGCACCAGTAGCAGGTTTGGCGGCATCGTTGATCGGGGAGCGACGCTTCGCGCCCCTGGCCGCTGCCGGCCTTCTCATCCTGACGCTCCCCTGGCTGCTGCTCAACCGCTCGCGCCCGCTCATCGGCATGTACCCGCGAACGATGACCGCAAGCATCTTGCAGGTGGGACCCGCCGACATCATGTTCGCCAACTGGCCAGCCCTGCGTGGTCCGTACGATGCCGTCGCACAGGGCATCCGGACGAGCGGCTGCAGGTCCGTTGGGCTCCGCATCGACTCGCACGATCCCGAATACTTCATCTGGTGGCTGCTGGAGGCGCCGCAGAGCGGCATCCGCATCGAAACGATCTACACCTTTCCGCGCCTGGAACGCTACATCGATCCGGGCTTCAGGCCGTGTGCCATTGTGTGCACGATTTGCACCGGGGAGACTCGGTTGCACGGCCTGGATCGCCTCCTCAGCATGGACGGAGTAGACCTTTTCGTCGGCGATGGATTCGTGCCAGACGAAGGGGCCTCGCACGATGAGCCCGCCGGGGTGTCTGGCGCCTTGTTTCACCTCTCCCCCAACCTGGCCCAATTCTGCCGATCCGCTATCGCATCGAGCGACAGGGTCGGCTCTTGTCCAGACCGAGGGCGCAGTGCGCGTCTCCATCTGCCTATGGCCCAGATTCCGTGCTCCAGGTATCGAATGGGGAAGGCCTGTTGAAGCCGTTATCCGGACGTCGCGCGAACGTCCGGGGGATACTGCGGCTGCCACAACCTGAGCTCACCACGGCACTTGCGCTTGGCGGCTGGCGAGAGGCGGCAGCCGATCACCAGCCGCCAAGCGCCAGCCCACTAATGTCGCCCAGGTTGACACACCGCTAGTCTATGGGAAAATGAGCCCGCCGTGACCGCACTCTCAACACAACTCCTCGTTATCGGAGGAGGCGCGACCGGGCTGGGCGTCGCTTGGGACGCCTGCCTGCGCGGATTGAAAGTCGTCCTGATCGAACAGGGCGATCTGGCGCAGGGGACCTCAGGCCGGTACCATGGCCTCCTTCACTCCGGCGGGCGCTACGTCATCTCCGACCCGCCTTCGGCGCGCGATTGCGCGGCCGAGAACGTCATCCTGCGGCGCTTGGCGCCTCGCGCCATCGAGGACACCGGCGGCCTGTTCGTTGCCGCGCCGACCGATCCGACCGACTTCCCCGACCGCTGGTTTGCCGCCTGCCTCGATCTCGGCGTTCCGGCAGAGGAGATCACCCCAGCCGAAGTTGTCCGGCGCGAGCCCCTTCTTGACCCTCGTCTGGTCCGGGCATTCCTGGTGCGTGACTGTTCGATGGACTCCTTTGACCTACTGCACGATCTGACGAACGCGATCCGCCAGGCCGGCGGGCAGGTCCTGCTGCGCCATCGCGCCGAGCGGATCCTGGTTGAGGGCGGCCGCGTGACGGGCGTCGTCGTGACTTCGCTGGCAACGGGCGAGACGGCCACGATCGGGACCGAGATGCTTGTCAACGCCTCCGGCCCCTGGTCGCGCCAGATCGCGGCCATGGCCGACGTCCAGTTGCCGATCGCCCTGAGCAAAGGCACGATGGTGGCTATGGCCACCCGGCTGGTCAACACGGTCGTCAACCGGCTCAAGCCCCCCTCGGATGGTGACATCATCGTGCCGGTCGGGACGGTTTCCGTTCTGGGTACGACGGACGTGCCCGTCGCGGACCCGCGCCACCTGACCATCGAGCCCTGGGAAGTGGACCTGATCCTGGCCGAAGGTGAAGTGCTCATCCCTGGGCTTTCGTCACACCGCGCCCTGCGGGCCTGGGCGGGCATCCGCCCCCTTTACCGGCCGCACTTGGCGGGGGACAAGACGCGGGAGCTGCCGCGGGCCCACGTGATCCTCGATCACGGGGAACGCGACGGCGTCGACGGGCTGGTCAGCGTGATTGGCGGCAAGCTGACTACATTCCGGCTCATGGCACAGCAGACGATGGATGTCGTCTGTCGCCGGCTGAAGGTCGAAGCAGTGTGCCGCACAGCGGAGACGCCGCTGGAGGAGCCCGGCCAAACCTATTTCACACTGCCGGAGCGCTGGAAGCGGCTGGAGGAGAGGAAGCCCCGGACTCCCGCAGCATCGGGCGCGGCAGTCATCTGCGAGTGCGAGCTTGTGACGCGGCAGGATCTGGAGGCAGCCCTCCAGGCTGCCGATACCATAGAACTGGACGACGTTCGCCGCGACCTGCGGCTGGGCATGGGACCTTGCCAGGCAGGCTTCTGCGGGTACCGGGCCACCGGGATCGCCCACGCCCTCTCCCGTCCGTCCACGTCGCTCCCGTGGTTAGGGCGGTTCCTGGAGGAGCGCTGGCGCGGGCTCCGGCCTGTTGCCTGGGGCTCGGGTCTGCGCCAGATGGAGTTCACGCGGCGCCTGTACCTTGAACTCCTCGAGGCGCGCGAGATCCCGGAAGAGCGATCCCAATGACCGACCTGATCATTGTCGGCGCCGGACTGACCGGGCTGTACGCGGCCGCATTAGCCGCCCGCCGGGGTGCCAAGGTCATCCTGGTCACTTTTGGCCGTGGGGGCCTCGAGTTCTCCCATGGCTGTATCGACGTCGCGGGCTCGGTGGCAGCCCGCCAGGCCCTGCGGCGCCCTAGGAGGGGTCATCCCTACGCGCGAGGCGGGCGGTCCGCCCTGGAAAACGCTCTGGACGCCTTTCGCCAGATCACCCTTGAGGGCGGCATCCCCTATGCAGGCACCCCGTCCGAGGTCCTGCGCCTTCCCACTGCCCTGGGCACGCTGCACGCGACCTGCATGGCCCCCCTTTCGATGACGGCTGGCGAGGCCAGCCTGGGGGGCGACGTCACCATCGCGGGGCTGGCACCCTTCCGTGACTTCTATTCCGGTCTGGTGGCGGATGGCTTGTCCGAAGCGGGTCTCGCGGCGACTCAAGTGCCGGAGCTCCCGATCCCCGAGGCGCCCCAACGCCGGGACGCATACGCCACCGATCTGGCCCGGCTGTTCGATGACCCGCTGGAGCGCGAGCAGCTCGCCCGAGCCTGGAAGCCTCGTCTGACCGGCGTCCAACGGCTCGGACTGCCGGCTGTGATCGGCTTCGACGATTCCGCCAAGGCCCACAAGGATCTTGAGGAGAGGCTTGGGGTCCGACTGTTTGAGATACCCACGCTGCCGCCCTCGGTCCCCGGCATAAGGTTAGAGCGCCTGCTGCGTCGCGCCGCTCTCGCCCGCAGCGCCAGCTTGATCGAAGGCTCGATGGCGATCGGGCGCGTCGATGGCCGGAGCGGTGGCCGGCGCGTCTCGGGCGTCGTGGCCCAGACGGCCGGTGGACCCCGCTTGTACGAGGCAGGCGCCGTCCTGCTGGCGACGGGCGGCATTCTGCATGGCGGCCTGGTGACGCGTCAGGACGGCCGGGTCCAGGAGTCGGTCTTCGACCTGCCGGTGGTCGCAGACTTGGACCGAACCCGCTGGACAGCGGCCTCGCCTTTCGAGCAGCAACCGTACGCCGGATTCGGCGTCGCCGTTGACGATGATCTGAAGCCCGTCGGGCCAGACGGCGCACCGATCTTCGAGAACCTCTTTGCAGCAGGCGGGATTCTGGCCGGCTGCGACCGGGCCAGCGAAGGATCGCGGCAGGGTATCGACCTGGCGACGGCCTACCGCGCGGTTGAGGTAGCTCTCGGATGAACCAGCCTTCGTTGACCGCCGATCTATGCCTGAAGTGCAACATCTGCACGGCCTCCTGTCCGGTGGCCGCGGCCACAGACCAGTTCCTCGGTCCCAAAGCCGTCGGCCCACAGGCTGAACGGTATCGGCATCCGAGGCTGCCCCTGCCCGACCGCACGGTTTCATGGTGCTCAGGTTGCGGGACTTGCACCCGTGTCTGTCCTCACGGGGTAAATGTCGCCGAGATCAACATCCTGGCCAAGGCCCGCCTCATCGAGGAGGGGCATGCGCCGCTGCGAGACCACCTGATCTCGCGCCCGGATCTGCTCGGCAAGTTCGGGACGCCTGTGGCCCCCCTGGCGAACCTGGCGATGCGCTTGACGCCCGTGCGCTGGGTGATGGAGAAGACCATCGGCATCAACCGGCATGCCCCGATGCCAGCCTTCGTCAGCAAGCCGTTCCGGCGGCGTGTGCGCAGCCGGTGCGTCGACCAACCCCCCGTGCCTGAAGGCCGGACAGGGTTGACCGTGGCCTACTTCCACGGCTGCGGCACCAACTACTACGAGCCGCTGCTCGGCGAGCAGACGATTGCCATCCTGGAACGGCTAGGCTGCCAAGTGGTCGTGCCGCCCCAGGGCTGCTGCGGCCTGCCGCTGCAATCCAACGGCCTCTTCGGCGGCGCCCGCAAGTACGCCCGCGCCAACGTCGACTGGCTCGTCCCATTCATCGAGGCCGGGATTCCCATCGTTGGCACCTCGACCTCCTGCACGCTGGCCCTCAAGCACGACTATCATTCCATCCTAGGCCTGAGTGGGAACGACGTAGAGACCCTCGCAGAGAACACCTTTGATTTCTTCGAGTTCCTGGAGCTCCGCCTGCAAGAGGCATTCGACCGTCTCAGCCTGGGCCGGGTTGAGGCCCAGGCGCTGTACCATGCGCCTTGCCAGCTCAAAGCCCACGGCATCGGGACTCCGGCCGTCGACGTGCTCCGCCGGATTCCGGGCCTGGAGTTCGAGCTCTCCGAATCCGATTGCTGTGGCGTCGCTGGAACCTACGGGCTGAAGCAGGAGAAGTATGCGGTGGCCCACGCCGTCGGTGAGGGCCTCTTCGAGCAGGTCCGCCGCACCGAGGCCGAGTTCGTCATCAGCGACTCCGAGACCTGCCGCTGGTGGATTGCTGGACATACCGGGCTGCCGGCCTATCACCCGGTTGAGATCCTTGCTCGATCGATCGGGATTTGAGCCCATTGCGGTTGGCCGGCGCCGGGCGCTCGGCCAGCACCTGACCTCGCCCGATGATCCGTGCCATTGCGGTCGTTCGACGAAGCCTCCTCGTCGCGAACCAGAAACAGGGAATCCAAGGCTGACACGTCAACCTGCCGGGAGACGAGGGGCGCCGCCAAGCAAAGTCACTGGCCCGAGTCTGGGGCGGCCATTGGTGCCCCGCGCACACGAGTTGGAGGCATGGGCCCTCGACCTGTAGAACGTGACGACTCAATTGCGGGCACGGAGCCGGCACCAGTGAGCCTGCAGCCCCAGGCCTTGATGATCCTGCGGCGGGGCCGCATCCGCACGTTGGACGCCTCGCTGCCGAGTGCGGAGGCGTTGGCCATCCGAGAGGGCCGGGTGGTTATGGCTGGCCCCGAGGATGCGGTCATGGG
>CAZEMA010000008.1:32667-43061 GCA_964513155.1 uncultured Anaerolineaceae bacterium
TGGCCATCCGAGAGGGCCGGGTGGTTATGGCTGGCCCCGAGGATGCGGTCATGGGGCTTGCCGACGCCGGCACAGAGGTCGTCGATCTCGGCGGCCGGACCGTCCTTCCCGGCTTGACCGATGCCCACGTGCACCTCGGGGAGTACGCCGCCAGTCTCGAGCGCATCGATTGCGAAACCCCCTCATTGGTCGAATGCCTGGCCCGCGTTCGGGAGCGTGCACGGACAACGCCTCCGGGCGAGTGGATCCTGGGGCATGGCTGGAATCAGAACGTCTGGGGAGGTTATGGCGACGCCACCAGCCTCGAGGCGGCTGCCCCGGACCATCCCGTCTTCCTGACATCCAAGTCGCTGCATGCCGGCTGGGCGAATACGAGCGCGCTGCGCCTGGCAGGCATCGCGCCCTCGACTCCTGATCCCGATGGCGGGATCATCCAACGCGATTCCCGTCGGCAACCCACAGGCATCCTGCTCGAGAAGGCTTGCGGCCTCGTCAGCAACGTCATCCCACTCCCGTCTGCCCAACGACTTGCGGACTCCTTGCGCGCGGCCCAGCCGCGCCTCCTGCGCCTCGGCCTGACGGGCGTGCATGACTTCGACGACCGCGCCTGCCACCAGGCCCTGGAGGCCCTGCGCCGCCAAGGCGAGCTAGGTCTGAGAATCGTCAAGAACATTCAACGAGAGGACCTAGCCTGGGCACTGGAATCGGGGATGCGAACCGGACAAGGCGATGTGAGCCTTCGCATCGGCAATCTGAAGGTCCTGGCTGACGGTGCCCTGGGGCCACGCACCGCGGCCATGCTGGCTCCCTACGACGGGGAGCCGGACAACTACGGGATGCTGCTGGTTGGGCCCGAGGAGCTGTTTGAGGTGGGTGCCGCCGCCATGGCTCACGGCTTGGCCCTCGCCGTTCACGCGATCGGCGATTGGGCCAACCGGGTCGCGCTCCACGTGCTTCAGCGTTGCCGGGAGTACGAGGCCGAGAGGGGTCTCCCCCTGCTAAGGCATCGAATCGAGCACCTCCAGCTCCTCCACCCCGACGACGTCGCACGTCCGGCGCAGCTGGGCGTAGTTGCATCCATGCAGCCCATCCACGCCACCTCCGACCGGGTGATGGCCGACCGTTACTGGGGCACTCGCGTGCGCCATGCCTACGCCTGGCGCAGCCTCCTTGGGGCTGGCGCGGCGCTGGCTTTCGGCTCCGACGCCCCCGTAGAGAGCCCGAATCCGTTCCTTGGCATTCACGCCGCGGTCACGCGGCGCGACCGCAATGGATTGCCCGGGCCGGAGGGATGGGTGCCGGAGGAGAAACTCACCGTCGAGGAGGCCGTGCGCGCCTACACTGTTGGGCCGGCCTACGCCGCAGGTCTGGAGGCCGCGCTGGGCAAACTCTCAGCGGGATACCACGCGGATCTCATCGTCCTGGACGAGGACCCGTTCTCTTGCCCTGCTGAGCAATTGACTGAGATCGCCCCTGTCGGCACGATGGTCGGCGGCAGGTGGGGCCACCGCGCGTTCTAGGAGCGTGATGAAAAGCCCTGCTACGGGCGCCACCATGGACGCCCGACCGCCCTGCCCCGAAGGCACCCTGGTCATTCCCTAACATTGGATACCATGGCAGAGGGCGGAGAGGCTAGCCCGGCGGCGGTGCCTTCACCAATCGGCGGTTGTCGCCCTCACGGACAGTCACCCCGGCTCCGTCGAGGTACTCCATCAGCGCCAGCGCATACTTCCGGGAAGTGTTGAAGAGGTCGCGCACCTCGGCCACGGTTATGGTCCCCTTCTCCAGGATGGCCTGGCGGACCCGGCTCTCCATTTGCTTGTAGGTCATGGCCTCGAGAACCACTTCCGCTGATAGCTGCACCAGACGTCCGCCCTCGAGCAAGTAGGTGAGGACCTCCTCTCCCACGACTCCAACGCACTCTTTCACTGACGGGGTTGCGTAGGGTGCTTCCTGAAACCTCCTGAGGAGGTCGTCGACCTGGGCTTGCTGCTGGGTTGTCAGTGAGGGGGAATGCGAAGGAAGGGCGACCTTTGCTCCCCGGACGGCGACCACGCCCTGCCCGGCTGCCTCTTCCAGCACTGCGGCGAAGACCCGCCCCTCCAGCCGGAGCCGGCTCTTGAGCTCCTCGCGTGGTATTCCCACCCGGAGCGGATTCGCATCGTGGTAGGCGGCCAACGCGTCGTGCAAGCCCGTCAGGACACTCTGCCACGCGCTTGACTCGGCGACAATCGTCTCCGGGGAGGGCTCCTGCGCTCCGCCACCCAGGGAAAGGAGCAAACCTCCGGCCCTGAGTTCTTTGATCGCCTCTTGAGCTGTCGGCTCGTCGAAGCCGGCACGCTGCAAGGCCTGCCGCAACGGGACAGCGCCCAGGGCAGCCAGGATCTGGCTGAGGACTTCGCCGGGCGTCCCCTTCAACCGACGTTCGAGGTCTTCCAGGACACGTGCGTCCTTGCGACGGTGCAACCGTCTCGGGTGGGGGTCGACGACACGACCTCCACCGAGCGTCGCTCCCGGCGAGAGTTGCCGCAGAATGAAGCGATCGCCCCGGGCCGCGACAAGGGGCCTGTCGAGCACCAGCTGCAACCACCCCTCCTGACCCGGCGGGAGGTCCTCCGCGCCCAGTATCCGCAGCCGGGCGATCCTCTGTGCGGGACCCAGGAAGAGTCTGGCTTCCTGGTCGTGGTGCAGAGGGCCCGGTGAATCGGCCAAGTGGCGGAAGCGCGCGTCGACCATGCGGGTTGGTCGATAGGTCTCCGGAAGGACGACAACGTCCCCCCTCTCTAGCTGCCTCACCTCGATTCCGACCAGGTTCGCAGCCGCACGGCTTCCGGGGACGGCGCGATCGACCTTGGTCTTGTGCGTCTGCAGCCCACGGATCCGCGCTTTGTGCTCGTTGGGAAGGATCTCGACCTCCTGCCCCACCTCCAGCGCCCCGTCCACCAACGTGCCTGTTACGACCGTTCCGAATCCAGCGATAGTGAAGGCGCGGTCGATACCGAGCCGGGGGCGGCCTAAGTCCGGACGCGCGGGAGCGAGGCGGGCCAACTCGCCAAGGGCGGCGATCAGGCCCTCCAGCCCCTCGCCGGTCGCGGCGGAGACGGGGAGAATGAGCGCCCCTGCAAGCCGGGTCGGGCGGAGCGTCTGCCGGACTTCTTCGGTCACCAGGGCGAGCCAAGCGGGATCATCAACGAGATCGACCTTCGTCAAAGCAACCACCGCTTGGGGAACTTCGAGAAGGTCAAGGATGGCGAGGTGTTCGCGCGTCTGAGGCATTACCCCCTCATCGGCAGCAACTACGAGGATGGCAGCATCAATGCCACCCACGCCGGCCAGCATGTTGTCGATGAAGTCCCGATGACCCGGGACATCGATGAAGGCTACTTCTTCTCCCCCGGGAAGTCTCATCCAGGCGAAGCCCAGGTCGATCGTCATCTGTCGTTCCTGCTCTTCCCGCAGTCGATCGGGGTTGATTCCGGTCAGGGCATGAACGAGCGTGGACTTACCGTGATCGACGTGGCCGGCGGTCCCAAAGACTCTCATGGCGATTCCGTCACTTGGTGGGAGGCGAAAGCTGGAACTGGTGGAGAACGGCGGGAAGTGGCTATTTAACCTCGGTCGCTCGCTGCTCGACCTCGGCAGCCCACTCTCGCACAAGCCCCAGGAGATCAGTCAGCCGCTGTTGGGTGCTGTTGCTCATATCCGAGAGGCTCCGGACGGCGGCCGCCAAGCTCTCCTCCAGCGCCTGAATCTCCTTCGGGATCTTCTCATGCAGACGGTTGTGATCGCGCCAGAGCTCGTCCCGCCCGAGCTTGTACGTGTTCCAGCGCTTCTGGTCGTCGGCCTGGAAAGTCGACCACTCCTGCTTCAGCCGGTCTTCACTCAGGCGCTGCATCTCGCTGACCTCGGTGATGCGCCGCTCCAGCCGCTGCATCAAGACATCGAGGTCCTCCCGCTGCTGCTTGAGGCCCCGATAGGTCTCCTCGTAGGACAGGACGCGCTCGTCGAGTTCCGCCGCCATCTTCTCGAAGGCTTCGAAGCGGCGGCCCCAATCCTTCGATGAACGCTCGAAGTCCACCAGCCGCAGGTTCTGCTGTTCCATCCATAGGGACTGCGCCTCGCGGCGCTCGCTTTCGCCGGTCGCCAGCTCCCCCAACCGGACCTCGAGGCGCCGCAGACGGTCCTCGACGGTATCCAAGGAGCCTCGCACGCCGTCTAACCGAGCGCGCATATCGGAGACATCGGTCTGCAGATCGACCACCCGCTTGACGTCTTGCTTTCGCCCCTCATCGAAGGAAAGCCTCCACCGGCCATGCTCTTCTTCCCCGGCTTGGAGGTCATCAATGCGCGTGGAAAGACCCCCCAACGAACGGCTGATGCGCAGCCCTTCCTCGCGCAAGGCATCAGAGGCTTCCCGCACCTCCTCGACCGTGCCCAACTCTTTCCGCAGTGTTTCCACGTCCTTCGAGATCTCGGCCTGGTCTCGTTTCCGGCTCTGATCCAGCTGTTTCTCCTTGTTGGTTCGCGCCTCTTCCGCCGCCTCGAGCTGACGGCTGACTTCTTGGCGATGCTTGGTCAGGGTCTCGTCGAACTGGTTGATGCGCGTCGCCAGCGCGCTTAGGCGTGCTACGTCGCCAGCCAGATCCTGCGCTTGCCGCGCCTGCTTGGCCTGTGTTTCCTCCAGGGAAGCGAGCCGTTTCTCCAGGCGCTGGATCGTCTCAGTATCCTTGCGCCTCTGATCGTCGAGCCATTCCAGACGCTTGTCGCTGTCTTCGGGCACCATCCGGCGACCTCCAGAGCGCGATGAGGCATTATAGCATAGGGCCCCTTGGGGCAGCTTCCGCGACAACTGGCGACTGGAAGCAAGCGGGAAGCCTCATCCGCTTCAAGGATTGCCTGCGTTTGCGAAGCGGGGACGACGATTGGGCTCGAGGCACATGGGGTGCCCGAAGGCCAGAGGATGAAACCTTAGGGGACTAGGTTCGTCAGGCCGCGGGCCGCCTGGAAGACCCAGGCGAAGACCTGGGGGAACAGGCCAAACAGCACACACAGCCCCACGCCGCCGCCCAGGAAGATCTCCTCCACGGTTGGCAGCGCGCGGCGCTCGAGATCCGCGCCTTCCCGCAGGAGCGTGCCCATCCAACGGATGGCTGCGGCACTGACCGCCAAGGAGCCTACCACGACCGCAACGGCCGAAAGAAGATCCAGCCGTGCCAGGATGGCGAGCAGCGCCCAGCGCCCGGGGAATCCTGCCGTCAGTGGAAAGCCGGCCAGCGACAGTAAGCCTGTGCTGGCAGCCGCAGCCGCCAGCGGGTAACGGTGGGCGCAGCCAGCCAGGGAGCGGGTGTCGTCCGCGCCGGGTTCGCTCCTCAGAATCACCATCCCCAGCCCACAAACGGCCAGACCGATCGCGTGAGCCCCCACCAGGCCAAGTGCCAGCTGGTATCCGGCGGGCGTCCCCGTGCCCACCGAGACCAGGGTGACACCGAAGTCCGTGACGAGGGCATAGGCCACCGCGCGGGAAAGCGACCTCTGGGCGATGGCCCAGACGGCCCCGAAGCAGACGGTTGCAGTTCCGACGACGCGGATACCATCGAGGAACGCCTGGCTCTCGCGCAGCCATTGGTAGACATCCAGGAATCGCAGCAGGAAGAAGAGCCCCGCGCTCTGCAGGAAGACCGCGACGAATGCTAGGGCATAGGGGTGACCGACCTCGGCGGCCGCCGGCAGCCAGTGATGGAAAGGCGGCACGGCCATCAGGATGGCGAACCCCAAGCCCAGGAGCAGGGTTGCCTTCGATGCCATATCCGGCGCGCCGGTGCCGACGCCGAGGATTTCGGTCTGCCATCCGGCCAGCAGGATTACCATCATCGCTGCGGTGCAGAAGGTGAGAAGGCGCAGGGCGCCACGACGGGCCGGATAACCCTGGGATACCAGCAACACCACCGCTCCCATCGCTGCCAGCTCAACAAAGATGGCTGCATAGAGAAACGGCTGGACCATCAAGGATCCGGCGGCAAGACCAATGAACAACGTTCCTACTGTGAAAAGGTAACGCCCTGGCCGGGCGCTCATCGCACCCATGAAGAAGAACGCGCCTGCCAGGTAGAGGAAGCCAACGGCTGCCCGGTTCGAGCCATCGAGGACCAGGGATCGGCCCAGCACAACCCAAGAGCTGCCAAACTTCACGGAAAGCCCGAGAATCGAGAGCGCCTGGTCCAGCGGGGCTGCCAGGGCGAACAGTCCGGCCGCGGCTGCGCCGATCGCCGAAACCACCGCGGGGAGGGCGACGCGCCCGCGAAGCAAGGTCGCGATTACGAAGAGGCCAGCGGTCGTCGAGATCAGAACCAGGGGCGCGCTCATTGGACCTCGTCGGTCTCTGGTGTCGGCTCCCGGACCACCAAGAGCAAGTAGCTGACGACCAAGGCGATTCCCAGATGAACGGCCGCCAGGAGGGCGATCACCGCCAGTGAAGGCTCGATCGCGCTGTACACGATCTCGAAGCCGGAAAGCAGTGTCAGTAGCCCGGTCCCCACCCTCAACGTGTCCTCTGTGATTCCGATCTGGAGCAAACCAAGCGCCATCAGGAAGGAGGAGCCAGCGGCTGCAGCGCTGGCGACCCCCGGGAAGCCCATCCAGTTTGTCCGGCCGAGGCCAAGGGCGACAGTGGCCACGAGCAAGACCGCAATCCAACGGAAGACATGCCCGCGCGGGACGGCGCCTGTTGGAGGCGTGGGGGTCTCCCAGTGGAGCGTGGCCACCGATAGCGCGAGAATGCCACAGGTCATCAGCCCGGCGACCAACTTGGCCGCCGCGATCGGAAGCGGGAGCGCCAGTCCGGCCAACCAGGCCACCCAGAGATACTGCACGGCCAGAAGCCCCACGCCAAGCCGGCGGCTGTCAAGTGCGATCAGCAATCCCGCGGTTACGGCGACGGAAAAAGCGGGAATGTAGGCAAGATCCCGGAGCCAGTCCAAAGACGCCTCCTAGCGGATGGCCAGCCACACGAGGATCAGGACGACGTAGGTCCACAACATGGCGCCGTCCCCTTCGAGGAGACCCCCCAGCGCGCGCACTGCCCTTGTCAGGCCGCGGAAGCCTCTCCACAAGAGGCGGTACAGCGGAGTTGGATCCAGGAAGGGTTCAACCCGGCGCCAGCGGGCTATCGTGGACGCCGGGATCCGGCGCAATCCGAGTTGAAGCGCCACGGCCAGCCCGCTCACGCCCAGGAAGACGGCCCACGTCCCCAGCCCAGCGCTCCCTGATGTCCACATCCCCAGCCCCAGCGCCGCCAGAGCGGGAAGCGCGAGACCCGAACCGTAGACGAGCCGCACCAGGCTTTCGCCCGTAGGCCAAGCAGTCTGCTCGGACAAACCCGTGCGCATCACACCCAGGCACAAGGTGACGAGCCCAAGGGCGCCAACGAGTAGAACAAGCCAGCTTCCCTCCACGGCGGCACCGGCCAGCACTTGGCCAAGCACGGCACCGGGCATCCAGGGCAGACCAGCCAAGCCCGCGGCCGCGGCCACGGGCCATATCCGATGCGTAGGGGTATGGATCTCTGCCACAGAGACGGTCGTCCCGACGAGCACCAGGAGGGAACCGGCCGCGGCAAGAACCGCGCCCGCTCTTTCCTGCGCCAGTCCGGTCGCCAGGATCCCCAGCCCGCAGACGCCGAGGACGAAGTATCGCCTTCCCTCCACGACGTCGGCCTCGACAAGCCACCGCAGCCCGCCCGCCGCAGCGCTCAGAGCGCCAGCCCCCGTTAACCACGGCACAATCTCCGTCGGCACGCCAGCCGCGAACACCCTGCTCAGCGTGCACAGGGCGGCTGCGGGCCCAAGCAGACGAAACAGGGTTCCCAGACCCCGCCGGACATAGGGCAAGGGCGGAAGGCCGAAGTGGGGCGGCAGGAGGCCCAGACGCAGAAACGCCGCCAGGACCAAGAGCGCGACACCCCAGGGCGAGGCGGCTGGAGTGGCAAGCGAGACATCGCCGCCGCGCGCCCAGTCGGCCAAGGCGGCGCCGACCACCAGGGCGACGCTGACGCTGTCGACGGCCAGCTTCGCGACCAACACCCGAGTGGTCTTCTCCCGGCCGACGACGCCCAGGAGGAAGACGAACCGGATAGCGTCCATCATCGCCCAGGAGGTCGCCACCGTCAGCAGATTACCCGAGAGCATCGCCATCATGGCCAGGGCAGTGTAGCCCAGCATCATCGCCCGACCGACCGCGGTCGCCTCTCCGGGGCGGGCGACGCCGGTCAGGAGGATGCTGACCAGGGCTGTAGCGGCCACGTAGACAAACTGCCAACCGATGGGATCGAGAATCAGCTCAAGCCGGGAGGCGAACAACTCGGCCGGGCGCCAGACCGACAGGCGCGTCTCCGCGGGGATCGCGCCGACCAGGCCCAGTGTGATGAGCCAAGTAGCAAGCGCGGCAAAGATCGCAACCAGCCACCAGGTCTGCTCGCGTCGGCGCCGGGCCAGCCAGATTCCTAGGCTCCCGAGAAGAAGGGCAAGGACAGGCAGCGTGGGCACGATCCGTCCCTCCGCGTCGTACTCGGCCCCTAGGATACCACGGGAGAGGAAACGCGAGATGCACTGGCACAGCGTGCTATACTACTCAGGAAGCACACTGGGACGCGAGCGCAACGAACAGCACCGAGGCGTGTGTGGCAGTCTGGATGCAGGCGGCGCCACGGTGCACGCAACAATACCGGTCGGAGACGGGTCTCACCCGACAAGGAGTGGCTTCGCAATTGGCGCGTCTGGCCCGGGTCGGCTAGACTATCGGCGGAGAGTTGGAAGCGGGTATGAACGAGAGCACAGTCACCCTTGACGGCTATAGCCTCACCCTGGAACAAGTCGAAGCCGTTGCCCGAAAGGGCGCCTCGACCGCGCTAACCGCTGATGCCCGGCGGCGGGTGCAGGCATCTGCGCGCACCCTGGACCGGCTGGCCATGTCGCATTCCGCCGTCTACGGCGTCAACACCGGATTCGGCGTCTTCTCGGACCGCCGGATCGACCCCAGCCAGTCAGCCAGGCTTTCCAGGAACCTGATCCTGAGCCACGCTGCCGGTGTCGGACCCGCTTTCGCAGCCGATATCACCCGCGCAGCGATGCTCATTCGGGCAAACACGCTGTGCAGCGGCCATTCGGGTGTGCGCGTGGAGCTGGTCGAGACTCTGTTGGGGATGCTCCGCCTGGGCATCACGCCGGTCATCCCGGCCCAGGGATCCCTCGGATCCTCCGGCGACCTAGCGCCTTTGGCGCACCTGGCCCTGGTCCTCTCCCGCGATCCAGAAGGCGAGGATAACCATCCTTCCGGTCAGGCTTGGTATGACGGGCGGCTGATGTCGGGGGCGGAGGCCATGCAGGCAGCCGCGCTCGCCCGACTCGTGCTCGGACCGAAGGAGGGGCTGGCACTGACCAACGGCGCCACCTTCGCTGCCGCCCTGCTTGCCCTGGCGTGTGTGGACGTGGAACGATTGCTGCACGCGGTCGAGATTGCCACGGCCATGGGCCTGGAAGCGATCCTGGGAGCTTCGGCGGCTTTCGACGAACGCGTGCACCAGGCCCGCCCGCACCCCGGCCAACGTGCCGTGGCGGCCCGGGTCCGCGCCCTGACCGTAGGTAGCACGCTCCTCGACCGGGCCGGCAGAGTGCAGGACGCCTACAGCCTGCGATGCTCCCCCCAGATCATTGGGCCGGCCTGGGAGATCCTTGACTTCGTCCGAGGGATCGCCCGGCGGGAGCTCAACTCGGCCACTGACAACCCCCTGCTCTTCGGCGGGCAGGTGCTATCCGGCGGCAACTTCCACGGGGAACCGCTCGGCCTGGCGGCCGACTACCTTAAGATCGCCCTCTCCGAAGTCGGCGCCGCCTCGGAGCGACGGGGCTTTCGCCTCCTCGACGGAAGGAGCAGTGCCGGCCTGCCGCCCATGCTCGTTGCCCGCAGCCAGGATGCTGGGCTGAACTCCGGGCTGATGATGCTGCAATACAGCGCAGCCAGCCTGTGTCTGGAGAACCAGAGCCTGGCAGTTCCCGATACGGTCCGCTCGCTGCCGACATCCGCGGGACAGGAAGATCACAACGCCAACGCCACCACGGCCGCGCGCCACCTGGCGGACGTGATCGCCAACCTGAGGCACATCCTGGCGATGGAGCTCCTCATCAATGCCCAGGCGCTCGACCTGCGTATGGAGAGCTTGCCTCAGGCCAGGCCGGGATCTGGAGTGGCCGCGGCGCACGCTCTCCTCCGCGAGGTCGTCCCCTTCCGCAGAGAGGACCATCCCCTCGGCCCCGATATCGAGTCTGTGTCGGCCCTGATCGACAGCGGTGCTTTCCTCGGGGTGCTCGACAGCGTCGGCCGCTGAGTCCCTGCCCGCTTCC
>CAZEMA010000009.1:0-4102 GCA_964513155.1 uncultured Anaerolineaceae bacterium
ATGCTGAGCCCAATAGGACGAGCGCCGCGTTGATGAAGTGTTCTCCTGCGCAATGGTGTTGAAGGTGCATTGAAGAGGACTCCTCACGGCGGCCTAACGGCCTCGAGCAAAGCACCCCGCCCTTTCCGCACGCCAGCTGGGTGAGCTGCAGGGAGTGGCTAGGCAGCCTCCAGAAGCTGAACCATGAGGAGTATGAGGCTGTAGAGGCCCCATATTCCCGCGAGGAGGAAGGGGAGCAGCCAGAGGACGGACTGGGGCCCAAGCTTCTGGTGATCCTTGATCCCGACAGTATTCGCCTTCGCGGCCCGCGCGGCAAGTTCATCGATTTGGGACTTTGCCAGCGTGGAAGTCTTCAGTAGCGCAGGGTGGTCCAGGTACTGCACGTACCGGAGGGAATGGAGGCCGAGCGTTCTTTCGATGTGGCGCATTCGATAGAACATCGCGTGCTGGACGCTCCACCACCTGCGCGCGACGACCCACCAGATCGTGGATACTCCAAAGGAGAGCGCGCCCATGAGGGCAGCGGCCCACCACGGCGGCTGAGAGGCGACCTCTCTCGTCGCGACGAGCAAGAATGCCCCGACGAGGCCGAGACTCATGGCCGCGGCGGTCTGCCAGATTGTGGCCTCCATGGAAGTCGCAGTCCGCTGACAGAACTCGTATTCCCTTAGCAATTCCTCGCGACTGGGTGTTGTCTTGCGAGCTCTGGGCATGATCGTCTCCCTTGGGCAGGGTCGCTCTCAGCGACGGGGACTTGGGGCCGCCCAACGGCCTCGAGCTACCTGTCCCGCGTTCGCTGCGGGAAGCTGCCCTGCGGCTCGGACTTCGGTTGACCCATTCTCGCGCATTCTGGCAGGCAGGCACCACCCAACTTTCCGCACGCCAGCCGGGCCAGCCGCAGCGAGTTGTTCGGCAGCAATCACCCTCTTGACAATATGTCCGTCTTGACATATACTGACCGCACATGACCCCAGAAGACAAGCCCCTGGTCTGGTTGAGCGGCGAGATCAAGTCCCCGCCCTTGTCTTCTGAGGCCAGGATTGAGGCGGGCTTCCTCCTGCGACAGCTCCAGGCTGGTGTGCGGCTTTCTTTACCACACTTGAGGCCGATGCCTTCGTTGGGAGCCAGGTGCCATGAACTGCGAGTGCAGGATGCCCAGAGGACTTGGCGTGCGATGCTCCGGATCGATGCGGATGCCATCGTGATCCTGGATGTCTTTAGGAAGACCACGAGCCGGACGCCGCGGCATGTTCTGGACGCTTGTCGGCGTAGGCTGCGAAGGTACGACGAACTGACGGAAGGGCGGTAGCAATGGACAAGTCCAAGCAACGCAAGCTCGAGCGCGCTGGATGGAAGGTTGGCTCAGCGGACGAACTCCTAGGCTTGACGGCTGAAGAGGCCGCGTACATCGAGATGCGCCTGGCCCTCAGCCGCAACTTCAAGGAACTCCGAAGCAAGAAGCGGCTAACGCAGGTTGAAGCGGCGAAGATCTTGGGCTCCAGCCAGTCTCGTGTGGCGAAGCTTGAAGCGGGTGATCCCTCAGTATCCCTCGATCTGCTCGTTCGGTCCAACCTCGCTCTTGGTGCCTCGAAGAGAGACCTGGCAAAGACACTGTCTTAGGTGCCAAAGCCTTGCTGCCGAACGGCCTCGAGCTTCGCGTAGCGCCGCGAGCTCGCGAGGGGCAGCCCCATCCGCTTCGCTCCTGGGATGCTTCGCGACTCCCCGGCGGAAGCGGGCAGGTCACCCTGGACTCCCGCGCCCAACGGCGCGCCAGGCACCCTGCCCCATGCCCCAGCTCGCCGGGTCAGTCGCAGACCCAGTACCTGCGGTCTGGGCAGGTGTCCTGGGGTTCCTCCAGGGCATCACTGAGCTGCTAGCCAGCGCCGACTACCTCTGCTCGATTGACGCCAGCGTACGAACCTCCTGCTGGAGACGATGGCCTAGCTGATCCAGTGCCAGGTCGAGCTCATAGTCCTTTTGCAGCCCGAGCCAGAACTGCGCAGAAGTGCCGAAGAACCGGGCGAGCCTGAGCGCCGTGTCCGCCGTGACACCGCGCTTCTCCAGAACGATCTCATTGATGCGACGCGGATGAACGCCAATGGCAAGCGCCAGCCGGTTCTGGCTGAGGCCCATCGGCTTCAGGAACTCCTCCCTCAGCACCTCACCGGGATGTACTGGGCTCAGCTTCTTGGTCATGCCACACCTCTCCATTCCTAGCGGTAGTCCACGATCTCGAGCGAGTACGCATCACCGTCTCGCCATTCGAAGCAGATCCTCCAGCGCTCATTGATGCGGATGCTGTATTGGCCGGCTCGATCCCCACTCAGCTTCTCAAGGCGATTGGCAGGCGGGATCCGGAGATCAGCCAGGGACTGAGCATTGTCGACCATCCTGAGCTTGCGGTACGCCACCTGTTGTATGTCCGCAGGGAGGCGGCGCGAGAAGTCGCGTTCAAAGACATGCTCGGTCTCCCGGTCGGCGATGGACTTGATCACAAGGGAAGTATATAACGGATAGCGCTAAACGTCAAGCGCCCAGCCCGGGGAACCCCGGAACGGCGCAGGCAAGCTACTGATTCGACAGCGTGCTTGGGGGATCGTTGGCGGGAAAAGTGAAGAGGGGCTGTCGGGATGCGGTTACCGGAAGTCGGTCTGGTCTAGCCCATGGCCAATCATGTAGCGAATCGGAATTGCCCGTTCGCGTACGCTGTTGCCAGCAATGCCTCGCTCATTCTCGCGCCGCTTCTCGCAAAGGCAAAGCAACCGCCCCGCGACCCGAGGGGGACGGGGCCCGGCGGCTACCGGCTCTTCGAGTTGCAGGGCTTCCTGGCCTATGCCGGGCTGCGCCCCGGCCCAGGCCAGGAAGCCCTGCAACTCGCACCCAACGCGTGGTAGGATGAGTGCAGCAACTGCTTCGTGGAGGTGCACACATGGCAATGCCCAAGGTAGGTCAGGCCGCACCCGGGTTCGAGCTGAAGTCCCACTCGGGAGAGACGGTGAAGCTCTCCGACTTCCGCGGCAAGCGCCTCGTGCTCTACTTCTATCCGAAAGCGGACACGCCGGGATGCACGACGGAAGCGTGCGAGTTCCGAGATGCCTATCGGGCCTATGAGGAGAAGGGCGCGGTGATCCTGGGCATCAGCCCCGACACCGAGAGCGCCCAATCCAAGTTCCGCAGCAAGTACGGCCTGCCCTTCACCCTTCTGGCAGACCCCGATCACCGCGTGTGCGAGGCCTACGGTGTGTGGGCCCTGAAGAAGTCGATGGGCAAGGAGCACATGGGCGTCCTGCGGACGACCTTCATCATCGACGAGGCGGGGAAGATCAGCCACGTCTTTGAGGGGGTCAAACCCGAGGGGCACAGCGGGGAGGTTCTGGCGGCGCTTTAGACTGCTGTTTTCGGCTGGGCCATCACGACGAACTCGATGCCCGGCCGAACGCCGATGCTCGTGAACCCTTGCGAGACGCGGAAGCCGGCGTTCTCATAGGCCCGAATCGCCCGTTGGTTGAACGAAGCCACCGTCAACCGGAAGCCGTCGGGGGAGAAGGTTTCGTCGCCGAAGTCAAGGATGGCCGCCAGAAAGGCCGCGCCCAAGCCTCTACCCGTCAGATCCGGCCTCATCCCCAGGCCGACATCCAGCAAGCCTGCGTCTGAGTAGTTGCCGCCCGGGACGCGGGCGTCGATGCCGAAGCAGCAGAAGCCCACGAGATCGCCGTTGTCGTCCCGGATCGAGTAGTACTGATTCTCGGGGTCCATGAAACCCTTGATGTCCCCGGGGTCTGGGTGGTCGTAGAACGAGTATGGCGCCTCGTAGTGCCAGTGGGCGAAGAGGCGGGCGTCCTCTTCCCGGATGGGGTGAAAGAAGAAGCGCACAGCGCGAGCCTTCCTCGGCGGATGAGAGGAGGCGAGAGCATCTCGCAAGGCGCCCATCATAGGGCCGAATCGGAGCCCGGGCAACCTGCCTCCCCGCTCGCCCCGGCGTCCCCGCCGGGGCGAGCCCGAACAGCGGGAGGGTGAGACGGCATGCCGCGTCGCGTGGCGCGACCCTGCCCCGGCAGAGACGCCCGGGCGCATGGGCCATCGCCTATCGCCTCGGCGAGGA
>CAZEMA010000009.1:4202-19770 GCA_964513155.1 uncultured Anaerolineaceae bacterium
CGCCGAGGCGCGCGGGAACGGTAGGAGGGCGCCTCGGGATGCCGGGGCGCGGGCCGTCGCCTATCGCCTCGGCGAGGACGCCGAGGCGCGCGGGAACGGTAGGAGGGCGCCTCGGGATGCCGGGGCGCGGGCCATCGCCTATCGCCTCGGCGAGGACGCCGAGGCGCGCGGGAACGGTAGGATGGCCCGTCGGGATGCCGGGGCGCGGGCCATCGCCTATCGCCCCGCCGAGGACGGCGGGGCGCACGGGCTCAAAGGGAACGCCGGGGCCCGTATGCGCCGTTTCCGCTCGCCCCGGCGTCCCGACGGGGCGAGCGTCGATTGAGGAAATGGGAATCCTCCCACCGTCTCACGTGTCCTGGATCCATACCCTCGATGGACACGCGCGATGGCGAGTGCTAGAATGCGATCATGGCCCAAGAGTTGCCGCAGCCCGACCGCAACCGGTTGGGCGTTGTCATGGCTCTGGTCCTGCTCACCTATGCGCTGCTGCGGGTGGTCGTGCTGCCGAGCCTGACGGCGGAGGTACGTCTCCTGGGGCTAATCGTCCGCGTCGAGTTCAACACCCGCTTCGTGATGCTTACTCTGGCCGCGGCCCTGACGATCGCCGGGGCCGACTGGCTGATCCGGGCGCATCCCTGGTTGGAGCCAGGCGAGAGCACGCGCGAGCACTGGGTCATCCCCGGGCTGGCTGCGCTGGGAGTGGGGGCGATCCTGGCACGGATCCCGGAAGGTCCTGCCTGGTGGTTGGGGCTGCTGCTGGCGGCAGCACTGCTGGCGGCGGTGTTGGCGACCGAGTTCATTGTCGTCGAAGACGAAGACCCCCGCTACGATGGCGCCTCGGTCGGCCTGACCGCCCTCGCCTACCTGCTGCTCGTCGGCTCGCTCTTCGCCATCCGGGCGACCGGCTTGCGGGCGGCGTTCGCCATTCCCCTCTTCTTCCTGGCATGTACCGCGGTCAGCTGGCGGCTGTTGCATCTCCAGCAGCCGCACGCCCCCATGTGGCGCTACGCCGCCTTGATCGGCCTGATCATCGCTCAGCTGGCCTGGGGGCTGCATTACTGGCGGGTCTCGCCGCTACGGGAAGCCCTCGTGCTCGGGTTGGGTGTGTATCTCGGCACGGGGCTGGCATTGGCGCATGAGCGCCAGGAGTTCGACCGGAGCACAACCATCGAACTCTCATCCGTTGGCGCCCTCGCCTTGGCCGCAATCCTGATCCTGTCGTAGTCGTCAACCAGGGGACTGGCAGGGTGATGGAAGACCGCTCTGCCCGGAGACGGGATTCGTGTAGGTGGTGGTTGAGGCTTCGCCCCCCACCCCACACACGAGTTCTTTCCAGGAAGCAGGGCTTTTCCGTCACACTCCTAATGCCGCCGGGGCTGGGTCGTCGTGCCGCCCTCCCCGGCTTCGCGCTTCGCCTTGAGGACCGCCCGCAGGCCGACCAGCCGTTCCTGGCCATGCAGGAGCCGTTGGATGTTTGGCCGAAGCGCCCACAGAAGGAGAGCTTCGACAACCAGACCGAACACGGCATACTCCCACGGCGACCGGCCGAGTGCGGCTCGCACGGTGAACGTCACGACGACGATCAAACCGGCGGTCATGGTTGCCACGGAGGCGTAGCCGATCCCCAGGAGAACGATCAGGCACGGAGGCAGAACGATCAGGAGGCTGGGCGCCCACAGCCCCATAGCCGCGCCCATGGTCGGCGCGCCTCCCGCGCCACCTCGCAGGCGCAGCTTGCCATCGACTCGTTCGGGGAGAAACACCGAGTAGTTGTGACCCAGGACCGCCAGCACGCCGGCAGCCGCAGCGACCCACGCGGCTCCGCCCGACAGAGCCTTGCCCAACCAGACGGCACAGGCCCCCTTCAGGATATCGAGGGCACCCGTCACAAAACCGGCCCAGAATCCCGCCACCCGTGCCGCATTCGTACCCCCGGTCCGACCGCTGTGATGCACCCGTACGTCCTGGCCGGTCGCCAACCGGACGACCAAAAGCCCGATCGGCATCGACCCAATCATATAAGCCGCCACCAGACCTAGCGCGATCCCCACAAACCTCATCGTCATCTACCAGCGACCAAATGCTGATCGCCCTCTAACCGCAAAGAACCCCTCCTCACCAGCTAAGTTGCGATGTCCAGAACGGCTATGCGCACCGGGGCGGGGCCTGCCGGATCAAGGCGGAACCCTTGACACCCCCAACCGCCCGCCTGCTGGGCCCAGATGAGATACACGACTTCGGGATAGGCCGCCTCCTCGACGTCGATCGCCGAGAAGCCGGACGGCCCCACAGGATGGGAATGGTAGATCGCCACCATCTCCATCCCCGCCTCTTCAAGCTCCATCATCGCGGCCAACTGCTCAGAGGGATCCATGCGAAAGCGCGTCGCGGAATGGGCCGCGTTCTGCACTGGCACGACCCGCCGGGCCATCCCCGGCTGGCCGCCCAACAAGCCACACGCTTCCTCCGGCAAGCACGACTGCACATGCCGGCGCATCGCCTCCCATACATCCCGAGGAATCTGGAGCGTTTCTGGCCACATATCCGTCCGGCATTATACCGTGCCCGTACGCGAGTTGCAGGATCGCTGCGCGGACCGGCAGCTGCGCACGGCTTATGCAGCCTTGGAATGGGCTACATGCTCACGCACGGAAGCAAGGCTGACGGAGAGGGCGGCTGTTCCCGCAACCCTCCTGCGAGGGCGCTGTCGCGGGCCGTCCGCAACGGGGCCTCTCATCCGACCCTGGCCGGAGAATGACAAGGAGGGAACCCGGAGGTTCCCTCCCCAGGGCAGGAAGAAATCCGGCCTTACTTCTCGAGCGCCTTATAGCCCGTGCCGGACTTGAAGTACTCGTAGTTGCGCTTGATGTCGGGCGTCAGGTCGACGACCTCCCCGGCTTTGAGGGTCCGGGTATGGTCGAGGTGCACGGGTTCGCCGCTATGGTTCTTGCCGTCATAGGGCGCATCGAATCCGGCGGTGCCGGCGGGCATGCTCAGGCGCTGGCCTTCCTTGGCGGTGAAGGCGGTGGGCACTTCGTCCTCGGGGAAGATGGCCTCCCATGGGCACTCCGGGACGCAGGCACCGCAGTCAATACAGGCATCGGGATCGACGTAGTACCACGGCCACTGATCGGTCGGCTTGCCCGGAAGGATACAGTCGACAGGGCAGACATCGACGCAGCCCGCATCACGCAGGCACAGACTGGTGATAATGTGTGTCATGTAGACTCCTCCAAGATGCTCCTCGGGGAACGGGCGGCGCGCTGCCCAGCGCCCTACCCCCTAGCCGACTCGTAGAGGCGGGCAACTTCGGCCCAGTTGACCGCGTTCCACCAGGCGGCCACGAAATCAGCCCGCCGGTTCTGGTACTTCAGGTAGTAGGCGTGCTCCCACACGTCCAGGATGAGGATCGGCTTCAGGCCATCAGAGATTGGAGAATCCTGGTTGGCCGTGGAAAGCACCTGTACGCCTTCCTTGCCTTTGACCACCAGCCACGCCCAGCCGCTCCCGAACCGGCCGACGGCTGCCTTCGAAAGGGCCTCCTTGAAGGCCGCGAAGTTGCTGAAGGCCTTGTTGATGGCGGCGCCCAGGGACCCACCGGGCTCACCACCGCCCCCAGGGCCCATGACTTTCCAGTACAACGTGTGATTGGCGTGCCCACCGCCGTGGTTGCGAACGGCGGTCCGGATCGCCTCCGGCACAGAGGACAGATCTGCAAGGAGCTCCTCGACCGACTTGCCCTGCAGCTCAGGGTGACCCTCCAGGGCCGCATTCAGGTTGTTGACGTAGGTGGCGTGATGTTTGTCGTGATGGATCTCCATGGTGCGAGCGTCGAGGTGTGGCTCGAGCGCATCGTACGGATACGGTAGGGGCGCGAGAACGTGGGCCATGTACCTGTACCTCCTTTGGCAGTGGCGGGTTGACCCGGCTGGGCAAATCCGTTACTATCCCCATCCGGGCCTCGACGCGCGCGATTGTAGACCGCTGGAGCACGAACTGTCAAGAATAGCCAGCTGTCGCGGCCGGTCGAAGCGGTTCTCCGGCCGCGACCAAGGGATCCTCCGCGACGGTCGGCCCGCGGGTCTGGCCAAGCCCCATCCCGCGACCGGCCAAGAGCCCCTTTGGAGAGTCGGATGCGCGACCAAGCGAAGCGGCCGTTCCCCCCGATGCTCGGCCTCGCCCTGGGCATCGCTGTGACTTCGACGGCTGCGATCGCCATCCGTTATGCGCAGGCCTACGCTCCACCGCTGGTTATCGCCGCCTGGAGGCTCGTGCTGGCCTCGCTGGTCCTGGCTCCGATCGTGCTCAAACGCGAATCCCGGACCCTGGCCAATCTCAGCCGTACCCAACTCGGCCTTGGCATCGCCTCCGGCTGTTTCCTGGCTGTGCACTTCGCGGCGTGGATCGCGTCGCTCCAGTACACCAGCGTGGCTACCTCGGTTGTCCTCGTTGCAACGATGCCCCTTTTCGTCGCCCTCCTGGCCCCGCTAACCCTGCACGAACCGCTGACGCGAGCCGTCCTGGTCGGCCTCTGCCTAGCATTGATCGGGGGCGTCGGAATCGGCCTGCTCGATTCCTGCGCCTGGGAGAACGGCCTGCGCTGCCAGGCGGTCCTGGGAGGCTCAGAGGAGGCGGTCTTCGGCGACCTGCTGGCGATCGTCGGCGCCCTGGCTGCGGCCGCCTATCTGACCATCGGGCGCCGGTTGCGCCGAGATCTCTCCCTCCTGGCCTACATCGCCCTCTCCTACACCACGGCGGGCGTCGTCTTGGCGGTGGCCGCCCTCCTGGCCGGTCAGAGCCTGTTCGGGTATCCTTGGATCGCCTTCCTCATTTTCGCCTACCTGGCGCTTGGGCCGCAACTGCTTGGACATTCGAGCTTCAACTGGGCCCTGCGCTACTTGCCGGCGGTGTTGGTCGCCACCGCGGCCTTGGGTGAGCCGATTGGCGCAACAGCGCTCGCCTGGTTGCTGTTGAATGAGCGGCCGACCAGCCTCAAGCTGGCGGCCATGGCCTTGATCCTCGGCGGCATCTGGATCGCTGCTCGGGGTCAGCAGGAGGCGGCTCCCGCCTAGCCCGCCTCCAGGAGGAATCCCATGCAGCTCCGCTGCTATCATTGCGGAATGAGTTTCGCCATCAAACGTGAGGAGATCGCCTTTGCCCTCAAGGCGCTGGAAGAGAGTGGTGGCAAGCATTACGATGCCCATTGTCCTCGCTGCCGCCACGCCAACAAGGTATCCATCGAGCAGCTACGCCGTCTGGCGCCCCCGCCCGAGAAGGGGGAAACCGGAAGCGCCGCATGAGCACGCCCTTCGGGACTCTCCTCGCGGCCGCGGATCTGCAGCCTCGCCTGGACGATCCCTCCTGGGCAGTGATCGACTGCCGCTTCGATCTGGACGACCACTCGAGGGGACAGGCGGCCCATCACGAAGGTCACATTCCCGGCGCCATCTATGCCCATCTGGACCGTGACCTGGCAGCGCCACCGAACGGGTCCAACGGGCGGCATCCGCTGCCACCGGTGGAGATCCTGGCGGCCGTCTTCTCCCGTTGGGGAATCGGCGATGGCGTTCAAGTCGTCGCCTACGACGACAGCGGCGGCCCGTTTGCCGCCCGTCTGTGGTGGTGCCTGCACTATCTGGGCCACGAAGCCACGGCCGTTCTGGACGGTGGCCTGGCGGCCTGGAAGCAGGAGGGTCTGCCCTTGCGCGCCGGGTCGGAGGAACGCCGACCTCGGGAGTTCCATCCCGCGGTGCGCCCCTCGATGCGGGCTGAGGCCGCTCAAATCGTGTCGTCCCTGGGATCCTTCTCGCTGCGCCTGATCGATGCCCGCGCACCGGAGCGTTTTCGAGGGGAGGAGGAGCCCATCGATCCGGTGGCCGGGCACATACCCGGCGCCGTCAATCATCCCTGGCAGGCGAATCTCGGCCCCGATGGCCGGTTCCTGCCCGCCGCCATCCTGCGCGCGGACTTTGAAGCCCTCCTGGGTGGGACCTCTCCCAAGGACGCCGTCACCTACTGCGGCTCGGGCGTGACCGCCACCCACAACCTGCTGGCCTTGGCATACGCTGGCCTGGAGGGCGCGCGCTTGTACCCCGGCTCTTGGTCCGAGTGGTGCTCAGATCTCCGCCGCCCGGTCGCCCGCGGCCCGGCCTGACCACCTGCAACGCCCCAGGGGCCCTTCCGTTGACTGTCGTCCGCGATCCAGCGTCCGCCTGAGGAGGCTGCACGCGATGCTCACCCTCCACCTCGTCCCGCACACGCACTGGGACCGCGAGTGGTATCTGACCTTCCAGTCGTTCCGCGTCAAGTTGGTCCATCTGATGGACCTGCTCTTGGACATCCTGGAGCGTGACCCCAGCTACCTGTTCACTTTGGACGGCCAGACCATCGTCCTCGAAGACTACCTGGCCGTCCGGCCCGAGCGGGAAGCGGAATTGGTGGGTCACGTCCAGGCCGGCCGACTGCTGATCGGCCCCTGGTACATCCTGCCGGACGAATTCCTGGCCAGCCCCGAGGCGACGGTGCGCAATCTGCTGCGAGGGGCGGAGATCAGCTCCCGCTTCGGGAAACGCATGGACGTCGGCTACATCCCGGACCCCTTCGGCCATATTGGGCAGATGCCGCAGATCCTCCGAGGCTTCGGTATCGACACGGCCGCCTTTCGCCGCGGCCTGGCCGACGAGCCGTGCGAGGTCTGGTGGGAAGCCCCCGATGGCAGCCGAGTGCTCACCTCCTACCTGCGCGACGGCTATGACAACGCCGTCCGCCTGCCGACGACGAACGAGGCCTTCACGCAGGCCATCGCCGAGCGCAGGTCCTCGCTGGCGGGTCACTCGGCGGTCTCCCACTTGCTCCTGCTTAATGGCACGGATCACACGGAACCTGAAGCGGAGGTGCCGGCCTTGATTGCCCAGACCCGGTATGGCGAGGACCTGCTGATCCTCTCCACATTGCCTGAGTATCTCGCCGCGGTCCGGCGCGAGGCCGAGGCCCGGCGGCTCCAGTTGCCCATCGTACGGGGCGAGGCGCGCCAGCCCAAGCGCCACCATCTGCTCCCGGGCGTGCTTTCCAGCCGGGTGTGGATCAAACAACGGAGCCACGCCTGCGAGACGCTCCTGGAACGCTGGGCCGAGCCGTTCTCGGCCTGGGCCGAAATCGTCAGCGGCAGCACCAAGGATCGCACCGTATGGACAGGTCACCTGACGACGCCGCGGGTCCGCCATCCGGCCGCGTTGCTGAAGGAGGCCTGGCGTTTGCTCCTGCAGTGCCATCCCCACGATTCCATCTGCGGTTGCTCGATTGACGCCGTCCATGAGGAGATGCGGACGCGCTTCGACCAGGCACAACAGATCGGGGAAGAGATCACCCGCCAGAGTCTGGTTTCCCTCGCCGGGGCGATCGACACTCGGTCGAAGGCCGTAGGCGACGCCCGAGCCGCGCTGGTCGTCTTTAACCCTGAGGCTGGACCTCGGACCGACCACGCTAGGGCCACAATCGACCTGGCTGCCGGGTTAGACCCGTTCGAGATCGTTGACGAGGATGGGAGGCCCGTTACCTATCAAACCCGGAACCGCTACTATCGCCCGCTGGCCGACCTGGAATTGGACGCAGATGGCGTCCAAGGAATGCGAGCCATGGTGCAGGACGGGAAGGTGCTTGGCCTCGCCATTCAGGGGATGGCCGTCGTGCAACGCCCCGACCACGTGCTCGTGGATGTGGCCCTCTCCGAGAACGGCGACCCCAACCCGTCCTCCTATCAGGCCGCCTGGCAGGAGATCGATCGTCTGCTCGAGATCGGCAGCACGGAGAAGTTCCGCCTGCAGGCCCACCTGGCCACTGAGGTCGATGTCGACCTGCTGGCAAGAGCTATCCCCTCCCACGGGTATCGGACGCTGAGTCTGCGGCCAGCCGAGGCCTCCCCGGCAGAACCGCAGAAGGACGGGGGTCGGGCCATCGAGAATGAGCGCTTGCGAGCCGAGGTCGCCGAAGACGGCACCATCACGCTCTCCGACCGCGTGGCTATGACGACCTTCGCCGGACTCCTGCGGCTGAGAGACGAGGCGGATCGGGGGGACTCGTACACCTTCTGCCCCGTTGAAGGGGATCTGCCGGTTGAGGCGCCGGCCCAGCCCCCACGAGTCGTTCGGACCATCGATGGTTTCGAGCAGGCTCTCGAGATAGAACTGGTCTACCGCTTGCCCGCCCGGCTGAGCCCCGACCGCAGGAGCAGGTGCGATGAGGCGGTTCGCCTCCCGGTCCGGACCCGGCTCAGCTTGCGCCCAGGTGTTCCCCGGCTGGACGTCGAAATCGAAGTCGAGAACGCCTCCGAGGACCATCGCCTTCAAGCGCTCTTCCCGCTGCCCTTCGGAGTGGAAGAGGCCTCCTTCGATGGGCACTGCGAGATCGTGCGACGACCAACGAGATTGCCGCTTGGGACGGAGGATTGGATCGAGCAGCCCCGGCCTGAAGTGCCCATGCGTTGCTTTGTGTTCGCCACCGACGGGAAGAAGGGGCTGCTGGTGGCTAACCGCGGTTTGCGCGAAGCCAGCGTCTCGCCGGATGGGGTGATTGCGGTCACGCTCCTGCGCTGCTTCGGCTGGCTCTCCCGGGACGATCTAGCCAATCGCAAGGGCGCCGCCGGCCCCATAGTGACAACTCCGGGCGGACAAGACCGTGGCCCACATCGTTACCATCTCAGCCTGATCCCCTTTGCCCCTGATCCGGCCGAGGCCATTCAGCAGGCGTACGCCTTCCAGTCCCCGATGCGAGCCGTCGGCGCGACACTACACGAGGGAGAACTCCCCCCCACCTCCTCCCTGCTCGCATGGTCGCCCCCCGAGTTCCGCCTCACGGCCGTCAAGACGTCCGAAGACGGCGAGGGTCTGATCGTTCGGGGGGTGAACCTGAGCGACGAAACCATTGAAGTTCGCCTGACCTCGTGGCTCCGGTTCAAGGCCGCATCCCGGGCTCGGCTAGACGAGGCCCCAATTAACCCGCTGGAGATCGAGGGCGGCCACCACGTGGGATTCCGCGCCCGCCCGCACGAGATCCTCACGCTGAGGCTTCAGGGTGGGAACCCGGGCAGCCCTCCCAAGGACCCCGGCCTTGCAGGGACACTGGTCTGAGGGGGAAAGGGATGCCGGCATAGAATAGGGCACGGCTGTGAGGGATGGGGGATGGTCCCGGCCTGCAAGCGCCGGGCTGGGCCAGGCTGGCCAGGGTCAGCGAAGAAGCAACAGCGTGCAAGGGGGATTCTGAAAGGCGATTTCCGCGCCAGCGGTCATCAGATCCTCGGGCGAGACTGGGAAGTCGACGAACAAGTAGTCCGCCCCAAGCTCGCGACCGAACGCAGCGAGCTCCGCAAGCCTCGGGCCGGTCTCGGGGATTCCCAGGATCTCGTTCATCCTTGCATTCCTTCGCTCCCATTCAACCAGACCCGCATGATTGGCCATCCCCAGGATGTCGCCGTCGCGCTTCGTGTACAGGACGGGGCGGGTGGAACGGTATCGGATCTGCATGGGCAGCGCTGTCGCCAGGATGCGCGAGCCTGGCGGGGTTGCCTCGCGAACGCCATCCAGCGTCCGCCCAAGTTGACCCGACTCGGTGCACACCAGCCGCCCTTGTGCCAAGCATTGCAGACCGCGGAGTAGCTCCGTCGGGTACGGCGGATGCTCGTAAGCCCACGCGCTGACCAGAAGGGCCCCCGAGAGCATCACCAGGGCCACCCCTCGCCTGTCCCCTAGGCGGCGGAGCTGGCTACTGATTTCCGCAAGGGGCCACAAAGCCACCAGGAGCATGAAGGGAACGAGGTAGCGGATCCCGCGGACAAGGTCGATCTGGAGAGGCAGCAGGTGAAAGGCCCGTTCGATGGCGCCCTCGACGCTGGGAATGCCCACTGAGGCGAGCAGAATCCCCAGATTCCAGAGCCCCACCAAGCCCAGAATCTTGCGGTCGGTGCGCCGGAGCATCAGGAGGAGTGCGGCGCCCAGGAGGCTGAGGGGTAGAAGGAATAGCTTCGCATACACCCACAGCGATTCGATGAAAGCCCCCGGGGCGTCGAGGATCTTCGACGGGTAGATGCTCACCATGATGGCATAGAGATGCTCGTAATCTCCCGTCGTGACCCTTGCGTGCGAGCGCAGGTAGTTGAAGGCAAAGGGCGAGACGGCCAGGAGGAAGACGGCTCCAAGCAGGCCGAGGTACGCCAGGCGTTTCTTCCACGACCATGATGCGGGCAGGCAAACCCAGAGGCCCAGCCAAAGGGCAAGTGCCCACGTGGGACCACTTACCATGTGCAGGTACATCAACATGCCCGCCATGACCATCAGCCCCGGCCAGCGAGAAGGTTTGTTCCGCCACAAGATCGCCGCAACCAGGACGAACGGCAAGAAGGTCTGGAAGGAGACGCGAGGCAGGGCCAACGACGACACGCCCCAGATCTCACCCAACATGAGGCTCACCGGCAGGCCGTTGATGATTGACAACAAAGCGGCCCAATACCGGCTGGAGAAGAGAATCCGCCCCAGGAGGTAGAAGCCCGTCAGCTGCAGAAGAACGTGAGGCGCCTGGAGCGCCAGGAAGGCAAGTCCGTAGTCCCCCAGCCTGTTGTCGAGAGCCCGGATCAAGGGAATAGTGAGGGAGGAGTAGTACCGGAAGTTGTTCGGGTCGCCGAGGATCTCGTCGCCCACGAAGAGCTCCGGATGTGCTCGGGCAGCCGCGAATCCCGCCAAGTTGGCGGCGTCACCGCCAATATGCGCATAGGGGAAGTTGCCTTGCAGGCTCCCTACACTGAGCAGGACGGCGAAGAGGGCAAAGCCTGCCAGGATGATCGCATCCCACCGATCGAACGACAGCGATCGCGCGACGAGTGCCGCCTGCCCCGCCCGAAGTGGGGTCTCGAGAACCAGGCGCGCCTTGGGCAGAACGGCCAGCCCAAGGACGACAAAGACCAGCCCAAAAGCCAACGTGCCCGAACGGAGGCTCTGCAACTCTGCTGACCAATGCGGGGCCGGCGGATGCCCTTTGAGGAACGCGATCAGGGAGAGAAGATAGCTCTCAAACCGCCCGGAGGCGATCAGCAGTCCCAATACTAACAGCCCCACGCCTGCCAAGGGAACGAGCCAGCAGAAGGCAGTGTACAACGTCCGCTTGGGATCTATTCGCATCGCTCCGACGGTTGCTCCATCGACGCCGAGCAGTATATCACGCGGGCTCCGGGACCAGCCCGGCTCAGCCCTGGCCCGAGCCTCTCCCACCGCGTGCGTCCGTTGGCAGCCGTCAAAACTCGACCCGTCAGGCGCCAATCGAGAACGGGAAGGGAGCGTCTCGTTGGCCAGATCCGTCACCAGGCTGACCAGCTCGCTGGAGCTCTACGGATGGGCAGCGGAGGGGCAGTAGGCAGGTCAACCCGGGTCAGGCTGCCACTCCGTCAGAGGCGCATCGATCCCTGTCGGGGTCGATGCGCGATCACAACAGGGATGGCGGCTGACCCAGGCTCGGCGGTGGTCAATCCCTCCGCATCCAGAGCCCCATGACGGCGGCGATCAGCGTGATGCCGGCAGTTGTCAAGAAGACGGCGCTGAAGCCCACATGGTCCGCCTGAATGCCGCTCAACAGCGTACCCAGGGAGCCGGAGGTGAACATGTATCCTAGCACCAGACCGGAGGCCGCCCCCATCTGGCTCGGCATCATCCGTTGTGCGGCGACAATGATGATGGCGTGAGGAGCGCCGGTGAGCGCCCCAGCCAGGAAGGCGATCGCGTAAGCCCATCCGGTCTGGCCGAGCGCGGGGTACAGAGCCAGCGGGATCGCGCCCAGAGCCAGGGTCCACACCGTGATAGCCCGTTTGTCATAGCGATCGGCAAGCCATCCGCCGGCCACACCACCGATGGCCGAGCCGGCCATGAACACTGCGGCGATAATCCCATAGACGGTGGGAGTGTAGCCAAGGTCGCTGTAGTACTTGGGCAAGAAGGTCGACATGTTCGTTTGCGACCACGAACGCAGGGCGATCAGAAGCAAGAACGGCAGCAGGCTCCATCGGCTGCCTTCCCAGGCTGTCGCGGCCGCTGCTCCCCTCACCCCGTTCGAAACCGGCAGGTTCGGGCTGAAGCGCCGGCTGGCGTTGATGCCCACGGGCACCACAAAGGGCACGAGGATCAGCAGGCCAGCCGGCCCCCAGCGGTCCACGATGGGCCCGCCGATGGCCGGGCCCAATGACCAACCGGCCTGGCCAAAGAGGAAGAAGATCGAGGCCGCAGTGATCTCCCGCCCTGTGAACCGAACCTTCCCGATCTCGGCCGCCTCGACCGTTCCGGCGGGATGGAACGCTCCCGAACCGAGGCTTGCGAGCACAAGGAGGGCCAGCGACAGGTAACCCGGGGCGATGACAGCCAAGCCGAACATGCCGGCCATCCAAAGCACGCCGGCCCCGGCCACGCCGCGCCCTCCCGCTCGGTCGGCGAGCCAACCGAAGAGGGGTTGCGAGATGTTGGAGACGAAGCTGTAGATGAGGCTGATCAGCCCAATGAGGGCATTTGTCAGGCCAAGAGGGACGCTCAAGACCGCCAGAAGGACGGGGCGTTGGGAGTTAAGGAAGTCGACCGCAAAGTGCCCGAGAGCCGCGGCCAAGAACGAGGCGTCGAGAAGAAGGCTCATTTGTAGAGGTGCAAGCGTTCGATGATGTCGGCCACTGCCGGAGGGACGAAGTCGCGGTAGGGGCATCCCTCCCTCACCCGCTGCCGAATCTCGCTGGCAGAGATGGGTACGAGCGGCGCCTCGAAGAACCGGACCTTGGCCCTCAGTCCTGGAAGAGCCGCCTCCAGCTCCTCCCAGTGAACCTGCACTCCTGGCCGGCGCATGACGCCCAGGATGGTGCACGCTTCCAGCAATCGATCCGGCGTGTGCCAGGCTGGCAGGTCATGGAGGGAGTCCTCGCCGACCAGGTAGGCCCATCGGGCCGTGGGGTCACGGTCGCTCAGCCAGCGGAGGGTGTCCACCGCGAAGTAGGGCGCCGGTCGCTCGATGTCAGCCCAGGAGAGCTCGAAACATGGGTAGCCACGAATGGCTGCCTCCACCATCGCCACCCGATGCTCCACCAGCGTGATCGGCTCGCCCGGCTTGTGCGGCGGCTGGGCGGTCACGACCCACAGCACGCGATCCAGGTCCAGCGCCGCCCGGGCCTTCTCGGCCAAGGTCAGATGTCCGAGGTGAGGCGGGTCAAAGGTCCCGCCGAAGACTCCGGTCAGTCTTGCCATTCCAGCTCGTACTCTCCGATGCGGACCGTCTCGCCGGCGCGCGCCCCTACTTCCCGCAGGGCCTCCTCGACCCCCAGGCGGACCAGCGTCCGCTGGAAGCGGCGCACGGCTTCGTCTTCCTCCCAGTAGGTCATATCGGCTGCTCGCTCGATTGCCTTGCCGACGACACGCCAGCATCCATCGGGATCCCGGCGAATATCGAAGGACGTGGCAGGCGCCCCCGGCCGGTAGACTGGCACTTCTTCCGCCTCCTCAGGGTGCGGCGCCTGCTGCAGGGCCTGGGCCGTCGTGTTCATCAGCTCCCGCAAGCCGGTCCGGGCGAGGGCCGAGATCGCCAGCGCCTGGTAGCCGCGGCTAGAGAACTCCGACTGGAGCGTTGGCCATCGTTCGCGCACTTCAGGCAGGTCCAACTTGTTCACTGCCACCAGCTGTGGCTTGCGCGCCAAACCCGGGTCGAATAGCGCCATCTCCCCGTTCACCTGGGAGAAGTCCACCAGCGGGTTCGTCGCGGAACCGTCAACCAGGTGAATGAGCACACGCGTGCGTTGGACGTGCCGCAGGAAGGCGGTACCCAGCCCCACCCCTGTGTGGGCCCCTTCGATCAGCCCAGGGAGGTCGGCCAGCACGAGAGTGAGTCCGTCCTCGAGCTCGGCCACTCCCAGGTTGGGTTCGAGCGTGGTGAACGGGTAGTCGCCGATCTTGGGATGGGCGTTGGTGACGGCCGCCAGGAGCGTCGACTTCCCCGCGTTCGGCATACCCACAATGCCTACGTCAGCGATCAACCGGAGTTCGAGACGGAGCCAGCGCTCCTCCCCCGGCTCTCCTCTCTCGGCCATCCGCGGCGCCTGGTTACGGGAAGTCGCGAAGCGGGCATTCCCCCGGCCGCCGCGCCCGCCTCGGCAGACGACAAGCCGCTGGCCGGGCTTCACCAGATCGGCCAGAAGCGCCCCGTCGGCCTCATCGCGCACCGCCGTGCCCGGCGCTACACCGACGACGATCTGCGCACCGTCTCGCCCCGTCTTGTCACTGCTGCCTCCGCGGCGGCCGTCCTCCGCATGGAAACGCGTCTGCCGGCGGAAAGCGGCCAGCGTGTTGAGCGTCGCGACGACCTCCAGCACGACGTCGCCGCCTCTGCCGCCGTCGCCACCGTCCGGGCCGCCTCGGGGAACGTACTTCTCGCGGCGAAAGTGCACGGCGCCGTCCCCGCCGCGCCCGGAGGCCACAAAGATGCGCGCTTCATCCAGAAACATGATCCGGTCCAGAGATCGGCCGGTCTGCCCGGCCGGTCTCGAGGATTATACCCCCCGCCCACGCAGCAGCGCAGGCGCTCAAGCCCAAACCCCCCTGCTTTCGGCGCCTGCCTTATAATTGGGCATCGCGCGATCTGACCTCTCGGCCGGAGGAGCCCATGGAGCCTGCACCCATTCCAGACATCATCATCGGCCGCCTTCCCCTCTACCTGCGAGGCCTCAGTCAACTGGCCGCAGAAGGCATCCTGGTGGCCTCTTCTCAGGAGCTGGGGGCCCGCCTGGGCATCTCCTCGGCGCAGATCCGCAAAGACCTCTCCCATTTCGGCGAGTTCGGCAAGCAGGGCACTGGATACAACGTCGCCTTCCTGGAAGAGCAACTGCGGCGCATCCTAAAGGTCGACCGCGTATGGGACGTCGCCCTGGTGGGCGTCGGCGACCTCGGGCGGGCGGTTGCCCGCCACGGCGGATTCCTCACCCGGGGCTTCCGCATCACCGCGATCTACGACGACGATCCCGCCAAGATCGGCGATCGGGTGAACGAGTTAGTGATCCAGGATGCCAGCACCATGGTTGAGGACATCCGCTCCCGGGGCATCCGCGTCGCCATGCTTACCGTTCCCGCCCAGCAGGCGCAACGCGCAGCCAACCGCCTGGTCGAGGCCGGCATCCAGGCGATCCTGTGCTATACCCCCACCGCCGTCATCGTCCCCGACGGGGTTCAGGTCCAATACATCGACCCGCTGGTCCACCTACAGCGGATGACCCACCACCTACGCTGACTTCCCCGGCGACCGAATACCCCCACCCTGGACCATCTCGCCGGAGTAACTTGGGATCCGGCTGATACTTCGGGGGTACCGAAGGGGCCACCATAACCGGTCAGGCCCAGCAGTTGCGCCAAGAAGGCTGAGGGGGTTCGCTGGTAGGCCAGGCACCGAGGCATTGCCCCCGGGACCGCCCGTAGCCTCCGCCCCCTGATGGCGCGTCGAGGCCTTCGGCCCGCGCGTCAGACGTCGTGTCGCGGTTCGGGGAGAGAGCCAGGGCCGCCCCGCCTACCCA
>CAZEMA010000009.1:19870-34442 GCA_964513155.1 uncultured Anaerolineaceae bacterium
CGTCAGACGTCGTGTCGCGGTTCGGGGAGAGAGCCAGGGCCGCCCCGCCTACCCAGCGGGACGGCCCCTTTGCCTCGTAGAAGTTGCCAGGCGACGGTCTACGTCGACGGCAAGCTCCGCCGCAGCCGGTCGAGCATCCCTAGGCCGCGCGAGGCGCCCTTGGCCACACACACAACCGGCTCCTCAGCCAGATACGCCGGGACGCCCGTCTCCCGGGTCAGCCATTTGTCGATCCCCCGCAACAGGGCGGTGCCTCCGCAGACGACCATCCCCCGGTCGATGATGTCGGAGGCCAGCTCCGGCGGGGTATGCTCAAGGACCTTGCGCACCGCGGCCAGCATCAGGTGCAGCGTCTCCTGTAGCGCCTCCGCGACGTCGGACGTCGTCAGCGTGATCGTCCGGGGCAGGCCGGTCACCTGATCCTGGCCCTGGATCTCCATCGTCCGGACCTCGTCGGCGGGTATGGCCGCACCGATGCGGATCTTGACCTCCTCCGCCGTGCGCGAGCCGATGACCAGGCCATGCTTCTTACGGACGTAGGCGACAATGGCCTCGTCCAGCCGCGCCCCACCGACGCGGACAGCTTCCGCCGTGACGATGCCGCTCATGGCAATCACCGCGGCCGCGCTCACGCCTCCCCCCATGACAACGACCATGTTGCCCGAAGGGGTGGCGATGGGCAACCCGACCCCGATGGCCGCCGCCAGGGGCTCCTGGATCAGAAACACTTCCCGGCTGCCGGCCTGCAGGGCCGCCTCGTGGACCGCCCTGCTCTCTACGCTTGTCACGCCGTAAGGCACCGTGATCATCACCCGCGGCTTGAAGAGCCTAGTGGACCCGCAGACCTTTTCCACGAAGTACCCCAGCATGCGCTGGGTGACGGCGAACTCGGCAATGACGCCGTCCCGCACCGGGCGCATCACATCGATGGTCTCCGGAACGCGGCCGTACATGTCCCGCGCCGCCTGGCCGACCTCGACGATCTTCATCTCATCGATCACGATCGCCACAACCGTGGGCTCGTGCAAGACGACCTCGCCTCTCTCGCAGATCACGGTAGTGGACGATCCCAGCGAGATACCCAGGTCTCTCCCGAAGAGAGCCATCTGCTCACCCTTCCTCCCCCGACCCGTATCCCGGACCCGGCTTGCGGGCCCTGCCGAAGCGCCGGGCCGCCCCTAGCCGCAGATTCGAACGGCGCAAGGCGGCCTCGATCGCCGCGTACTCTTCCTCTCCCAGCACCTCACGGTGCTTGAGCAGCTCGTGTGCCTTTGCCCGGGCCCTTTCCGCCCGGCCGATATCGATCTCGGCCACATTCTCCCCCACATCCGCCAGGACGGTCACCCTGTCCGGAAGCACCTCCATCACGCCTCCGCCGATGACGAAATCCTCCTCGCGATCCTCCAGGCGCAGACGAAGCACCCCGTATCCCAGGGTGGTTAGCAGCGGGGCGTGATGCGGCAGGATACCCAACTCGCCGGTTTCCCCCGGGGCGATGACGGCCTCGACCGGGCCCTCGAAAAGTCTCTTGTCCTGCGTCACAACCTCGCAGCGGATCGGCATCGCAACCTCAATCCGGGAGGCGGCTCTCACGCCGCCAGGCGCCCGGCTTTCTCAAGGGCATCCTCGATCGTGCCCACCATGTGGAAGGCCTGCTCCGGCAAGACGTCGTGCAGCCCTTCCAGGATCTCTCGGAAACCGCGCACCGTATCCTCACGCGGCACGTATCGCCCTTCCAGACCCGTGAACTGCCGGGAGACGAACATCGGCTGGGAGAAGAAGCGTTCGATTTTGCGAGCCCGCGAGACGAGAATCTTGTCGTCTTCGCTCAGTTCGTCAATCCCCAGAATGGCGATGATGTCCTGCAGGTCCTTGTAGCGTTGGAGGACCTGCTGCACCTGACGCGCCACCCGGTAATGCTCCTCGCCCACAATCTCCGGGTCTAGGATGCGCGACGTGGAAGCCAGTGGATCGACGGCGGGGTAGATGCCTTTCTCGACAATCGAGCGCTCCAGGGCAATCGTGGCATCCAGATGGGTGAAAGTCGCCACCGGGGCGGGGTCGGAATAGTCGTCTGCCGGAACGTAGACCGCCTGCATCGAAGTGATGGAGCCACTCCGGGTGGAGGTGATGCGTTCCTGAAGCTCGCCCATCTCCGTCGCCAGCGTGGGTTGGTAGCCAACGGCGGAGGGCATCCGGCCGAGGAGGGCCGAGACCTCAGAGCCCGACATGCTAAAGCGGAAGATATTGTCGATAAACAGGAGGACGTCCCGCCCCTGATCGCGGAAGTATTCGGCCATCGTCAGCGCCGTCAGGCCGACGCGCAATCGGACGCCTGCTGGCTCGTTCATCTGGCCATAGACCATCACGGTGTCTTTGAGCACGCCCGACTCGATCATCTCCCGGTACATCTGCGTGCCCTCCCGGGTTCGCTCACCGATCCCGGCGAAGACGGAGTTGCCCTTGTGGACTGTGGCGATCGAGCGAATGAGCTCCTGAATAATGATCGTCTTGCCGACGCCAGCCCCACCGAAGATGCCGGTCTTGCCCCCCTTGGTGAAGGGGGCGATCAGGTCGATCACCTTCAGCCCGGTCTCGAAGACCTCCACCTTCCGCGATTGATCCTCAAACTTGGGAGCCGAGCGGTGAATCGGATTGTGCTGTTGGGCCTGCACCGCACCCCGGCCGTCCACGGGGCGCCCCAGCACGTTGAACACCCGGCCCAGCGTGGCCTCACCCACGGGCACGCGGATCGGCCCTCCTGTATCGTGCGCCGGGGCGCCGCGTTGCAGGCCTTCGGTCGAGTCCATGGCCACAGTCCGGACCACCTGGTTACCAAGATGCCGCTGCACCTCCAAGATGAGGGGATCCTCTCCCTGACGCGGCACTTCGATCGCGTCAAAGACCTCGGGCAACTCCCCTGCAGGGAAGGCGCAATCCACCACGCTACCCAGGACCTGCACCACCTGGCCGGTCGCTCTTGGCATTCTGCTCATCTCCCCAGATCACACTCGAGTATTGGCTCCCTGGCAGGGTGATGAAAAACCGCCTTGCCGGGAGAAGAGAACCGTACTAGTGGTTGTTGGGGCTTCGCCCCAACAACCACTGATACGAATTCTTTCCAGGAAGCAGGGCTTTCCCATCACACTCCTAGGCCTTCGCCAGGGCCTCGGCCCCGCCGGCGATGTCGAGCATGTCATTGGTGATCGCCTGCTGGCGGGCCTTGTGGTACTGAAGCCGCAAGGCGTCAACCAGCTCGTGAGCGTTCTCCGTGGCATTGCGCATCGCCACCATCCGGGCAGCGTGTTCGCTGGCCAGCGATTCGAGCACCCCTTGATAGAGCTGGAGGGCAGTGAACCGCGGCACGATCCGGTTGACGAGTTCCGCCTCGCCCGGCTCGTACAGATAGACGTATTCGGGTGTTGCCCCTTGCCTGGCAGGGCCACTCACCCGGGGTTGGCCGGCCTCCATCTCCAGCGGGAGGACTTTCTGGATCGTCGGTTCCTGGCGCAGCAGATTAACAAACCGGGTGTAGGCCAGGTACACCTGGTCGGCGCGACCATCGCGGAAATCCTCCACCGCCACTTGCCCGATCGCCGAGACGTCGGCGAAGGACGGAGTGAGCGGCAGGTTGCTGAACTCCGCCACGATGTCCACATGCCTACGAGCCATGATCTCCCGGCCCTTGCGCCCCACTACGACGTAGCTGACCGGGACCGGCCATCGGCCAAAGCGCTCAAGCGTGGCACGGACAATGTTGCCGTAATAGGCGCCAGCCAGTCCCCGGTCGCCGCTGATCAGGACGACCAGAATACGCTTCACCTCGCGCCGCTCGGTGAGCAGCGGGTGGAGGAACTCACGTCCGGATTGGTGGGATAGGTGCTCAAGTACCTGCCAGGCTTTTGTCGCATAAGGGCGCGTGGCCAACACGGCTTGTTGGGCCTTCCGCACCTTGCTGGCACTGACGGCCTGAAGCGCCCGGGTGACCTGGGCGATGTTGGTGACGCTCTGGATCCTCTGCCGCATTTCGCGGGCGGATGGCATCGCCTACCGTCTCTTTCTAGCCTAACCAGCCGCGGTTGAAGGTGTCAATCGCCTGGCGGAGAGCCTGCTCGTTCTCCTGGGTGATCATCTTCCGATCGGCGATGTCTTTGCCGATCTCCCGCTGGGAGGCTCCCAGAACCCGCAGCAAGGCGGTCTCCCATTCCCGAATTTTCTCGACCGGCACTTGATCGGCATAGCCTCGGGTAACAGCGAAAAGGACCGTCACCTGGTCCTCAAGGGACATCGGCTCGTACTGAGGCTGCTTAAGGATCTCCTGGAGCCGTTTGCCCTGGGCTAGCTGGGCCTGGGTCGCCTTATCCAGATCTGAGCCGAACTGGGCGAACGCGGCCACTTCTCGGTAGGCGGCCATGTCCAGGCGCAGCTTGTCGGCCACCTGCTTCATGGCCTTTGTTTGGGCATCGCCGCCCACCCGCGAGACCGAGAGGCCGACATTCACGGCAGGCCGGATTCCGGCGTAGAACAGGTTGCCTTCCAGATAGATCTGGCCATCGGTGATCGAGATGACGTTGGTGGGGATGTATGCCGAGAGATCGCCCAGAAGCGTCTCGATGATCGGCAAGGCAGTCAGCGAGCCGCCCGAGCCCCGCACCTTGGCGACCTTCAAGCCCGATGCATCCAGCCGGGCTGCCAGAGCGGCCTCGGCCTCCTTGCGTGCCAAGGGCCCTCCGTAGACTTTGCCGTCGAGGCCATCCTTCTCCTCCACCGCGCCTTCCCACGAGCGGACCACCAGAACGTAACGATCGGCCATCCGGACGGCCCGCTCCAGAAGGCGGCTGTGGAGATAGAAGACGTCACCGGGGTAGGCTTCCCGGCCTGGCGGCCGCCGCAACAGCAGAGAGACTTGACGGTAGGCCCAGGCGTGTTTGGAGAGGTCGTCATACACGACCAGTGCGTCCCGGCCCGATGCGGCAATGTGCTCACCGATGGCACAGCCGGCATAGGGGGCGATGTACTGCAGGGTGGCCGGCTCATCTGCTGCGGCGATAACCACAACCGTGTGTTCCATCGCCCCAAAGCGCTCGAGCGTGCCTACGGTCCGGGCGACGGCTGCTCGCTTCTGGCCGATTGCCACATAGATACAGGTCAGATCCTTGCCCTTCTGGTTGATGATCGTATCGATGGCCAGAGCCGTCTTGCCCGTCTGGCGGTCGCCGATGATCAGTTCCCGCTGCCCCCTCCCGATGGGGATCATCGCGTCGATGGCTTGGATGCCCGTCTGAACAGGCGTATCCACGTCCTTGCGCGCAACCACTCCGGGAGCGATGGTCTCGATCGGCCGATACGCCTCGGCTGCGATCGGCCCTCTGCCATCGACGGGCGCGCCCAGGGCGTTGACCACCCGTCCGACCAGTCCTTGGCCGACGGGGACGGAGGCGATTCGCCCGGTGCCGCGCACCTGCATCCCCTCCTCGACACCGGCATAGTCGCCCATGATGATCACACCCACGGCGTCGGCCTCGAGGTTGAAGGCGATGCCCATCACGCCATTGGCAAACTGCACCAGCTCCTGAGACCGAACCCCTGCCAGGCCAGAGACGCGGGCGATACCGTCGCCTGCCTCCAACACCAACCCGAGCTCCTTGAGCTCGATCTCAGGTGTGAAGGCTTCGATCTGGGCCTTGAGGTCCGAGGACAGGCTCTTGAGCAGGTCCGACATGATTCCTCCGCGGCCGGGGGTCGCGCTCGACGACTTCGGAAGTCCCCTGGACTTCCGAAGTCGTCGAGAACCACAGCAAGCGAATGGTACCTGAACGGCTCCCTTTTGTCTAGCGGTTGCCTGAGGCGCTGGGGCGCCGGCGCCCGATTCCCCTGGAGGGGCGCCGTCCTTTGCCAGACGGATCGGCATTCTGCCCCCCGTCTCCGGGTGTCCGGCCGGGTCGCGGGCCGTCACTTCGGCTCAGAAGGGAGGAATAACCGAGGAATCCGCCTGGAGCGACGCGGGGGGGCTGGCATGTGGCCAAGGAAACACGAGCCCTAGGGCCGGCTGAAGTACTTCAGGGCCATCCGGACGCGTTCCTCGACGTCCTGGGCTGTGCCGACAGGGATCGACTGTACGCCCGCCTGAGCTTCCACCAGACTGTATCCCAGCGCGGTCAGGACCTGCAAGACTTCCGTGTCGACCGCGGTCGGTGCAGGCACCTCAGCCAGCGGTGCCACCACCATGCGGTCCTTCAGATGGAAGATGATCTTCTCGGCGGTCTTGCGTCCGATTCCGGGAACGCGGGTCAGGATGTCAGCCTGGCCAGTCCCGACCGCTGAACGCAGAAGCTCCGGCGATAGGTGCGACAGGACCGCCATGGCCAGCCTGGGCCCTACCCCGTTCACCTGGAGCAGCATGTCGAAGAGCTGGCGCTGCTCGGGGCTGCCGAAGCCGTACAGCGAGAGAGAATCTGCGCGGACGATAAGGCGGGTGTACAAAGAGATGCTCTGCCCGGCCTCCGGCGAGTCTTCCAGGACTGTGGCGGGCACGGCCACCGAGAAGCCGACGCCCCCCACCTCAACCACGATATTCCCGGGTCCCACTCGCTGGACGGTGCCCCGCAATGACGATATCACTCGGCTCTCTCCAGACGTTGGCGCAACTGGCTGCTGTGCAAGTGGCAAATGGCTACCGCCAGCGCATCGGCGGCATCATCCGGCTTGGGGATCGACTCAAGACAGAGGAGCACCCGAATCATCTCTTGAACCTGGCGTTTGTCGGCCCCGCCGTAGCCAACGATGGCCTGCTTGACTTCTCGCGGCGAGTACTCGCGGACGGGGAGGCCGGCCTGTGCTAGAACCAGGATGGCCACGCCACGCGCCTGGCCCACGCTGATCGCCGTGGAGACATTCTTCTGGAAGAAGAGCTGCTCCACCCCCCCGGTATCGGGATGGTGGAGAGCGATCAGGTCTGACAAGTCGGTGTGCAACTGCAGAAGCCGTTCGGGCATGGGAGCGCCGGGTGGAGTGGTGATCACCCCGTACTCCACCGCCTCAAGTCCCCCGTCTTCCCTCTGGCGGACGAACCCGTAACCGCTGCTCGCCGTGCCAGGGTCGATTCCGATGGCCAGCATGCGGTTGCCCCAGCGCCCTGGGGGCTATGCGGCCTCGAGCAGAGCTACGGCGGCGTCGGTGACCTTCAACGTCGAGTAGACCTGCTGGACGTCGTCGAGCTCCTCCAGGCCCTCGATCATCCGCATCACCTGAAGCGTCTGCTCCGGGGAGAGCTCGATCGTCGTTGTCGGGATCAACCGTAGCGCCGCTTCGAAGGGCTTGATCGACATTGCCTCCAGGCGGTCACTGATGGACTTGAACGCCTCGACCGGGGCGTAGATCTCGATGTCGTCCTCACTGGTGACCACGTCGTCGGCGCCAGCCTCGACCGCCGCCTCAAACACCTTGTCGGCGTCGGTCCCTGCGGCCGGGATGTCGAAGTAGGCCGCCCGCTTGAACTGCCAGGCGACTGCGCCCGCATCGGCCATGTTCCCCCCGCCTCGCGTCAGGGCATGGCGCACTTCCGCAACTGCCCGGTTGCGATTGTCGGTGACCACTTCGATCATCAGCGCCACGCCGTGAGGCGCGAAGCCCTCGTAGGCGATCTGTTCCCAGGTGGCCCCTTCCTTGTCTTCGCCCGTCCCGCGACGGATCGCCCGCTCAACGTTCTCCTTGGGCATGTTGCTGGCCCGCGCCTTGTCTATCGCCAGGCGCAGGGCGAAGTTGGACTCGGGGTCGCCACCCCCTTCTCGGGCGGCGATGGCTATCTCGCGCGCCACCCGTGTGAACAGGTTCCCCCGCCTGGCGTCGTTGGCGGCCTTCTTACGCTTGATCGTCGACCACTTGGAGTGTCCCGACATGTTGCACCATCAACCCCTCACCGGAGACGTTCCACCGGGCTTGCCGAGCAGACGGCGAAGGCTTGGATCCGAGGCTTCGCAACCGAGGGTATCTCCTTATGATTATACCATTCGGCCCATTCCCGTAGAAAGCGAAGATGCCTCCATGAAGCCAGAGTCAAACCGGGTTTCATTGAGAACGGCCCGTGAATCCCTCGAGACTGCCGCCTGCCGAGGGCCGGGGAGATCCCGTCCCACAAGCCCTCAAGAGCCCACAGCCTGCGCCAGATCTCCAACAGCATCGGATATGCGCAACAGTCTGGCGATGGCGGGCACCTACTGGCCCGGGGGGACTGGTTCTGTCAAGCTGCCGCCAGCAGCATCTGGAGCTGTCGCACCGTGTTCACGCTCTGCCCCCGGTAGTGATTGTTGGCGTAGACGAGCGTCAATGGCACAGTGCCATCAAGCCCCCTGAGCCGTGGAAGCCATTCCTCCAGCTCGGAATCGGCATAGGTGTAGTCGTACCGCTGCCAGGCCTGCTCGTGCTCCCACCAATTGGCCGCGTTCCGACCGTGGAAGCGAACGTACGCCAGAGGCCCCGTGGCCCGGGATGTCGGAGGCATAAGGCCGGGGAGCCGCGGCTCATCCACGCAGCAGAAACCCAGGTTCAGGGCTGTCAGCTGGGCAAACGTCTCATCGCTTACCCAGGCGCTGTCGCGGAATTCCACCACGGTAGGGAGATCCCCCAGCCCCTCCCGAAGGACCGGCAAGTAGTCGCGATTCGCTTTGTTCGGGTGGAACGAGTGAGGGAACTGGGCCAGGACACAGGCCAGCTTGCCGGCCTCGAGCAGCTCGGCCAGGCTGTGGCGGAAGCCCTCGAAGTCCGCCGCCTGGCGATCGTGTGTCAGACTCTGGTGCGCCTTGACCGAGAACAAGAAGCTCTCCGGCGTCCGCTTCACCCAGCCCGCCACCGTCTTCCGGTCAGGGAGCCGGTAGTAGGTGACGTTGAGCTCGACGGTGTCGAATTGCTGGGCGTAGTACCCGAGCCATCCCCACTTGGGCAGGTCCGCGGGGTAGACCGGGCCGACCCAGTCGTCGTAGGAGAAGCCCGAGGTCCCGAAGCGGATCATGGCAGCAGGACCCCGGCCCCGTCGATTCGGCCGCGCTTCAAGTCGAGCAGCGCTCGGTTGGCCTCCTCCAAAGGATAGGACCGAGTGGCCGATCGGATCGGGACGGTCTGCGCCAGCTTGAGGAACTCAACGCCGTCCTGGCGAGTGGCGTTGGCGACGCTGCGCAGCGTGCGCTCGCCGTACAGCAGGCTGTATGGCATCTCGGGGAGCGGGCTGGCGTGGATGGCGTTGATCGCCAGCGTCCCACCCGGGCGGAGCTTCTCCAGGATGACCGGTACCAGCCCGCCCACAGGCGCAAACAGGACGGCACGATCCAGCGGACCCGGCGGCGACTCCTCCGCTCCACCAACCCAGGCGGCTCCCAGCTTGCGGGCCAACCGGCGGTGGCCCTCGCCGCGGGTGAAAACGCAGACCTCGCATCCCCAATGCAGGGCCACCTGGACGGCCAGGTGGGCGCTGGCGCCGAAGCCAAAGAGGCCGATCCGCTCGCCGGGCTGCAAGTCCGCCTTGCGGAGCGAGCGGTAGCCGATGATCCCGGCGCAAAGCAGGGGTGCCGCCTGCTCGTCGCTCAACGCCCAGCCTAGGCCCAGGGCGAAGCGAGCCTCGGCCAGCAGGTACTCGGCGTAGCCGCCTTGTGCCTGAAGGCCGGTGAAGCGGGCCGCTGAGCAGAGATTCTCGTCGCCCCGCCGGCAGAATCCGCATTCCCCGCAGGCCCAGTGAAGCCAGGGGATCCCCACCCTGTCCCCCACCCCCCAAGCCTCCTGGTCCGGCCCCATTGTCTCGACCGTCCCAACGACCTGGTGGCCCAGCGTGACCGGGTAAGCCGGCGGAACGATGTCCCCCTCCGCGGTGTGCAGATCGGTGTGGCAGACCCCGCAAGCCCGGACTCGGACCAGGATCTGCCCCGGCCCCGGTTGGGGGATCGGCACAGCGACGCTCTGCAGCGGCTTTTCTTCGATGGGTGCCGGATGAAGTAGCCGAACTGCGCGCATATCCTTGTCCTGGAGGGGCGTGCAGCCCGTCCCCCCGCTCGTACCCTCCGGGTGAGCAAGCAGGGGCGAGATAGCCTCCCGCCGAGACGGCGGGAGGCACATGCGGGCGGTACCGGACGCCCCATGAGTTGAGAACTTCTACTCCGCCCCAGTCGCCTTCCCGGCGATGAAGTCTTCCGTCATCCGCCGGGCGACATCGTCGGTGAACTGTTTGGGTGGCGTCTTCATGAAGTAGGAGGAGGGCGCCAGCAGGGGTCCCGACAGGCCGCGGTCGAGAGCCAGCTTGGCGCAGCGCACCGCGTCAATGACCACCCCCGCCGAGTTCGGCGAGTCCCACACCTCCAGCTTGAGCTCCAGGTTGAGGGGGACGTCGCCGAAGGAGGTGCCTTCCATGCGGATGTAGCACCACTTGCGGTCGGTCAGCCAGGGTACGTAGTCGCTCGGCCCGACGTGGACGTTCGCCGGGTCCAGCGGATAGGGAAGCATGCTGGTCACGGCGCCGGTCTTAGAGATCTTCTTCGATTCCAGGCGCTCCCGCTCCAGCATGTTGTAGAAGTCCATGTTGCCGCCAAAGTTGAGCTGATAGGTCCGATCCAGCCGCACCCCGCGCTCGTCAAAGAGCGTCGTCAGGACGCGATGGGTGATGGTCGCGCCGACCTGGCTCTTGATGTCGTCGCCGATGATCGGCAGGCCCCGCTCCCGGAAGCGCTCCGCCCAGTAGTCCGAGCTGGCGATGAAGACCGGGATACAGTTGACGAAGGCGCAACCCGCGTCCAACACCTGTTCGACATACCACTTGGTCGCCATCTCCGAACCGACCGGCAGGTAGGAGACGACCACATCCGTTTTGGTCGACTTCAGGACGCCAACGATGTCGTCGGTGGGGCCGGGCGCCTTCTCGACCACCTCCGACAGGTACTTGCCGATCCCGTCGTGCGTCATTCCCCGGCGGACTGGCACGCCCAGTGGGGGCACTTCGGCGAACCTGATGGTGTTGTTCGGGTGGGCGAGAATCGCCTGCGACAGGTCCTTACCCACCTTGGACTTGACCACGTCGAAGGCGGCCGTGAACTCGATGTCGCGAATGTGGTAACCGCCCAGGTCAACGTGCATCAAACCGGGGACCGTGTCGGCAGGCTTTGCCTGGCGGTAGTACTGCACACCCTGCACGAGGGAGGAAGCGCAGTTGCCGACTCCGATGATGGCCACACGTACTTTCCTCTTGACGGGCATGCAACCCTCCTGATCGAGATCCCAACCTGCCGGCGGCAGCGCCAGTCAGGACCATTTCCCCTCGTCTCCTGCGGTGCCGGGTATAGTAGAATCGGTCTGATAGGCAGGGAGCCATCATGGCCGACAGGCCCGTACCGCTCACCAAAGCCCAGCAGCTCGAACGCTTGCTCGAGATCAGCCGCACCCTGACCGCAACACTCGATCTGCCGCCCCTGCTGCAGGCCATCGTCGACGTCGCTGCCGAGCTGACCGCCAGCGAGGGCGCCTCCATCCTGCTGTATGATGCCTCCTGCGGCGAGCTACGGTTCGCCGCCGGCCCGCGGCCCCAGAAGGACGACATGCTCCAGGTCAGCGTGCCACTGGATTCATCCATCGCCGGATGGATCTTCAAGAATGCCCGCCCGTTGGTTGTCCAGGATGCCTCGCGCGAGCCCCGAGTCTTCCGCCAGGTCGATCGCGCCCTGGGCTTCCGCACCCGATCGCTGCTCGGGGTTCCCCTCATAATCCGCAAGGAACCCATCGGGGTGATCGAGGCCGTCAACAAGCTGGGCAGCGGCAATTATACCGAAGATGACCGTTCCATTCTAGAGACCCTGGCCCCTCAGGCGGCCATCGCCATCGAGAACGCCCGGCTCCTGAGCCGCCTCCAGGAAGCCAACATTGAGCTCATGCGCCTCGACCACATGAAGTCGGACTTCATCGCTGTTGCCTCGCACGAGCTGCGCACCCCCCTGGGCTTGATCCTGGGGCATTCCACCTTCCTGCGCCAACAGCTGCCGGGAGAATACGCCGAGCAGCTTGACGTCATCATGAACAGCGCGGTGCGGTTGAAGACGATCATCGAAGACATGTCGGCCATCGCGCACAAAGAGCAGGGTCAGTCCCGGATCCGGCGCACCCGCTTCTCGATGAGCCAACTCGTGGCCGAGATGACCAACCGTTTCCAGGAGTTGGCCAAGGAGAAGAAGATTGAGCTTGGCTACGACGTCCCGCGGGACGACGAGCTGATCGTCAGCGCCGACCGCGACAAGATCGACGTCGTTCTGGCCCACCTCATCCGCAATGCCATCACCTTCACCGATCCCGGCGGCCAGGTTGGGATCAAGGCCGAGGCCCTCTCCGGTCATGTCAAAGTCTTCGTCGTCGACACCGGCATCGGCATCCCGGCTGAACAGGTCGAGCGGGTCTTCGAACGCTTTTACCAGGTCGAGTCGCATTTGACGCGCCGCCACGGCGGCATGGGCCTGGGCCTCTCCATCGCCAAGGCCATGGTCGAGATGCACAACGGCCAGATCTGGTGTGAGTCCAAGGAGGGTACCGGCAGCCTCTTCTGCTTCATGATCCCCGTCGATGAGAAGCAGGCCAGCGCCGCCGGCCGCGTCTTCAAGACTTCGTAGTCGCGGGCCTGTGGTACAATCCAGGCACCATCGGGGCGTGGCTCAGCTCGGCTAGAGCGCACGGTTCGGGACCGTGAGGTCGGCGGTTCAAATCCGCCCGCCCCGACTGGTCGCCTCGCAGTCTCTGACTGTGAGGCGTTTCGTTCTCGGTCCGGGACACGACCATCGGCGTCGGGCGCTGCCCGCCCCCGTGGCCTTTCCGACGCTCAAATGGCCTATCTCGCAACAGGGCGTGCGCAGGCCGGTTCTTGCTCTTCCCCGCCTCCACCAGCCGACACTGGCTCCCAGAACCCCACATCCAGCCTGCAGATGCCTCGGTTGGCCAGCCGTGGCCCTACGGGGCCGGATAGTACCTTGCGCAGGTTCCGTTTGTGCCCACTTCCATGTATCATGGCAAACAGGCGTCCGGAGGTCCGGGCCTTTCCGCTTTCGAGGAACGGGGGGAGGCGGGCGGCGGCCTGGATTCAAGCCGCGTGCTGATTCCAGAAGCCTGCCCCTGGAGGGAAGCAGAAGCGGCCGTCATGGGCTGAGGCGCCCAGGACCTCTCTGGGACAGTGACAAGCTTTCCCGGGGCGGCGGAAGGATCCGGAACAAAGCCCAGCGTTGGCGAGCGCCGGCCAGTGCAGGCAAGATCAAACCTTCAGCCTCAGGGAGCAGTACCCTTCTAGACATGGGAAAACCGTCGTGAGCCGCAAAGTCGTCGTATTCCTCCTCCTCTTGGCCCTGCCACTCCTGGCGGTCTCGCCAGGCCATCGCTTCACGGACGATGGCTGGGAGATCATCGTTGACGGGGTCGAGTACCGAGAGTTCCGGGTCTCGGGGCCCAACCGCGTCTACGTTGCCCGGCTCGACCGCAACAATCCCTATGTGACCATCGACAGCGCCATCGCCCAGGGAGACACACAGAACCGCCTCGAGACCGTCAGTTCGATGGCCGAGCGCTACGAGCAGACGATCAACGCCTGGGGCGGCACCTGGGGAACCCGCAGCGATGTCGTCATCGCCATCAACGGCTCCTACCACGATACGGAGACAGGCGAGCCGGAAGGCACGCAGATCCATTCCTCCTGGTTCACCCACTGGCAGGCAGGTTGGCTGGGCCCCGTTGGCTTCGTCTGGACGATGGACCGGCAGGCCGCCATCGCCACCTGCATGTCCATCGATCCCGAACGACAGATTCTCACCTACCTCGCCAGCGGCGCGACACAGCCTATCCACGGGGTTGATATCCCTTTCGTCCGTCACGGGCTCATCCTCTACACCCCAGAGACACAGCCCCAGAGCCCAGGGGGCGAGGATAGGGTCGAGGTCCTGGTCCAACTGACCCAGCCTGTTCGCGTCACCCCTCCGCCCCATATGGTGACGGGCGTCATCCGGGAGATCCACCAGGGCGAAGGCCCCATCCCCATTCCATTTGACCATGTCGTGCTCTCCGGCGTTGGCCGCTCCGCCTCGCAGCTTCTGGAACAGGCCCGGATCGGCGATCCGGCGGGCATCTCGCTCGAGATCACCGACTACTTGGCGGACTGCGACACGCCGCGCCATCTCGACCTGACAAACGGCTACGCCGGGATCGGCGGAGGCTTCATCTTCTTGCGCGAGGGCGAGATCTTCGAGCAGGACGATCCCGGCGCTCGCACGCGTCACCCCCGGACCGCCATCGGCTTCAATGAGGACTACGTGTACTTTGTCGTCGTCGACGGGCGGGATGATGACTGGAGCGTCGGGATGACGCTCGACGAGTTGGCCGCCTTCTGCCGCGACACTCTCGGCGCCAGCTGGGCGCTCAATCAGGATGGCGGCGGCTCGTCGACCATGTGGGTCAATGGCGTGGTCCGCAACCGGCCATCGGACGGGCACGAGCGGGCCGTGGCCAACGGGATGATGTTCGTGACGATTCTGCCGATGTCCCGATCCACAGCGTTCATCCCGGGCGACTCCAT
>CAZEMA010000009.1:34542-40666 GCA_964513155.1 uncultured Anaerolineaceae bacterium
TCAAGCCGGGCGGGCAGGCCCGCCGGACCGCGTCAGGGCAGCGCCAGCTCCGTCGCCGGCCTACTCTGTCCTCGCTGCCTCGCCACTTCTCGGACGAACGGAACCGCTCAGGATCAGCGAACCGGAAGAGGGGAAGAACGCGAACTCACGCCTCGGCCCAGCGTGCGGATCGGATTGGACATCGTCTGGGGCGCGAGGCGTCCCAAGCCGCACCGGCTGGAAGAGGTCCAGGCAAAAAGATGGCTTCATATTAGAATAGACCCAGAGAGGGCGACTCCCGATAGGCACAGCCGGGTTCGATTGACGGACACGCGCGATCGAGGCCTTATCTGGTGCGCGTCCATCAGAGGGGTAGCCCCAGCACCGAACAACGGAGGTCCAACGCATGAGAACGACGCTACGAGGAAGGGAGAAGGAAGCTGCAATCGACACGCTTGGGCCTGTGGTGGTCATCGGGGAGAAGATCAACCCGACCGGCCGGAAGAAGCTGGCCGAGGCGCTCAGCCAGCGCAACTTCGACTACGTCCGGGAGCTGGCCAGCAGTCAGGCAGCGGCCATGGCCGACATCCTGGATATCAACGTCGGCGTTCCAGGGCTGGATGACGTCGCGCTGCTGCCGGAAGTGGTGAAGGTCGTGGCTGATCAGGTTGGGCTGCCGATCTGCATCGACACGCCCAACCCGAAGGCGCTTGCCGCTGCGCTCCCCGTTGCCCCGGGAAAGGCCCTGGTGAACTCCGTCAACGGCGAAGAGCAGTCCCTGCAGGCGGTTCTGCATTTGGTCAAAGAGCACGGCGCGGCAGTGATCGGGCTGACGATGGATGACAGCGGAATCCCCTCCACGGCCGAGGCACGCTTGGCGATCGCCAACAAGATCCTGGAGCGGGCAGCCCAGATGGGCATCCCGGCTGAAGACGTCATCATCGACCCTCTGGTCCTGACCGTGGGAGCGGACACCAACGCTGCTGCCGTCACACTGCGGACGATCGAGTTGGTGCGGCGGGAGTTGGGCCTCAGCATCAACTTGGGAGCCAGCAACGTCTCCTTCGGCTTGCCCGACCGACACACCGTCAACCAGGCGTTTCTGGCGCTGGCCATCCATTCGGGGGCGAACTGCCTGATCACCGATCCTCTCAAGCTGACGGCCACCATCCGGGCGACCGACATGTTGCTCGGGCGCGATCCCTACGCCAGCCGTTTCATCGTTCACTTCCGTTCCCGGACGAAGGAAGCCAACTGAGGCATGCCACTGCTGCGGGATTGGGAACTGAACCTTGATGTCGACCTTGTCTTGCGCGGCCAAGGGGCAGACCCAGCGGCGATCCGGGCGCGTCACCCGGCGCTGGTCGCAGCCGCTGAACAGGCGTTGCAGGAGGGATATGCCCTGCTGGATCCCTCGGTTGCCTACGCCGTCCATCCGGCCGAGGGCCTCAGGCACGAGCGCTTGTCGCTGCAGGGTGGCCGATACCTGGCGGGTGCTCTCATTGCCCAGCACCTGGCTGCAGCTGAAGAAGTGGTGGTTCTCGTCTGCACCATCGGCGAGCAGCTCGAACAGAGGGTCACTGAGGTGATGCCCTCCGACCCCGTCCGCGGGCTAGCCCTCGACGGCTTCGGCTCGGCCGCAGCCGATGCGCTGGCGGCCGCGGCGTGCAGTCGCTTTGAAGAGCAGGCCGCCAGCCGGGGACTCCAGACCACGATCCCCCTCAGCCCCGGCATGGTCGGCTGGCCCGTGGGCGAAGGCCAGCAAGGAATCTTCTCCCTGGTGGACGCCCAGCAAGCCGGCGTGACCCTGACTGACGGCGGCATGATGATTCCCCGGAAGTCCGTGTCCTTTGTGCTCGGCTTGGGCAAGGACGTTCGCTCCGAGGGCAAGGCTTGCGACTTCTGCAGCCAGCGCGAGACCTGCCGCTATCGGGAACAGAATGCCTGAGAAACCTGGGGCAACCCGGAAGGTGAACATCGACTTCGAGCCCGTCGGCAAGCGGGTTCAGATCGAGGTCGGCGCCTCGCTATTGGACGCCGCCAGGCAAGCGGGTGTTGAGCTGGTGTCTCTCTGCGGCGGGGTCGGGCTGTGCCAGGGATGTCGCGTCCGCGTGGCCCACGGCGAGGCCTCTCCTGTCAACCTTCTCGAGCAGGATGCCCTAGGGGAACCGGACATCGCCTCCGGCCACCGCCTGGCCTGCCAGACCTACCCCGAGAACGACGTCAAGGTGGACATCCCCCCCGAATCGCTGGCCACCCCGCAGAGGCTGCAGGTTGAAGGACAGGAGGTCAATGTTGCGGTGGATCCCCTTGTCGTCCCGGCAGACGTAGAGCCGAAACCGCCTGCCCTGGACGACTTGCGTTCCGATACCCGGCGGCTGGATGACGCCCTGGCCGACCAAGGGTTGCCGCCCGCCACAGCCGGGCTCGCAGTTCTGGCCAGTCTGTCGGAACGAATCCGAGCGCAGGGCTGGCGTGCCCGGTTGGCGCTTCGAGGCCGGGAAGTGGTCGGTGTTCTCCCATGGCATAGCCAACTACTCGGGCTCGCCGTCGATGTGGGAACGACCAAGCTGGCCGCCTACCTGATGGATCTCGGCACCGGTCAGACGGTTGCCAAGGCCGGTGCCATGAATCCCCAGGTCGCCTACGGGGAGGACGTCGTCAGCCGGATCGGGTATGCCAATGAGAACCCGCAAGGCCGCAAGGTCCTCCAGGCGATTGTGGTGGAGACGCTCAACAAACTCGCCGCGGAGTTGTGTTCTCAGGTGGGCGCTTCTCCAGACCAGATCGTCGAGGCCGTTGTCGTTGGGAACACGGCCATGCATCACCTGTTTGCCGGCTTGCCGGTCCAGCAGTTGGGCTACGCCCCCTATGTCCCTGCCGTGAGTGATCCCTTGGACTTCCCGGCCGCCGAGGTCGGGCTTCACCTTGCCGCGGGGGCCCATGTGCATCTACCCCCAAACATTGCCGGATACGTCGGAGCCGACCATGTCGCCATGCTTCTGGCGACCGGCGCCCCGGGCCTAGCAGGGACGGTCGTCGCCCTCGACATCGGGACGAACACCGAGATCACGCTGGTCGCGGAGGGCAGGATGCTGACCTGCTCCTGCGCCTCAGGCCCGGCCTTTGAGGGCGCCCACGTCCAGGAAGGGATGCGGGCCGCGCCGGGGGCCATCGAGCGAGTCCAAATCGCCGACGGCACCGTCCGCAGTTACACCATCGGCGGGCAGCCGCCGGTAGGCATCTGCGGCTCGGGAATCCTCGACACGATGGCGGAGCTCCTGGGCGCGGGCATCCTGGATGGGCGAGGCGCATTCAAGCGCTCCCATTCGCTGGTTTCCCAGACGGAGGCCGGAGACGCCTTTCTCCTCGTCCCGGGGAACAAGACCGGTCATGGTCGGGACATCTTGGTCACCCGCAAGGATGTCAACGAGGTCCAGTTGGCCAAGAGCGCCATCCGCTCGGGGATCGACATCCTGCTCTCGGAGGCAGGCCTGGAGGCCGGTGCCATCGACCGGTTTGTCGTCGCCGGGGCGTTCGGCTCCTACATCAGTATCAAGAGCGCCATCCGAGTCGGCATGTTCCCCGACATCCCGGTTCAACGGTTTGTCCAGGTTGGGAACGCTGCAGGCATGGGTGCCAAGCGCATGCTGATCTCGGCCCGCGAGCGCCGCGCCGCGGAAGGCATCGCCCGCCGGACGCGATACGTCGAGCTGACGGTCCACCCCTCCTTCCACGAGATCTTCGTTCAGAACATGTACTTCCGGCTGCCCGAGAGACAGCCCGGCGGGGGATCAGGCGGGGCGGTTGGCCCCTAGGCCGATACCAGCCTACTCACAAAGACCATCCAGCATTGACTTCCCGCGCCCCCCGCTAACCCGAGCGCCTATCCCTGGAGAACGAGGGGCTCCGAAAGCCGTGAGGGCGGGGCACTGCTTGAAGGAAGCTGCCCCCGGGTAATCCGGGGGCAGCGTAGGCTTTCACAACTCCAGGGAAACCTGTCGGCCATCGGGCTACGGGTGCTGGAATCCCGGCTGCTCATGCGCCGCCTCGATGAAAGCCAGCATGTTCTCGAGCGGGACATCCCCTTCGACGTCATGGGCCGGCGCGAAGATGTACCCGCCTTCCGCGCCAAGCTCCAGGAGCCGACGTGCCTCGCGCCGTACGTCCGCAACCGATCCGTACGGCAAAGTCCGCTGCGTCGAGAGGCCTCCATGAAACGTCCACCTGCCCCGATAGCGCTGGATCAAGTCAGCCACATCCATGACCTCGGGCTGGAACGGGTTGAAGCAGTTCACGCCGATCGCAATCAGGTCGTCAAACAGCTCATCGACGTCCCCGCAGGAGTGGATCATGACGTACTTGCCGGCTTCATGCACGACCGCATACATGCGTGCCAGGACCGGCCGGACGTGGTTGCGCCACAGCACGGGCCCCATTTGCAGCCCGCGTTGCTGCCCCCAGTCATCTCCGAAGTAGACCGCATCGATGTCGTACTTGAGGGCCTCTCGGATCTGGCCGATGTTGTAGTCCGCAATAGCGTTGAGGATTTCCCGCACGAAAGCGGGGTGATCGAGGAAGTCCATCAATAGGTTCTGCAGGCCCCGGAGCGTCCAGGCGCGCTCATACAACGAGAAGCCGATCTGGAAGACCCGGAACCGGTCACCATACCCCCCGATGAGGGCTGGGATATCGGCGAAGAACCTCGGATCCAACGGGTCAGGGAAATCATAGCCTCTCAATGTAGGCTGTGGCAGGATACAGCCTTTGACAATGCCGATGTCCTTGTCCACGCTTCGATCCCAGACGACCCCGAACACATCCCGTAAGCAGTCACCGCCGATGTCGGTGAAGAAGCCGATGTCGCTGCCCAACTTGAGCAGGTGATTCTGCAGCACGACCTCCAGGTCGGTATGACCGAAGTGCTGCTCCAGCTTTGCTTTCGCCTCCTTGGTGAAGCCGAAGGACCAGGGAACGTAGGGCGGTCGCTTCCCATCGAGCACGAGCTTGACAACCTCTCTCTTCGTCATCGTTTGCGACCTGCAACGGGCCTTGCCCGACCCAAGAGGGCAGGCCCTCGGGTTTCGATCATCGATCGGCGGGCAGGTCCAGGGCGAAGGCCTCTGCTCAGCGCCTCTGATTGGCATTCGTTCAAGCATCCCCCGTCAAGATCCGCACCCTTGCAGCCCTTGCCCATTCCCTACTGGATGCTGAACGCGGCTATGTTTACGACCTAGCGTCGCGTTTCGCAAGTTCGTAGGAGAACCTATTGGGCTTCTTCCCTGCTTGGGGCAGGCAGTTGTGGGCTCGCGGCCTCGCGCAGCATCCCCGAAGGGGGCGAACGGGGTGAGGCCGAAGGTCTTCGAGAGTGCAAAGCACTCCTTCATCGAACTTCCGAAACAGGACACTAGTATTCACTTCAGCCGCCGATGCACGATAGCGGGGGGAGTTAAGCGGGAAAGTGACGGATTCTAGCTTCACCGAAGTGCGAGCAGAATGAGAACAAGACAGAAAGAGGGCACTCGCCTTGGAAGCTTTCGCTTCGCAAGTCCGTGCCCTCGCACACATTGCCTACCTAGTCCAGTCGATCTGAAGGGTGAAGGGGCTTGCCAGACCCTCGTACGAGCAGACCTGGGCGTAGTAGGGGCCTCCCTCGGGTGAGAAGATCGAGACGAACTCGTCCCCGCTCCCGGAGGTGCTTGACTCCCACTGGCCGTGGTCCGAGTATTCCAAGACCGAAAGGTCGCGGTCGACGTAGATGTTCAGATCTACGTCGAATCCCGTGAGGGAGAACTCCAGCGTCTCCCCGCCTTCAGGAACGCGCACACAGTAGTAGTGGCATGGCCCCGGGTAGGTCCTCGAGGCAGGGACGTCCAGGTTGTAGGCCCGGCCCAGCTCAAGTTCTTGGTCTGTCGACTCGCAGGAGCCAACAGGCTCCGCAGGTGGAGGCGTCGGCGTGGGCACAGGGGTTGGGGTCGCGGTCGGCGTCGCGGTCGCCGTGGGCGTAGGGCTGATGAAATAGGCCACGACCGGAGCGATCAGATCTCTCCCCGGCTCGGTGAAAGCCAACACCCCCACCCCAGCCACGACCACGCAAATACACAGACACAGCGCGGCGATCAGCACCACCCACACCCACGGGCCC
>CAZEMA010000010.1:0-2758 GCA_964513155.1 uncultured Anaerolineaceae bacterium
TTATCAATTGAGTGACCCATTGGGGCTCGGTAACATTATCATTTGACTTGACACGGACATTGTGCTCGTCCAATACATTATGAGACAGTCAGGTCGCCAGGGCCAAGTTGGGGAAGCACTCCCGAAGATACTGCGCCGGCGGCCTTCTCCCAAGGGAATGATGGGGCCGGATCGTGTTGTAGACCCGCTCCCAACGGCGCAGTGCCTTGTTCAGGCTGGGCAGATCTAGAGCACCCTTGCAGCAGGCATAGAACTCCTCCTTGTGGGTCCGCTGGGCTCGTTCCACGTAGCCGTTGAGCTTGGGGGAGCGGGGTGGCCGAACGAAGAGTCGGTTGCCGCGTTCCGCACAGGCCTCTTCGAACCAGGCCGGGCGATTCGCTAACGCCCCCGCCTGACATCACTGCACCTTTCGGCAACACTCTTGATTGAGGAAACACGAAGATTCGCTAGGCAACTATCATGATCCGTGTGTTTCGACAACTTCCACGCTCAACCTGATTATGGTCTTCTCATTCTCAAAGGTTCACGGAATGCTTTGTCTGGTCAATCCATAAGAAGAATCGAGCGGCTGTCTATGGATTCAAGAACTCATCCAGTGCCGGTAGCACGCGATCGTCGAAGTCGAATAGGGCCTGATTCTCCCAGGCATTCCCGGAACCAGGATCCGTTGAGTCCCAACCGTTTCCTGTCACGGCTGTCCAGGTGGCATCCCACCAGAAGACGCCTAAGCCACGTCCATTGGGTACAGCCCGCACAATTGCCATTACATCCCTCAACATGGCGCGCTGGCCCTCGGGTGTAAACGGGTACCCCGGAATCGCCATACTGCTATTGGCGATATTCGGGAGGAAGTCGTCTTCGTCGTCGGTGAACGGATATGCCGTTTCGACCACGATCACATCCCGCTCATAACGGGCGGAAATATCGTTCAGATTGAACTGCAATTGCGCCAGAGTTCCGTGCCAGAAGGGGTAGTAGGAGATGCCGATCACGTCGAAAGGGACCTCTCTCTGTGTCATGCTGTCGAACCACCAGCGCGCGAGGTCATTGTCGCCTCCCTCAGCAATGTGCAGCATGACGAGCGTGGAAGGGGAGGAATCTTTCACTGCCTGGTAGCCCGCTCTGAGCAGGGCGGCCAGGTTGTCCATATGGTTGTAATCTCCATCCGGCCACAGCATCCCGGCGTTGATCTCGTTCCCCAGCTGAACCATGTCCGGGGGCGTACCCTGGGCTACCAGACTACTACAAACGTCAAAAGTATGGTCATACACGGCCTGTCTGAGTTGCTCGAAATCGTAGTCGCTCCAAGCTGCTGGTTTGAATTGCTTGCCGGGATCGGCCCAATTGTCCGAGTAGTGAAAGTCTACCAATAGCCGAATGCCCAGGCTCCTCAGCCTCAAGGCCATCTCTAAGATCTCTTCTCTACCGTGGTAGCCATCGGCCGGATCCACCCAAACCCGCAGTCGAGCGTAATTCAGAGCGTGAAGCCTGAGGATTTGCAGGGCGTCCCCTTCCGTTCCATCCGCGTCTCTATAGACGCCTCCCATGTCTTCGGACTTGTTCAGACTTGATATGTCTGCCCCAAGAATGGAGAGTGCGGCTCGGCCGAGGACCAATTCAATGTCATCGAAGCTGGCCCAGGTATCCGGGTCGCCATCAGAGTACAGGCTGATCGTGCACTGGCCATCCACGACTTGGTTCGACACCACGAGTTGAATCCAGCGATACCCCGGCGTGGTAGGAGGTACATACACGCGCCTTTCGTCGGTCCCGCACCTGAGGGCAATCCAAACCGCTCTCTGCCCGCCGCTTGATCGAGCCCAGGCGCGCACGGTGTACCAGTCATTCTCCAGTCCGGATACGGTTTGCCATGTTTCTACCTGGTAAGGTTCCGAGCTCTGGTGGGTGAGGCGAGAATCGCCCGAATGGCCTCTGTCTTCGATGTGACTAGCTTCCGCTGCGCCTGTGTCGTTCCAGCCGGTTGGAGCCCCGCTAGCTTCTTGACTCTCAAAGCCGGGGTTTAGCAGGATGACGGGCCCAACAGCTGGGGTGGAAAGGTCAGTAGGTGGGATTTCAGAGGTTGTTGCCGGGAGATTCGTCGGGGTACACCCAACAACGAGGCTCATGATCTCCAGAATAGCGGCAAGCCTGATCCACAACCGCTCTCTTTTCAGATACATCGTCTACTGTCCCTTCTGATTGTGAGGCAGAGCCTCAGAGTGCGTAGCGCGTCCATCAAGCCGTTCGCCGATGCTTCGACACTAGCATCTGAGTCCAGAAGCCCTCCTGGATGTCTGTATCGTCCGCTGCCGAGGCGCGCTGAAGAATGTGCTTGCCTGCCTCACACTCGAGGAGGCTAGAGTACGGTGCAGGCGATCAGATCCAGAGCGGGCGATGGGCTAGGGTCAGGTTAGTGGCCATGTGGTCTCCTCTCTGGCAAACGATTCCGATAACCCACCGATTCGATTCCGGGAATCGGAGCGGCTCCTTTTTTTGAACCAGAGAGGGGATGAACTGTGAGGTTTCGACTCAGCTTGAACCTGCCGGAAGGGCTCTAGCGTTGACCTCATGGGTCCTATTCTAGGCCTCCCGTGTGGTCCAAGGTGGGCGCGGCCCCCTTCGCTTTCGCTACGGGGACGCTCCGCCGGGGACGACGACGCCTCCCTGAATGGGAGGCACGCCAGTGGAGCTGCATCTACCCCTGTGGGCGCGGCCCCCTTCGCTTTCGCTACGGGGACGCTCCGCCGGGGACGACGAC
>CAZEMA010000010.1:2858-36825 GCA_964513155.1 uncultured Anaerolineaceae bacterium
GCCTCCCTGAATGGGAGGCACGCCAGTGGAGCTGCATCTACCCCTGTGGGCGCGGGGGGGCTCGAACCCTCGACCTCACGGATGTGAACCGTGCGCTCTGACCGACTGAGCTACGCGCCCGATCTGTGGGAATTATAGCAGACGCTGTAGGGCATCGCAAGAGTCAGCCCCTCGGTGTAGCTCGGAATCCCGTAGCGCTGTCGGGCTCGGTAACCGAATCGAGGCGGGTGCCTGACGGACCGGGTCGGCTAGGCCGAGGAGTGGAGTCCTTCCGTGCCGTGGGGCGCCAGGGCGCCCGCTGCCGCCGCACACCAGCCTTGTCCGATCCTCCCGGCGTGGTCCCGGGGCCCGCGAGACTCGGCCAGCGGCAACTCCTTTGAATCTGCCATTCGCCGCGCCAGTTCCATCGGGAATGTTGGGTATTTACAGAAAGTTCCAAACGTTGTATACTTCGAGACCCTGTGCCGGTTCCAGGTTCACCCGGCGGGTTCCGCGAGGCCGAGCGTGGGATCGAGGCAAGAACCAAGACAACGCGGGTTGTGAGGTTGAGGAGATCACCATGAAGCCGAATCAGCCCTTTGAGGAAATGCACTTCGTGGAAGATGTAGGGTTGTTCTTCGAACGGATGGGAATGCCACGCATGGGCGGGCGCATCCTAGGCGTCTTGCTTGTCTCGGATCCCCCAGCCCAGTCGATCACAGACTTGGCGCACAAGCTCAGGACGGGCAAGAGCTCGATCAGCACCACGGCCCGTCTTCTGGTGGAGAATGGGTTGATCGAGCGCGTCGCCTCCCCGGTGCCGCGGCAGAGCTTCTACCGCTTCAAGCCGGGCGGTTGGATGGTCTACATGCGCCAGTGGCTGGGGTTGATGTCGGCGCTGCACGGGATCACCGAGAGGGGGCTTGCCCTGATGCAGGACAAGCCGCCTGAGCTACGGGGTCGCCTCCAAGAGGCGCACGACCTGTTCTCGTTTATCGAGGACGAGTTCCCCGCCTTGCTCGACGCCCTGGAGAGGAAGCGGAGCGCGCCGCGGCGAAAGGCCCGCTAGGCGAGGGGTGCGAGGTTCTGCAGGCCCGAGCCGAAGGCAACGGCTCCCAAGCGAAAGAGCCGGTTACCCGGGAGGGGTCTGGAACCTCTCCCCAGTTGTGGTCAAGGAGGATCGGTCCAACCGATTCAATGCGCAGGATCGCGATCTCAGAATGTCGTTGAGGTGGCGCCGATTGCGGCGGGATGACACATCCCGAACGCGTAGACGCGTCGTGCCCCTTCGGGGGTTTCAGATGAGTTGCACGTGACCTGAGCCTGTGCGGCTCCCCCAGCCGCCAGGTCCGGGCATGGGTCGCAGGCTTCCGAGCTTCGTGGCAGCCCCTCCCTTCTGAGCACGAGGTAAGCCCGGTGGCGGGCTTGGTGCTCTGACAGAGTCTCCCACCTTCTCGCTCTGTACAGATCACCTCCGATCCTAGATCGCTGGACCAGGGGATCCGATCCGGTCCGCGAGTGCTATCTCCTACTCGCCTGCTGGGGATCGGCCCTGCGGCGGAGGAGTGCTTGGATCGACGGAGAGGCCCCCACGACGGTAGGCCCTTGGCCCGACGAGAAGGTGTGGTTGTTTGGGTCCATTGCAAGGAGGTTCGCCATCCATGGAAGCACTGAAACATCACGCGTCGATTGAGGCGCCCGGCCGACCTGCGCCCCTGGCAGGCCTGACTTCGGCCGAAGTCCTCGAGGGAAGGCGGGTGCATGGGGAGAACGTTCTGCCCGCAGAGAAGGGGCCCTCGGCCTTGGGGATCCTGCTCTCCCAGTTGAAGAGCCCGTTGGTCTATATCATCCTGGTCGCCGCAGGTGTTTCCCTGGCCGTGGGGGAATACGGTGATTTCGGCATCATTATGGCCGTGGTGGTTATCGATGCCATTCTTGGATTCGTCCAGGAGTATCAGGCCCAGAAGACCTACACTGCCCTCAAGGGCCTGCTCAAGCCCACCACGACGGTCATCCGGGACGGTAATCGGCAGGAAGTGGAAGTCTGGGAAATCGTCCCGGACGATCTCGTCGTGTTGAACGCGGGCGAGAAGGTTCCCGGAGATGGTGAGGTCATCGAGTGCACCAAGCTGGCCTTGGACGAGGCCATCCTAACGGGGGAGAGCGAGCCCGTTAACAAGGAGCCCGCAGCGGGCCAGAACGGTGTCTTCATGGGGACGACGGTGGTGACCGGCCGAGGCGTGATGCGCGTGAGCAAGACGGGCTCGCAGACCGAACTCGGCCAGATCGCTGCCAGCTTGCAGGAGCACGTCGAAGAGGAGACGCCGCTGCAGGTGCGGTTGAAGACTTTCAGCAAGACCTTGACCCGCATCGTCGTCTTGTTCACCCTGGCCATCATGGCTTCTGGCGTGCTCATGGGCCGGGGATTCCTGGACATGCTGCGCACCTCCATCATCCTGGCCATTGCCGCTGTCCCTGAAGGGCTGCTGATTGCCGTTACCGTCATCCTCGTTCTGGGGATGCGCAAGATCCTGAAACGCAACGGGCTGGTCAAGAGGCTGCTGGCTGTGGAGACGCTGGGTTCGGTCACGGTCATCTGCACGGACAAGACCGGTACCCTCACCGAGGGCAGGATGCGCGTCACTCGCGCCGACCTGACCGACCGAGAACGCGCCCTGCAGACGATCGTGCTGTGCAACGACCTGGAAGGCCCGGTGGACATCGCCCTCTGGGAGTATTCCAGGGAACAGTTGCCGGCCGGGCCGCAGGAGCTCGTTGACCGGGCGGAACGGCTGGCGGTGGAGCTGTTCACCAGCGAAACGAAGTTCATGATCACCACCGACCGGCTGGAGGGGAGAGAGTACAGCTATCTGAAGGGCGCGCCCGAGATCGTCTTGGAGATGTGCCAGATCTCACCCAAGGGGCGTCGACACCTCCTGACGCAGATTGACCAATGGGCTGGCGATGGGCTGCGCTTGCTGGGTCTCGCTTATTGCCATGGGAGGACGGCCGAAGAGGATCACCGCGGCTACACCTGGTTGGGTTTGGTCGGGATGGAAGACCCCATCCGGGACGGCGTCCGGGAGGCGGTGAATGTTGCGCAACGTGCCGGCATCCGGATCAAGATGATCACGGGCGACTACCGGCGCACGGCGGAGCGCATCGCGCGTAACATCGGCCTGATGGAGGAAGGGGAAACGATTCTTGAAGGGGAAGAGCTGGCCAAACTGAGCGACGAGGACCTACGGGTGCGGGTGAAGGATGCGGCGATCTTCTCGCGCATTCGCCCGCACGACAAGCTGCGCATCGTCCAGGCTCTACAGACCAATGGGGAGATCACGGCGATGATCGGCGACGGGGTGAACGACGCGCCGGCGTTGAAACGAGCCAACATTGGTGTGGTCGTGGGCAGCGCCACGGACGTTGCCAAGGAGACCGCCGATCTGATTCTCCTTGACAACAACTTCCGCACGGTCGTCGCTGCAGTTGAAGAGGGGCGGGTGATCTTCGAGAACATCCGCAAGGTCGTGGCCTACACCCTGTCGAACTCCTTTGCTGAGGTGCTGACGATCTTCATGGCCATGTTGTTCCGCTGGCCTGCGCCCCTGGCGGTTGCCCAGATCCTATGGATCCATCTGATCTGCGATGGGCCGTCGGACATCGTCCTGGGATTCGAGCCCAGCGAGCGAGGCATCATGGACCAGAAGCCCAAGTCGGTCCGTGAGCCCGTCCTGACCCATCTGGGGCTGTCCCTGATCGGCGTCATCAGCGTGGCGAGCACGGTGGCGGCGCTCTGGATCTTCGGCAGCTTCTACTCGGCCAACGCCTCTGAGGGTCTGGGTCGCAGCATGGTCTTCGGCAGTTTTGCCGTGAACTCGATGATCTACATCTTCGCCTACCGCAGCATGCGGCAGCCCATCTTCCGCATGAACCGCCTGAGCCAGAACAAGCCGCTTGTCTGGGCTGTCCTGGCAGGGCTAGTGCTGGCGGTCATAGCGTTCGTCGTACCCGGCCTCCGCAATCTCCTGGGGATCGTGCCTCTGAGCCTCGGCCAGTGGGCGCTGATCGGCGGGGTAGCGCTCTCGCTGCTTGCCGTGGTGGAAGTTGGCAAGGCGATCAGCAATCGCCTCCATCAGGACTGAGGAGAACAGGCCGGATCGGCAGCGGCCTGCGAAAGGGGTCCGCGATGCTCATTCTCAATCTTCTCGGCAAGCTCTTGATCGCCAAGCTGCTACTGGGGAAGGTACTGGTCGGCAAGCTTCTGTTGGTTGCGGCGGGAGCGGTCGTGGGAATGCCGCTCTCCGTCCTGGGGTTGGCGGTCGGGGAGACCAATCCGCTGGGGTGGCTGCTTGCCTTCTGTGGTCTGGGCTACTTCTTCGGTGGAGCCATCTACGCGGCGATCGTTGGCCGGGACGAGGTAGCACGCGCTCGCCTGGGAGGCCCCTCGCTGTGGCTGATCGCGCCGGCCATCCTGATCCTCCTCTTCGGCGCGCCGCTCGAGTATCTGTACCTGCCGGCCCGACTTCCCCGGGGCGAGGCTATGGAGGTTATTGGCCTCGTCTGCGTGGGGCTGGGACTCGGGATGCTCCTCGGCACGGCCCTGACGCCGCCAGGCCAGCGAAGCATCCCGCGCCGGGGCGTGGTATACCGGCGAGCGACCGCTGGGAGCCTCAGTCGTTTGGCCCGCCATCGAGGCTACCTTGGCACAGTTCTCATGGCGCTGGGCCTGGCAGTGGGCTTCTCCAGCCTTGTGGGAGTCATCACCGTCCCGGTCCTGGTGTTGCCAGGCTTGGTGTGGCACATGCATGCGGAGGAGAGGCTGCTGGCCCAACAGCTTGAGCGGCAAGCCGGCGTTTCCGGGCGGCGGGTGGGATCGTTCCCGCAGAGGTCGCGGTAGCCCCAGCACGAATCCCGTCCGCGACGGGGGGTCGGGCCCTCGTGGAGCGAAATCCCGGCTGCGGCAGTGAGTTGGAGAGGTAGCTTGGCAGTCGGTCACATGGGCCAGTTCGCTTGTGGGGCACAAGCATGAATGCTTCGGCGGGACGATCAGATGATCGTCCCGCCGGCGTTTGCGGCCAGGGGGATACAGCGGATCGAGTGGCCTTGGGTTCCGCACCGCGAAGGCCAGACGTCCGCAAGGGAGGCAGGTCTTCGGCGGGCGGCAATCCGGCCTCGACCCGGCAGGGCAAGTCGAGGCGCGCGTACCGGAAGCATTGCAGAACGAGGCCCGGTCACGCGTGGGCGCACCGCGCGTTGCCTCGCAATGGGGGCGATGCTATAATGCCCACCGGTGCCGGCTTGAGGGGCTTGCACGGCGATCTCCTCCCTCTGGAATGCAACGCTACCCGTGACGGCCATACTCGATATCTTGGTCCGTGGCGAGAACCACCTGCGAGCGGCCAACGGCATGCAAGACTGGGGAGGCTAGCTGGTGGATGGCGCCACGAGGCGCTCACCAGTCCGACGGATTGCCCGAGGCTGCACTTGCTCACAACGGAAACACTCGGCCTCCAGACTGGATCGACGAGAGCTGGAGCCCATATGCGGTCCGGACCCGGTCTACAAGTGCGGCCGATGTGATTGCCTCGATGCTCTGCCTTTGTAGGCGCTCCTGGAGCATGCCATGCGTCTGGTCGAGACTCCCTGCCGATGAACAACCTCTCACCTGAACCGCCGCTTGAACCGGATCGTCTCGCGCGCGCCAGACGCCGGCGGGCACAGCGGATGCTGACCCAGCTCCAGGCCGATGATCGGGAGGCCTTCCTGGAGGGTTTGGCGCATCAGGTATCGCCGGGCTTCGAGCTATTCCTCTTCTCCCTTCTGGCCGGGGTCCTCATTGGTTTTGGATTTCGCTTTGACCAGCGGGCGCTCCTGCTCGCGGGGATTTTGCTGGCGCCGCGCATGGCGCCCGTCGCCGGCCTGTCTCTGGCCTCGATCTCCGGCTCGATGCGTTTCTTCCTGCGTCTGTTGGCCAGCCTGGCAGTGGCCCTGGCGCTGCTGGTGGTGGCGGCGGGCGTGGCCGGAGGGCCGGGGTTGCCACCTGGAACCTCATCCATCCTGGCTGCCGGTCACGCCAAAATCAATCTTGTGGACTTCGGCCTGCTATTGGCAGGGTCAGTGCTGCTGGCGCGCAGTCTGGCACGGAGCCGGCCGGATGCGCTCGACCGCGGGGAGATGGTCAGCCTCCTGGCCAGCGTGGCAGTGGCCTACGAGCTGCTGTTGCCGTTTGGGGCGGCGGGAGTGGGCCTGTTCAGTGCCAACACCGAACTCTGGCAAGGGGCCCTGCTTACCGCCGCGCTCCATCTCACGTGGGCCGTCGTCGCCGGCGCGGCCACGCTGACGGCGATGGGATTCCGCCCGCTCACAGGGAACGGCCAATCTCTGGCTATCGCCGTTGGCCTGATCGCTTTCATCGGCTTACTGAGCGCCATCGGGCTGGGCGCCTCTGTCATGGCCGCGGCGCCCACCCCAACGCCAACCCCCACGGGGACGCCGACGCCCACCGCCACTCCCACGATGACTGCGACGGCAAGCATTACCCCGACGCGCACGGCAACCGGCACGGCCACCTCCACTCGCACTCCCACTGCCACCCCTACACCCACCCCGCCTGCAGCCATTGTCTTCAACACCGGTGGCCACGGTGCGATTCTGCGCCAGACCCCGGGGTTGAACGGGCCCGTTGTGGGATTCCTCCAGGACGGAGACGGGCTGCGGGTGCTTGCCGGCCCGCAGGCCGCTGAAGGCGGGTATTGGTGGGAAGTGCGGACTGCCGATGGTCGAGTGGGCTGGCTGCTGGGAGGCCTCCTGGCCACCGTCACCCCCGGCCCCTCACCGACCGCCACACGCGCACCCTAAGCTCGTTCACTCGGAGCATCAACCCGGTCGAGGCGCGGGGCCGATTCGGCCTCCATTGGTGACACTGGAATCGTGGAGGAGGGGATGTACCGTCTGAGAGGACTCGTTCGTCTCTGGCTCCTGCTCACGCTATCCCTCCCGGCCCTGGACGGCTGCGCACCAGCCATTTCGACGCCGGGAGTCTCGGTCGCGGAGCCCTTCATCACGCCAATCGCTTCTCTGGGACCGGCGAGCCTTGGGGAGGGTGAGCGGCTCCGCGTCGTGGCCACGACGAACATCTTGTCCGACGTGGTGGCTCGCGTGGGCGGCGACGTCATTGAACTCACCACGTTGCTTCCGGTGGGGGTTGATCCGCACACCTACGAACCCTCCCCACAAGACCTCACCGCCATCGCTCGAGCCCAACTCGTCCTGGTCAACGGTCTCGGGCTCGAAGTGTTTCTGACTGCAACGCTGCAAAGCGCGGGGGGCTCGGCAGCGGTTGTGTCCCTTTCGGAAGGTATCCAGCCTCTGTCACTGGAGGGGCAGGGCGGGGGTGTGGATCCGCATGTCTGGTTGGATCCCAACAATGTCGCCATTTGGGTGGACAACGCGGCCCGGGCGCTGGCCGCCCTCGACCCCGCGCGAACCTTGACCTTCCAGTCGAACGCCGAGGGCTACCGGGGGTCCCTGGAAGAGCTCGATCGTTGGATCCGGTCCCAGGTGTCGCAGATACCCGCGACCGCCCGCATGTTGGTGACCGATCATGATGAGCTCGGCTACTTCGCGGCGCGATATGGATTCGAGATTGTCGGTGCAGTGGTCCCCGCCTACAGCACCTCTGCCGAGGCCTCCGCCCAGGAGATCTCGCGACTGGAAGCTGCGATCCGTAGCCTGGGTGTTCGCTCCATCTTCGTGGGGACAGGGGTCAATCCGGCGCTCGCCGAGCAGGTCGCGCAGGATACCGGAGTGCGGTTGGTGCCGCTCTACACCCATTCGCTGAGCGGTCCGGAGGGCCCCGCCGGGTCCTACCTGAAGCTGATGGAGTACAATGTGAATGCCATCGTTGGTGCGCTGAAGTAGAGGGCGCGATTCTCGCCTTTGGGCATCACACCCCATGACCGAACTGTTGACGCCGCGTGCCCCTCACGACCTTTCTGCCCCGCCATTGCGTGTCGATGGTCTAGCCGTGCGCTACAACGGCGCCGCAGCACTGAAGGACGTCACATTTGAGTTGACGTCTGGGTCCCGGGCTGCGGTTGTGGGGCCCAATGGCGCAGGCAAGACCACCCTGCTGAAAGTGATCGCGGGGACGCTGCGACCTTCGACCGGATCCGTCCGCGTGTACGGGCATGGTCCTGGCGGGCACGTTTGCATTGCCTACGTCCCGCAACGAACGCTGATCGATTGGACCTTCCCGGCAACCGTCGAGGAAGTGGTCATGATGGGTCGTACCCGGAAGATTGGCCTCTTCCGCTGGCCAAGCCGAGAGGACTGGGCCTTTGTGGCCAGTGCTCTCGGCCGCGTTGGAGCCACTGACCTGCGCAAGCGGCAGATCGGAGAGCTCTCGGGCGGCCAGCAACAAAGGGTCTTCCTGGCGCAGGCCCTGGCACAGGAGGCCGAGCTCGTCTTGCTGGATGAGCCTTTCACCGGGTTGGACCTGCCCAGCCAAGAGGCCATTCTTGGGATCCTGGATGACCTGCGCCGGGACGGGGTAACCGTGCTCGTCAGCACCCATGACTTGAACCTGGCAACGGAGCGCTTCGATCAGGTCTTGCTCCTCAACCGCCGGCTGGTGGCCTTTGGCCCACCGGAACGGGTCTTCACACAGGAGAACCTGCTCAAGGCCTATGGCGGGCACGTCCACCTGGTCCCGGGTGGCCAGGGCATGATGATTCTGACGGATACCTGCTGCGAAGGTGATGAGGGGGCGGCATGAGCGGGATTGTCGCCTGGCTGATGGAGCCGATGGGGTATGCTTTCATGCAGCGGGGGCTTGTGGCATCCCTGATTGTCGGGATCATCTGCCCTATCCTGGGCACCTATGTCGTCCTGCGAGGCATGGCCTTCTTTGGGGATGCCTTGGCTCATATCATCCTGCCGGGAGTGGTCGTGGCCTTCCTCCTGGGACTGCCCCTCGGCCTGGGGGCCCTGGTCACCGGCGTGCTGGCGGCGCTGATCATTGGGGCCATCAGCCGCTACACGCTGATCAAGGAGGATGCGGCCATTGGGGTGGTGTTTGCTGGCGCCTTCGCCCTGGGCATCGCCTTGCTCTCGCTACAGCGCAGCTATGCGGTTGATCTGGCGCACCTGCTCTTCGGCAATCTCCTCGGCGTCTCGAGCTCCGACTTGTGGTTGGCTGCCGGGCTCGGGATGTTGGTCCTGCTGATCGTCTTGGCCTTGTACAAGGAGTTCCTGGTTCTCTGTTTCGATCCAGTGTTGGCGTCAACTCTGCGCCTGCCTGTTGGACTGCTCCAGAACCTGTTGCTGGTACTGATGGCGGTGGTGATTGTCGTCTCCCTCCAGACCGTGGGCGTCGCTCTGGTGCTGGCGATGCTGGTGACCCCGGCTTCGGCTGCATACCTGCTTTCGCGCCGGCTACCGGCAATGATGGCGCTCGGCGCGCTCATCGGCGCGGTTTCGGCCGTGGTAGGCCTCTACCTGTCGTTCTATTGGAACGTCGCTTCGGGGCCGGCCATCGTGCTTGTGGAGACGGCGATCTTTGTGCTGGTGTTCGCGCTGGCGCCGGACCGCGGGGCTTTCTGGAGCTGGCTGCGCCGCCAGCGCGACAGGTCCGCTGTGGCCTAGGAGCAGGATGAGAATGCCAACCCTGAAGGGGATGGATCGGCCCATGCGCGGTGCGACCGAAGCCCACATTTCCACATATGTCTGCTCTTTCGCCTGGGGCGGCCCTTCTTGGCAGCCTGCTAGGTGGGTTGACCGGTGAGGCCGAGTTCTCGGATGGGCATGGACCAAAGTGGCCGACGGGACGACGTAATCATCCTGTATGGGACGGAGTGGTGCTCCGACTGCATGCGATCGAGGCGGTTCCTGGACCGAAAGCGAGTGCCCTACCGGTGGGTAGACATCGACAAGGACGCCGAGGCGGGTGCCTTTGTGGAGCGTGCCAATCGGGGGTACCGTTCGGTACCCACGATTGTCTTTCCCGATGGAGGAATCCTGGTCGAGCCGAGCGATGCCGAGTTGGCGGCGAGCTTGGGGACGGAAGAGGATCCGTCCCAGGACTGAGGCAAGGCGTTGTCGCGGGATCCGTGCATCCAGTTGACCGGGGCACGGTTCCATACTGAATCCGGGTCTGCCGAGTCAAGACATCCGCAAAGGATCTGCAAGGCATTGAAGGGCTGCAGAGAAGGAAGGGATCCCGCCCGACGCCAACAGGTCCAGCCAGGAAGTTGAAGAGGCCGGCTCGGGACGCCCCGGGAAGCGGCCTCTGTTGCACAGAGAATGGAACCAGATATCATTGGCATGATGCATTATCCAGAACCATGGCCTCCGATCAGCCCGTTGGAATGGATCACGCTGACCGTCCACTGGCTGTGCTTCGCGACCGTCCCGTTGGCCGCCGGGCTCGCCGGCAAGTTGTCATTGGGCCTGGCGGTCGTGGTCATTGTGTGGGGCGTCTCCTCGTTGGTCATTGGCCTGCTATGGGCCTCCGGGTGGCGGCCGGGGTGGGTGTTCACGGCGGTAGCCGTCCTCGACCTGGTCTTCGGTGTGGCCGGCATCATCCTCAGCGGCGGTGCAGGTAGTCCGCTGTGGGGCAGCTTACTCGTGGCTGCTGTCACGGCGGGAATGGCCTCTGGCCGCTCTAGCGCCTTGATATTCGCCGGCGCGGGAGCGGGTGTGGCCGCAATGGCAGTCCTCTTGAGTACCCGGCTGGGTGCGTCCCTGCTGATGCATCTGGGGACATACCTTGCCGTACTGATGATGGCGGCGGCCTGGCTCGGCGGTCTGGCAAACAGGATACGCCGCCTTGGACAGTCGACCACGCCCAAGGCCAAGCGCCGTGAAGAGCCCCTGAAGTCCACAGAGAGCGAAAGGATACGAGCGGTCTTCCACCTGGCTTCAGAGTTGAACGCCACCCTGAACTATGAGAAGGTGCTGGAGATGGCGCTGGACCTCGGCGAGAGTGCCATCGCCGACTCCGGCCCTGAAGGGGAGCGGCTGGTAAGCGCTCTACTCCTCTTCGACGGGGAGAACCTGCGCATTGCCTCCGCCCGGCGCCTGACCCACTCTGACATGCGGGTTGTCCTGCCCGGGGAGGAGGGGTTGATCGCCGAGGCTCTCAAGAGCGGCGACCCGAGCGTTTGCCAGGACCCGGCTCGAGATCCGGAGTTGCAGCGGATCGTCGCCTTCCACAATTGCGCCATCGTGCTTGTCGTGCCGCTGGTGGCGGGTCTGAAAGCGCATGGCGCCCTCATTTTCGGTCATCATCGGCCTGGCTACTTTGATCGTGACCGGATGGAGATGCTGGAGGCCATCGGCCACCAGTCGATGGTGGCCCTACAGAACGCCAGGCTCTACCGCGACCTGGAGCAGGAGAAAGAGCGCATCACCGAGATCCAGGAAGAAGCGCGCAAGAAACTGGCGCGCGACCTGCACGACGGCCCCACCCAGTCGATTGCCGCCATTGCCATGCGGGTGAACTTCGCCCGCCGGCTGATGGAGCGAGATTCGAGGGCGGCCAGCGACGAGTTGTTCAAGGTGGAAGACCTGGCGCGGAGGACAACCAAGGAGATCCGCCATATGCTCTTCACCTTGCGCCCCCTGATCCTGGAGTCGCAGGGGTTGGTGGCGGCCTTGAGCCAACTTGCCGAGAAACTGCGGGATACCCATGGGCAGAACGTGACGATCGAGGCTCAGCCAGGTGCCGCCGATGACTTGGAGATTGGCAAGCAGGGGGTGATCTTCTACATCGTGGAGGAGGCGGTGAACAATGCCCGCAAACACGCCGAGGCCCAACACGTCTGGGTCCGGCTCTTGAGCAGGGAAGGGCTGTTCGTGCTTGAGGTCCAAGACGATGGGGTTGGCTTCAATGTCGGTGCGGTCGACGGCAACTACGCGCAGCGCGGGAGCCTGGGCATGGTCAACATGCGGGAGCGGACGGAGCTGGTCAACGGTCTGTTCCATATCGAGTCCGCGGAAGGCGTCGGAACGCGTATTGTGGTGGTCGTACCCATGACGGAGGAGAGCGCGGATCGCCTACAGCGATCTGGTTACGTCTCCTAGCTTGTCCTCGTTCGATCCCCGTAGAGTCTCCACAACGGTCGTAGGATGCCCAGGGAAGCGACCGCCTGGGCAGTTCTGGCCGTGATGGCGCCCGTCCGGGGGGGTGGGCGAGGCCCGCGCTTGGGCGCTGAATGGGGGACTGGGCCGCGGAGGTCCGTCGAATCGGACTGTGGACGCATGGGCTGCTGCCTGCCTGTCTGGCGCTTGACAGGAGCGCTGGCCGGGAGGAGTAGGCCACGAGGGGCGGGTTCGCCTCTGGCGGAGGTACAATCGAGATGGGCAGGAAGGCGAATCATGGACGAGACCGCGCTGTCCATCGTCTATCTCTGTCCACGGTGTCTGCTTGCCAGCGATACGCCAGGGTCCCGCCCTCGCTGCGGGCAGGACCGGCCGATGTGCTGTCCTGGCGGCCCGGACGATGCCTGTCGCCGCCCACTGATGGATGCGGCCGGCCAGGAGCGGACACGGGCTCCTTTGTGGTGGTTGAGGCTGCGGGTGGGGCCGCTGCTGGAATCCCTCGAGCGCAGCTGAGGTCGAGTGGCGTCTGCCCCAGGAGAAGTGAGATGCAGAAGGAAACCGTTGTCATTCTTGGTTCAGGACCGGCGGGCTGGACCGCGGCGCTCTATGCCGGGCGAGCTAGCCTCCGGCCGCTGGTGCTGTCAGGTTCTCAACTGGGAGGGCAGGTCTCCATCACCGAGGAGGTCGAGAACTACCCGGGCTTCCCGCAAGGGACGACGGGGCCAGAGTTGGTGGAGCTGATGCAGAAGCAGGCCGAGCGTTTTGGGGCACGGCTGGTTGTGGATGAGGTCACGCAGGTCAATCTCACCCATGGCCGGCCCTTCCACCTCAAGGCGCATCGCGAGGAGTATGAGGCACAGGCCGTGGTCGTGGCCACGGGTGCCTCGCCCAGGCGGCTGGGCGTGCCCGGGGAGGAGGAGTTGATCGGGCGAGGGGTTTCCTTCTGCGCCACGTGCGATGGCTTCTTCTTCAAAGGCAAGGACGTGGTCGTGGTCGGCGGGGGCGACAGCGCGCTGGAGGAGGGCCTCTTCCTCACGCGCTTCGCCAATCAAGTGCGCGTGGTTCACCGGCGAAACGAGCTGCGGGCCAGCGAGACGCTCAAGCAGCGAGCCCGGGCTAACGCCAAGATGAGCTTTGTGTGGGACACGGTGGTGGAACAGATTCTGGGAGAGGGGAAGGTGGAGAGCGTGCGGCTCCGAAATCTGAATACGGGGGACACCTCCGACTTGGCAACCGATGGCGTCTTCATCTATATTGGCCACTACCCGAACAGCGACCTGTTCAAGGGCCAACTGGGGATGGACGAGCGGGGGTACCTGATCGTGGACAGAAGCATGATGACCAGCGTGCCCGGCGTGTTTGCAGCAGGGGAGGTGCAGGATCCGATCTATCGTCAGGTGGCCACCTCTGTTGGCCAGGGAGCCGCGGCTGGCATGATGGTTGAGCGCTGGCTGGCAAGGCGAGGCTAGAGCCGTGCCCGAGGCCGCCGGCATCTCCTACACGGTGGCGGGAGTTAGGAGTGCGCCCAGCCGTCCGCCGCTGGTCTTGGTCCATGGGGCAGGGGGCAGCAGGCTTCAATGGCCCGCGGCGCTCCGTCGCCTGGGGGGTAGGACGGTCTATAGCCTGGATCTGCCTGGCCATGGGCGGTCGCCAGGTCCTGGTGAACAGACGATTGAAGGCTACGTCGGGCGGGTGCTGGGATGGGCAGAGGCGCTACGGCTCGAGCCTGCCGTCCTGGTCGGGCATTCCATGGGAGGGGCCATTGCGATGCTCTTGGCCTTGACCGCGCCGGAACGGGTCGCTGGCCTGACCCTCATTGGGTCGGGCGGACGGCTGCGAGTCAACCCCTTGATTCTGGAGGGCACCACGAGCCCGGATGGAATGCGGGAAGCCGTCGACCTGGTCGTGGCCTGGGCCTTTGGTCGCCAGGCTGGTTCTAGAGTCGTGAGTCAGTCCTTGCGGGAGATGATGAAAACGCCGGCGCCGGTCTTGCACGGTGACTTCCAGGCGTGCGACCGGTTCGATGTCATGGATCGGCTCAGCCAGATCACGGCAGCCACGCTGGTGGTCTGTGGCCGCGAGGATCGCTTGACACCGGAGAAGTACAGCCGGACATTGGCCGAGAGGATCCCGAGGGCGTGTCTCGAGCTGGTCGAGGGGGCGGGACACATGGTGATGCTCGAACGTCCAGCGGAGACGGCCAAGGCAGTTCGGAGCTTCGTCGAGGGGGCACTCTCGACGCGGTCCTAGCGCACCTCTTCCCCAGGCACATCCTGTGACGGCCCCTTGTGGGATGCACCCAAATGCACGGAGCCTCGCCAAGGCATGCGCGCCGGAGCTTGGCGCCACCGCTGCTATCTCCGCTCGTGGGGTGATGAAGAACCACCTTGCCCTGACAAGAGAACCGTATATGCCGGTTGGGGTGAAGCCTCAGCCACCACATCTACTAACTCTTTCCAGGATGCAGGGCTCTTTCCTCACACCCCTAGTGGGGACTTATGCACGCTGCGGTCCCGAGAACAACACCGGCGTCCGGCAGGCAGCAATGGCCCTGGCAGTAGAGCAGGCCACGCCTCTTCCCTTGATCGTAAGAGGACACGAACGTGGAAGCGGATCGCCTTCGAGGAGCGAGCGGAGGAAGGCCGATCCGTGAGGTCGCGGCTACTCGAGGCCAAGCCGCAGGCGGATGGTAGGGAGCAGTGTCTGGATGGCCCGCGCCCGGTGGCTGAGGCGGTTCTTCTGGGCGAGCGGGAGTTCAGCCATGGTGCATTGAGTCCCCTGGATCAAGAAGATCGGATCGTACCCGAAGCCCTCTTGGCCGCGCTCGACGGCGATGATCTCCCCCTCGCAGACGCCCTCTGCCAGGTCGAATTGCCCTTGGGGCGAAGCGAGGGCTGCAGTACAGCGGAAGCGGGCCGTCCACGGCCGGGGATGTGGTTGGAGCAGGCGGAGCAGGGCTCGTCGTCGGTCGGCGTCGGTGGCGCCCTCCCGGGCGCCCTCCACCAAGCGGGCTGAGATAGGCCCTGGGGCGCCACCCAGCGCCTCCACCTCCAGGCCTGTGTCGTCGCCCAGGGCCCATAGGCCAGCCAGCCGTGCGAAGGTGCCAGCTTTGAGGCGGGCGTTGGCGGCGTAGTCGTCACGAAGCTCTTGGAGGCGCTGGTGGAGGCCCAGGGAGGTAGGGTCAGGCAGGTCGATTCCCAGGCATTCGAGGAGGGCCCGCATTTCGCGGAGCTTTCCCGGGTTCCGGGTGGCGATGAGGAGCGAGGGCATCGGTTGTTGGAGTCCTTTGACTACTCGAACAGTACCCTTGCCGGATTTGTCGGTGGTACTTGAGTACTATGCGCCACATGTTCGGTTTCGCGGGGTCCAAGGGGCGCCTTATGTCGACAAAGACCTCGGTGCTTGACGGTCGATTCCAATTATGCTATAATCCGTTCGATTTTCTGGACCCTTGTGGGCTCAGACGGCGGTGGTGTGAACCTGAACAATCGTCACCCGTTGCGGTTAAACGTCGGTTTCATGCTCCACCAAGGTGTCGGTTTTAGCCGCGATTTCGACTTCGATAGTGCTCGAGTACAGGTGGGCGGGGACCTGAAGGTTGCCAGCCTTCAAGGGACAATCCGGTTGACGCGGACACCGCAGGGATTATACGCCCAGGGGAAGCTGCGGGCGAAAGTCGGGGCGGAATGCGTCCGCTGCCTCAGTGCCTTTGACCAAACGCTAGAGACTGAGGTCGGAGACCTCTTCGTCTATCCACCGGCACAGGCCACCGATCCACTGTTATCCATCCCAGAGACGGGGATCCTGGACCTGAACCCTCTGCTGCGGGAATACTTCTTCCTCGATGTGCCGCTCCAGCCGGTTTGCCGGCTGGACTGCAAGGGCCTGTGCCCTGAGTGCGGAAACAACCTGAATGAGTCGTCCTGTAGCCATCCAACAGCCGGGATTGACCCCCGGCTGTCGGCCCTTAAGTCCTTGCTCTCGGATTCCTGAGTCGAGACCGATAGGCCGAGGGAGGCCATCCTGGATCGCGAACCCGCGGCTCGCGATCCCGCCAGGAGCAGGTGGATGAGTATCACGAAGGACCGCTGGCAAAGACGGGAAGCCTTCGCCGCCCTGGTCGAGAAGGGGGACTATCAGGGCTATATCACCACCGAGGATATCGTCTCCATCTTCCCCGAGGCCGAGGACACCGATGGCCGTCTGGAGAAGCTGAGAGCCTTCTTCCGCGGCGCAGGTATCGAGGTCTATGAAGACCTCAACCAGGTTCCCTCTCACCTGCGGCCGGATGCCGCGCTCGACGACGCGGCCGAGTCCTTCGATCTGAGCGCCATCTCCAGCGATGACACGGTTGGCCTGTACCTCAAGGAGATGGCCCGCGTTCCCCTCCTGACGACCCAGGAGGAGGTCGATCTTGCCACCCGCATCGAACGCGGCAAGGCCTCTGAGGGCCGCCTGGCCAAGCTCAACGGGAATTGCACGCCCAAGAAGCGGGCCGAGCTGATGGGCCACGTCCAGGACTCGCGAGCGGCACGTGATCACCTGATCAAGGCCAATACCCGGCTGGTCGTCAGCATCGCCAAGAAGTACATGGGGCGAGGGGTGCCTTTCCTCGATTTGATCCAGGAGGGCAACCTCGGCCTGATGAAGGCCGTGGAGAAGTTTGACTATCACCGCGGCTACCGCTTCAGCACCTACGCCACCTGGTGGATCCGCCAGACCATCACCCGGGCCATCGCCGACCAAGGGCGCACCATCCGCGTCCCTGTCCACATGTCGGACCGTATCCGACGCCTGTACAAGGTGGCCCGCGAGCTCGAGCAAGACAGGGGCCGCAAGGCGACCCCCGAAGAGATTGCCGACGTGATGGAGGTCGATTCGCGCAAGGTGCAGTGGATGATGCGGGTCTCCTGGCGCCCACTTTCGCTTGAGACCCCGGTCGGCGAGGAGGAGGACTCCGAGTTGGGTGCCTTCGTCGAGGATGACACGACCCCGACCCCGACTCAGAGCGCCTACCAGAACCTCCTGCGCGAAAAGATCGAAGAGGTGCTTTCGACGCTCAGCCCGCGCGAAGCCCGCATCCTGCGCCTGCGTTTTGGCCTGCACAATGGCCGCTCCTATACGCTGGAAGAGGTGGGCCAGAAGTTCGGCCTGACGCGTGAACGCATCCGCCAGATCGAAGGCAAGGCCCTGCGGCGGCTGCGCCACCCGCGCCGAGCGCGCCAGCTACGCGACTACTTGAGCTGAAGCCCCTCCCTCACGGCCTGCATCGGGTGCCGAACCCCACGCCTGCTGTCTGAGCAGATGCACCGTGCCCATTCGTTCTAGCAGATTCCCGGCCATTGCCTCCGGGGCCGTGCCGTCGAGGCCGCAGGCAATCTCTGTAGGCCTCCGGTCGTGGCTGAGGCGTGCGTATGAGGGGCCTCGGCATCGGGGATTGGGCCTTTGGCCGGGAGGAACCGCCCCCTTGGCGTGCGGGGGGCCCGGGTCTGGAGTTCCCATCGACCTGTGGCGAATGGGACGTTTCGGGCAGTGAACCGCAGACGGCTAGACATGATGCTCATGTCCAGGCTACCGGGGTCGATAGGGCGAGGGCCCTCGGCTGAGGCCGCCCGCGCCCTACGCTAGCCCTTGGCGCCGCGCTGCGGCCGCCCCGGTAGCCTGCAACCGCCAGCCATGCGCTGGCGTCTTCGTTTCCCCCCCGCTGGCATGCTACAATTCGGGAAGGTGACCCGGTTCCTTCGCCAGGGGCAGCGGCGGCAAGCCGTGGGCAAGAGACCGGGTTTCCGGCAAGTCTGTGAGGGCTATCATGTCTGACATCATCCACGTCTCAGTCGCCTGGCCGTACGCCAACGGCGATCTCCATGTCGGGCACCTGGCTGGCGCCCTGCTCCCCGCCGACATCTTCGCCCGCTTCCACCGCCTCAAAGGCAACCGGGTCCTGATGGTCTCAGGCTCGGACGCACACGGCACGCCGACGACAGTCGAGGCGGACAAGCGGGGCATCTCCCCCCGCGAGCTCTTTGAGCACTACCATCAGCGGCACCTGGAGACTCAACGCAAGATCGGAATCTCCTTCGACCTCTACACGCACACCGACACCGAGAACCACCACCGCATCGCGCAGTACTTCTTTCTTCGGCTGCATGAGGGCGGCTACCTCTACCGGGAGACGCAGCGGCAGCTGTACTCGGAGAAAGAGAAGCGGTTCCTGGCGGACCGATACCTCGAGGGTACCTGCCCAATCTGCGGTTTCGCCGGGGCGCGCGGCGACCAATGCGATCAGTGTGGCAGCTTGTTGGATGCCCTGGATCTGATCAATCCCCGCAGCAAGACCAATGGCAGCCGGCCGGTGATCCGGGAGACGGAGCACTTCTTCTTCAACCTCCCCCTCTTCACGGACCAACTTCAGGCGTACATCGAACAGCACGCTTCCCACTGGCGGCCGAGTGTGATCAACTTTGCCCGCAGCTTCCTCAGCGAGGGGCTGAAGGGCCGACCGGTGACGCGGGACATCGAGTGGGGAGTTCCGGTGCCGCTGCCGGGATGGGAGGGGAAGCGCCTGTACGTCTGGTTCGAGGCCGTGATGGGGTACTTCAGCGCCTCGGTGGAGTGGGCCCGCAATACGGGCCAGCCGGAGGCCTGGAAGGACTGGTGGTACAACCCCCAGGCCCGGATCTACAACTTCCTGGGGAAGGACAATATCCCCTTCCACACCATCATCTACCAAGCGGAGCTGATCGGGGTAAGAAACTGGAACGGCCAGGAGGAGGAGCGGTTCAATCTGCCCTACGACATTCCGGCCGAGGAGTTCATGAACATCGAGGGCGCCAAGTCTAGCAAGAGCCGCAACTGGGCGGTTTGGCTCCCCGACATCCTGACTCGCTTCGATCCGGACGCCATCCGCTACTATGTGGCCGCGGTCATGCCCGAAGCCCGCGACAGTGAGTTCTCCTGGCTCGACTTTGTCCACCGCAACAACGATGAGCTGGTCGCCACCTGGGGCAACCTGGCCAACCGGGTGTTGTCTTTCGCCTACAAGCACTGGGAGGGTCACGTCCCCGAACCGGGCGATCTTCGCCCTGCCGACCGGGAGCTGCTGGCGCTCGTGGAGAACGGGTTCCAGACCGTGGCCGCGCATCTCGAGGCCGTCCGCCTGCGGGCGGCTCTGGGGGAGGCCATGGGTCTGGCCGGGGCCGTCAACCGCTACCTGGATCAGCAGGGGCCATGGTTCACGATCAAGACAGACCGCGCCGCGGCGGCCGCAACGATCTATGCCGCCCTGAAGGCAATCGATTCGCTCAAGATCCTTCTTTCGCCGTTCCTCCCCTTCAGCGCCGAACGTCTACACCGCAGCCTCGGCTACGACCGGCCACTCTTCGGCGAGCAGGAGATCGTCACCTATAGGGAAGGCGAGCGCACCCACAACGCACTCATTTACGACGGCACAGCCGCCTCAGGGCAGTGGGTGCCGAGCGATCTCAAGCCCGGCCAGGAGCTGCGTCAGCCGCAACCCTTGTACAAGAAGTTGGAGGAGTCGGTGGCCGAGGAAGAACGTGCTCGGCTGGGCCAGGAGGACCTGTAGGCTGGCGGATCTATCCTCCCGAAGGCGTGGGAGGCGCATCGACGCCAGGTTCGCACCTTCGGCAATGGCAGGGGCGGGTCTTCGCAGACCTCGAGCGAAGCGGGGGGCGGGCCCGCCCTGCTCGCGGGAATCGACCGGACCACCGCTCTGAGGGTCGTTGGGTCCGGTGCTACAATGGGACCGCCTTTGCTCCAGGAGGCTGCAAGACCTTTGCCGTTGCAGGGAGGGATAGGATGGAACTGCTCACGGTCTTGATCGAGAAGCCCGAGGAAGTGAACCTGATTCTCGGCCAGTCGCACTTCATCAAGACGGTCGAGGACCTGCACGAGGCACTGGTGGCGGCTGTGCCCGGCATCCAGTTCGGTCTAGCCTTCTGCGAGTCGTCCGGTCCGGCACTGGTCCGCGCCAGCGGGACTTCGGGTGAAATGGTCGAGCTGGCCAAGTCTAACGCCCTGAACCTGGCCGCCGGCCACACCTTCATCATCCTCCTGAAGAACTGCTTCCCGGTCAACGTTCTCAATGCCGTCAAGGACGTTCCCGAGGTGTGTCACATCTTCTGCGCCACGGCCAACCCGGTCGAGGTCATCCTGGCCGAGACCGGGCAAGGACGCGGGATCCTGGGCGTCGTCGATGGGGTCAAGCCCAGGGGCGTCGAGGGCGAGCAGGATGTGGCCGATCGCAAGGCATTCCTGCGGCGGATCGGGTACAAGCTAGGCTGAGCAGCTCTGGGTGGAATCCCGGAGTGACTTGTGCCTCCGTCTCATGAGACGGTCCGGGATAGGGCAGGGAACGTGGCGGGGGTGGCGTCCTGGCAGAGGCGCCGCTGTGATAGGGAGAGCGTATGGCCAAGGGGAATGCCATTACGGACGTGCGTGGAATCCGCGTCGGCCATGCCGACGATGCCGAGGCGCTGACCGGCTGCACCGTCATCCTGTGTGAGGGCGGGGCGGTCGGAGGTGTTGATCAGCGAGGCGGTGCGCCAGGGACGCGAGAGACCGATTTGATGCGGCCGATGCACCTTGTTGAGAAGGTGCACGCCGTGCTCCTCACTGGCGGTTCTGCCTTCGGGCTGGATGCGGCCTCTGGGGTCATGCGCTATCTGGAGGAGAAGGGAGTCGGCTTCGACGCCGGCGTGGCCAAGGTGCCCATTGTGCCGGCGGCGGTGATTTTCGATCTGCTGGCCGGCCGGTCTGACGTCCGGCCCGATGCGGCCATGGGCTATGCCGCCTGCCAGAACGCGTCCTCGAAGGCACCGAAGGAGGGGAACGCGGGCGCCGGGATGGGCGCCACCGTGGGCAAGGTCCTGGGACCTGGCGGCGCGATGAAGTCAGGCATCGGGACGGCCAGCGCCGAGATCGGCGGCGGGGCGATGGTGGGCGCAATTGTGGCCGTCAATGCGCTGGGCGATGTCGTTGACCCGGCGACCGGGCGGATCGTGGCGGGTGCCCGGCCGGCGAAGCTTGGCCCCGTCAAGGTTGGCGGGGAGGCTGCCTTTGCCGACAGCCTGGCGGTGATGAAGACGTTGGTGGGGCGCACGGCGCTGCACTTTGCCCACCGGGGCAACACGGTCATCGGCGTCGTCGCCACCGACGCCAGGCTAGACAAAGAGCAGGCGAACAAGGTCGCCCAGATGGCTCATGATGGCCTGGCACGGGCCGTCCGTCCGGCGCACACCATGCTTGACGGCGACACGCTATTCGCCCTCTCCACGGGGAATAGGGGTGTGGATGTCAACGTCGTCGGCGCCTACGCGGCGGAGGTTGTGGCGCAGGCCATCGTCCGTGCGGTGCTGGCCGCCGAGTCCGTTGCGGGGTTGCCCGCGGCGGGTGACCTTGGCGGTCAGCGAGTCGGAGGTGTGGATGTTTCGCAGGGCGAGTGACCGGCCGATAGCGGGTGAGCCGCCCGAGCGCGTCGATTCGGTGCTCGGGGCAGGCATCGCCTGGCAGGGCCAGATCAGCGGCACGGGAGGCATGCGGATTGAGGGTGCCTTCGATGGCGAGATCATGCTGCGTGGCCTGGTGATCATCGGCTCCCAAGGCAGGGTGACCTGCCAGCATATCCGGGCCGTGACCGTGGTCGTTGCTGGCTCGGTCAAGGGCGACATCACTGCCCAGCGGGTCGAGATCACCCACACCGGACGGGTGTGGGGAGACGTTGTGACCACTTCCTTCTCGACCGAAGAGGGTGCCTTCCTGCGCGGCCAGATTCGCATGGAGGAGGAGCTCGATCTGGGGTTTGGCCCCGGCTCGGAGCCGGAACCGCCTGAACGGGCGGCGTGAGCAGGTGAGGGCTCCCGGAGCCCGAAAGGCCCGGGAGGCTGGGGCGGCCCAACAAGAAACCGGGTCTTCTCCGAGAAGAGGCCCGGTTTCTGCTTCCCAATTGTGGCCCTCGCCTTCTACGCTGTTTCGAGGCGAGAAGTCACCACCTTGAAGCCAGGGATGCCGGCGATCGGGTCGGGGGCGTCGAGGCTGAGCAGGCTCAGCCCGGCCAAGGGGAACTGCAAAGCATTGAAGCTCCGCTGTGCCGGCAGGCCAGGTCAGCGTACGGCCAGTGGGGGCCATCCGAATTATGGGTGATTCAGTCGCTCAGGATGGGTGTAGACCCGCATCGAGCCCTGGCGGACGTAGCCCACCAGGGTGACGTTCCAGGCGCGAGCGGTGGCAATTGACATGGAGGTAGCCGAGTTGCGTGAGGCGACAATCGGGCAACCCATACGGGCGCCCTTGTGCAGCATCTCTGCGGATACTCGGCCAGTAGCGAGAAGGATGCGACCGCGTGTCTCAATGGCCTGGCGCAGACACATGCCGCGGAGCTTGTCAAGGGTGTTGTGCCGGCCGACATCTTCGGCCATAGCCAGGATGGCTTGGCCGTCGCTGATGGCGGCGGCATGCACGCCCCGGGAGCGGGAATACAGGCTGCCGGGTGGGTTGAGGTGGCGGAACAAGTCGAAGAGAGTCTCCGGACGGAGGCGTAGGTCATACGGCAAGGGTTGGAGGCCGACAGATGGGTCATCGAAGGTTACCCCGCCTCCACATCCCGTGGTCGTGATACGGCGGTGGATTTGGGCGAGGGCGTGGTTGAGCCAGACGTCAACGCAGCATCCTGCGGCGCTGAGGTGAACATGATCCACCTCGCCCATGCCCTCGATCAAGCCTTCATTTGCCAGGAAACCCAGGGCGAGATCGCCCAGATCGCGGGGGGTGCATAGCACAGCGTTCAGCTCCAGGCCGTTGACGTAAACCGTTACCAGCGCCTCTTCGATCACCTCGGCCTGGATGGTCTGCCAGCCCTGACGGTACTCGTGCCACTCAAATGGGACCGCACCTGCTTCCATAGCTTGTGCCTCAAGCCTCGCTGCTCCGGCCCAGGATCCGCCGTCAGACACCGTCTTCCCCTTGCCATGATAACACTCTGGGAGGCCGTTTGGCCAGACGCGAACACTCCCGGACAGGTGGATCTGGCCGCCGTAGCGTCGTGAATGAGGATCCCCCAAGGCTGCGCCGGAGGCTCCTGTGCCTCTCCTCAATACAGGCCGATACCCATGGGACCGGGGTTCGGTTGCCCGGCGCCCCGGTCAAGGCTAGAATCGGCGGCATGAGCCTGCAACCGGGTTTTGTCCTTCACAATCGCTATCGCATCGAAAGCCGGCTCGGCAAGGGCGGGATGGGGGCGGTCTACTTGGCCGTGGATCAGACGCTCGGCATCCAGGTGGCCGTCAAGGAGAACCTCAACCCCAACCCGGAGTCAGAACGCCAGTTCCGGCGTGAGGCCGGTCTCCTGGCCAGCCTACGGCACCCCAACTTGCCAAGGGTGACCGACCACTTCATCCTCGAAGGTCACCAGTACCTGGTGATGGACTATGTTGAGGGCGAGGACCTGCACACGCGCTGCGCCCGGCAGGCCCCCACGGTCGTCGAAGTTCTCACCTGGGGGGACGCGATCTGCAATGCCCTGGCCTACCTGCACTCGCTCCAGCCGCCCGTCATCCACCGGGACATCAAACCTGCCAACATCAAGCTGCAACGGGATGGCAGCCCCGTCCTGGTTGACTTTGGCATCGCCAAGCTCGCCGACCAGAGTCAGACGTCGACCGGCGCCCGTGGACTGACCCCAGGCTTCTCCCCACCCGAGCAATACGGCGGGACACGCACCGACGCCCGCAGCGACCAGTATTCCCTGGCAGCGACGCTCTATGCCCTGCTCACCGGCGGCCCGCCGATGGACAGCATCGAACGCATGCTCAACAAGGCGGAAGTCAAGCCGCTCCGGGGCTTGAACCCTTCGGTCCCCGCTCATGTGGAGCAAGCCCTGTTGAAGGCAATGTCGCTCGAGCGCGACGACCGCTACCCGGACATCACCGCCTTCCGGGGTGCGCTGCAAGGTGAGCCGGAGGCAGCCACTGTACGGGTGCCTGAGGCCGTGGCTACCACCGCGGCCAGGACCCCTGTCGCTCGGTCGAAGCGCGGCTTCTGGCTGGCGCTGGCCATCGGCGGCGGAGGCTTGGCCATTCTGGGGATTGGTGGGTGGATTGGCTGGGGCGTACTGAGAAATCTGCTACCGACTGCCGTTTCACCCACGGTTCCGGTCGTGGCATTGATCCCGACCGAAACCCCCACTTTCACCCCGACACCCGTGCCCCCGACCGAGACGCCTTCCCCGACCCTCCCACCCTCAGCGACGCCGGCCCCCTCGGTCACACCCTCGGAGACCCCAGAGCTCTTGGGCGGAGGCGGCCGGATCGCCTTTGTCAGTGACCGGGGGGAAGGGGGCCAGCTTCAGATCTTCACCATGAATCCCGACGGCAGCGACGTTCGCCAGCTCACCTTCGGGCCCGGGGACAAGACGCAGCCGCGCTGGTCGCCCGATGGCAGCCGCCTCCTGTACGTCGCCGCCGATCCCGGGCATGGGCTGGACCTGTGGGTGATTAACGCCGATGGCACGGGGCCAGCCAATCTTATCCAGTCCCCTGGTGACGACACCGACCCGGCCTGGTCGCCGCTTGGTGGCAGGATTGCCTTCACCAGCACGCGCATCAACAGCCTGGAGCAGGTATTCGTGGCTGACATTTCCTGCCTGCCAGCGCCCGACAGCTGCAGCCTTGGGCCACAGCATAATCTCAGCGCCGGTTTTGCCGTCGAGTACTCCCCCGCCTGGTCCCCCGATGGGCTGAGACTGGCCGTTGTAGTCTCCATTAACGGCGCCCCGGGGAGGATCTACTTCCGTTCCCTGGCGGGCGGCGAGCCGACGCAGTTTGACCGTGGCGATCGCCTGATTGGCGCCGATACGCTTGACTGGTCACCCGACGGCACGTACCTGGCCTTCACCTGGCGGCAACCCACAATGAACGAGGTCTACCTTGTGCCAGTGGATCATCCGACGCAGACCACCCGCCTGACCACCAGCCTGGGGAACAAGGAGCCGGCCTTCTCGCCGGATGGGCGATACATCGTCTTCACCTCGACCCGGGACCAGAACCCGGAGATCTACCTGATGAATGCCGCCGGCGCCGGAGAGGTCAATCTCACCGGCTACCGGGGTCAGGACATGCAGCCAGACTGGCAGCCGCGGCCTGGACCATAGACCACGGACCATAGACCACGGACGATGGACCACAGCTTGCCGGGGATGGGCCGTCACCTGCCATGCGTGGTCTGTGGTCCGTGGTCTGTCGTCCGTTCTTGGATCATTGCCATGCAAGTACTCACCGTTGATGTTGGCACAGGCACCCAAGATGTTTACCTCTTCCGCGCCGGGCTGAGCCTGGAGAACGGGTACAAGTTGGTGTTGCCCTCCCCGACGATGATCGTGCGCGGGCGGATCCAAGGGGCAACCCGGTTGGGGGAAGACCTCCTGCTGACGGGGGTAACGATGGGCGGCGGCCCCAGCCAGTGGGCGGCGCAGGACCATCTACGGGCGGGGAGGCGTATCTTTGCCACGCCCGAGGCGGCCCGGAGTTTCAACGATGACCTGGAATGGGTGGGCCGAGAGATGGGTGTCACCGTGGTCGGCGAGGACGAGGCGGCGGCGTTGAAAGGCGTCACACGCATCCTCTTGCAGGACTTCGACTTCAGCGCCATTGAGTCCGCCTTTGGTTCCTTCGGGGTTGGCTTGCAACTGGATGGGCTGGCGGTGGCGGTCTTCGATCACGGCGCGGCGCCGCCGGGCGTCTCGGACCGCCAGTTCCGCTTCGACTATCTACTGGATCGCATGCGCTTGGAGAGCAAGCTCTCTGCCTTTGCTTATCGAGCGGAGGATGTTCCACCCGTCATGACCCGGATGCGGGCCGTTGTCCAGTCGGCAAAGGAGGTGGGCTGTCCCGTCGTCGTCATGGACACAGCCCCGGCCGCGGCGCTCGGGGCTACGTTCGATCCGATTGTGGCTGCGCGGCAACGGCTTCTGATCGCCAATGTGGGCAACTTCCACACGCTGGCGTTCCGCCTCGGCCCGGAGGGGATCGAGGGTATCTTTGAGCACCATACCGGTCTTCTGAGTCAGTCGGCGATGGAGGCGCTCTTGGGTGGCCTGGCGGACGGCAGCCTGAGGCGCCAGCAGGTCTTCGACGACAATGGCCACGGGGCCTTGATCTTCCGACCCGAACCGTTTTCCCTCGACGATGGGCCCTTCGGTGTCGTCGTCACCGGCCCGCGCAGGGGACTGCTGCGCGGCTCAAGGCTGCGGCCGTATTTTGCCGTACCCTTCGGGGACATGATGCTCGCCGGCTGTATTGGCTTGCTCGCCTCCACGGCCGAGAAGCTCCCACAGCTGGCCGGACCGATTCGGGCTGGCCTCGCAGGGACGGCCCCGGAGCGGGCTCCCTGGGAGGCCGGGTAGTCAAAGCCCGGCTGCAACCTCATGCAACCCAGGTAGACCGATATGCTTCGCCCCGGTTCGATCAAGAAGACGAGGCGTCTCTTGATCTTGGCCTCCCTGGTGGGAATCGCCGATCTCGGCTGCATCTGGCTCGACGACGCCGGCTGCTCCATGCACCGCCTTCTCAGACTGCAATCTGATTGCTGAAGGGATTGGAGCCCTGGGTGGGTCCGCAGGAAGCGTGCTCGAGATCCCCGTCTCCTTCCGGGTGTGCAGCCCGTTTGGCTAACTCAGCCAGGCGGGCCTCCACCTCGGCGGCAGGTTCTTCTACGGGCAAGGCGGTGTTTCATCACGCTGCAAGGTGACCGTCCAGTACCGGGACGCGCTCGGCAACCTTCCTCGGTCGGCACGGATGACGTCTCGGTTGAAGGCTGGCCTGGTTACACGCCCTCGCCAGTGGGATGAAGCCCGCCGGGAACGACTTGGTTCGCGATGTGGTAGCATTGCCGGGGCCACGCTTGGTGTGTGACGTGGTGCCTTTGAACCGGCCTTCCCCGTGCTGGGTATGGATCGCGCCCGATGAGATCCTCGCGGAGGTTCAGCTGTGAGTGCCATAGAAGTACGTAACCTGCGCCGGGTCTACCGGACGGCGATCGGCGTCATCCGGCGCAAGACCAAGGAAGTCGTCGCCGTTGAGGACATCTCCTTTGATGTCGAGAAAGGCGAGCTCTTTGGTTTGTTGGGCCCGAACGGAGCGGGCAAGACGACGACCGTCAAGGTGCTCACGACGCTGCTGCTCCCGACCTCGGGCACGGCCCGGATTCTCGGATACGACATCGCCAAGAAGCCCGAGCCCATCCGGAGCAGGATCGGGTTCATCTTTGGCGGCGAGCGCGGGCTGTATTGGCGCCTGTCGGCCGTTGACAACCTGCGCTATTTCGCCAGCCTGTATCACATCGAGCCCGAGGTCTCCAACCGGCGCATCCCCGAACTGTTGGATCGGGTGGGCCTGGGGGATCGATCGCGGGAGAAGGTCGAGGGATACTCGCGCGGCATGATGCAGCGCCTGCACATCGCCCGGACGCTCCTCCACGATCCGGAACTCCTGTTTCTCGACGAGCCGACCATGGGATTGGACCCCGTGGGTGCGCGGGAGTTGCGTCATACCATCCGGGACCTCCAGGAGGCCGGCAAGACCATTCTGCTTACCACCCACTACATGTTCGAGGCCGATGCCCTCTGCCAGCGAATCGCCGTGATCAATCACGGGAAGATCGTGGCGCTGGACACACCGGAGGCACTCAAGCGCGAGGTGCGGGATCTCTCCATCGTGGAGCTGGATGTCTTTGGCATTCCGCAGGCGGTTGTCGACAGGATCCGGACGCTGCCGTTTGTCGACACAGTCTCCCTGGAGAACGTGGACCAGCGCCAATCGCTCCGGGTGCAGACGTCTCGCGGCGCCGAGGCCGTGCCCGACCTCATGGCGACGCTCGAGGGGCTACGGGTGGGGAAGGTCATCGTTCGCGAGCCGACACTGGAAGATGCCTACGTGCGGCTCGTGGGGGGTGAGGCATGACGGCCCAGTCGATCCGGCAGAACCTGCGCGTTGTCGTCTCGGCGTTCGAGGTGACCTTGCGGACGAACATTGTGGACGCGTTTGTTCTGTTCACGATCCTGCTTCAGCCGCTGGTGATCGCGGTACTAGCGATGTGGATGCTCTCCGGGCGGGATACCTCCAACGCCATCTATGCGGTGGTCGGCAGCGGGATGACCGGCCTGTGGAGCACGCTCCTGTTCATGGGGGGTAACAGCATCAACTGGGAGCGCTGGACAGGAACGCTGGAGCTATTGGTCGGCCAGCCTACGCACCTGTCGTTCATCGTCTTCGGCAAGAACATGGGGGTGGTGCTGCAATCCCTGGGTTCGATGCTGGCGAGCTATCTGCTGGCGGCGGTGCTCTTCCGGGCACCGCTGCACATCGAGCATCCGGGTCTGTTTGCCGTGTCGCTTGTGCTCACGGTGTTCGCCTTCGTCTGTTTCGGGCTGGTGATCGCGCCGATCTTTCTGATGAACCCGCAAGTCCAGCACTGGCAGAACGCCATGGAGTTCCCGGTCTACATGCTGAGCGGCTTTCTGTTCCCAATCGCGCTCCTTCCGGGGTGGACCACGCCGCTGAGCTATGTGCTGGCGCCATACTGGGCTGCCCGCGCCCTGCATGGCTCCTCCAGCGGAGGAGCGAGCCAGCAGCAGATCCTGATTGCCTGGGGGATGATGATCGTGCTGGGCGTGGCCTACGTGTTCCTGTCGAGATGGTTGATGGGCATCATGCTGCGCAAGGCCCGGGCGGACGCCACGCTGAGGATGGAGTAGCCCAAGAGGTCCTCCCCAGGACGGTGCGGAATGTCTCGACTCTGGCTCAATCTTCGCCTTTTCTTCCGGGGGGCGCTGCTTTCCTACATCGCCCTGTTTGCCTGGCTGCGGCCTGCGACGTACGCGGCCTCCAAGGTCGTGATGCCTCTCGCCCAGATCCTCTTCTTCACCCTGCTGGGGACGTTCGCCACCGGGCAGGCCAATGCCCACTTCTACATCATCGGCAACGCCATCCAGATCGCAGCCGTCAGCGGGATCTACGGCGTGACCATGAGCGTCGGGGGGGACCGTTGGGCGGGGACGCTGCCGTACTTGCTGGGCACGCCGGCCAACCGCCTGGCGATGTTCTCCGGACGGGCATTCTTTCATGTTATCGATGGGGTGATTGGCGTCGTGGTCGGGCTCGGCTGGGGGGTGGTCCTGCTGGGTCTTGACCTGAGCCATACCGACCCTCTGGCGTTGGCCCTGACCATCCTGATCACGACCTTCAGCACTTCCGGGCTGGGGCTGCTCCTGGGCTGCATCAGCCTGGTCAGCCTGGAGACGATGTTCATCAACAACACCGCCTACTTCCTGCTGCTGATCTTCTCAGGGGCCAACATCCCTCTGGCGCAGTTGCCGAACTGGATGCAGGATATCTCCTGGGCGCTGCCACTCACCCGGGGCATCGCCGCGGCCCGGGCGCTCATCGCCGGCCAGGGATTCCGCGAGGTGGTGCCCTTGCTGGTGGGCGAGGTGCTCCTTGGGCTGCTGTACCTTCTGATCGGCTACAGCCTCTTCCGCTGGTTCGAGCACCAGGCCAAGCGCCGAGGGACGCTGGAGGCCTTCTAGATAGGGATGGCCCCAGGGATGGAGCCTCGGTCCCAGTTGACCTCCTGGTGCCAGCCGTGATATCATACCGATGCTAGTCCCGGCGGCTCATCTTATCTCCCGTCGCGACGGCCCGGTTTCATCGTCGTCATCATCCTGATCAACAACTGACCGGCTGGCAGGAGGTGGCCCGAAGACGGCACCTCGTGAGGCCGGTGGGGTATATAGAGAAGGATGTCGCTCCTTGCAGGGCGAACGCCGAGACCGGGCGTTCGCCCTGTGGCTTTAGGCAGGTGAAACCTATGAGTTTCGAATTCATCTTGCGACTGGTGGGCATGATCACCCTGGCGGTCGGCGGAATGTACGTCGGCGTTTCCCTGAGCCGGCTCGCCGGTGCCCAAGCCGATCTGTGGGCAACTGTCTTTGCCCTGGTGGGGGCATTGATCGGCCTCGTTGCGACGCCGTTCCTGACAACGCGCCCGCTGCGGGCCTTCCGCAACATGATGACCCAGATCTCGGCCCAGAGCATGCTTGCCGGGCTGATTGGCCTGGTTGTCGGGCTGGTGATTGCCGCGCTCATCTCGTTTCCGCTCTCGCTCCTGCCCCAACCCTTCGGCCAAATCCTGCCTTTTGTCGGGGCCTTGGTGTTCACCTATGTCGGTGTGGCGGTCTTCGTTGCCCGTCAGAATGACATCATCGGCATGTTGCGCTCTAGGTTGTCGTCGGTGTCGGACGAGGGGTTCGGCGGGCCTCAAGGTGGGCGGAGCGTGCTCCTGGACACCAGCGTCATCGTCGATGGCCGCATCGCCGATATCGCCCGCACGGGCTTCATTGCCGGTCCGATGCTGGTCCCTTCATTTGTCCTCACCGAACTCCAGCACATCGCTGACTCGTCAGACGGATTGCGGCGCCAGCGCGGCCGGCGAGGCCTGGATATCCTCAACCGTCTGCAGAAGGACACCAACGTCCCCTTCCGCATCACCGACCTTGAGGTCGAGGGCGTCCGGGATGTAGATGACAAGCTGGTCATCCTCGCCCGGCAGCTGCACTGTCCGATCCTGACCAACGACTACAACCTCAACCGCGTGGCCGAGCTACAGGGCGTGACGGTCTTGAACATCAACGAATTGGCGAATGCCGTCAAAGCGGTCTTCCTGCCGGGCGAAGCGCTCGAAGTGCACGTCATCCAGGAGGGCAAGGAGGTCGACCAGGGGGTGGCCTACCTGGACGATGGGACGATGGTTGTCGTCGAGAATGGCAAAGCTCACATGGACCGAACGATCTCGGTCATGGTGACCAAGGTATTGCAGACCACGGCCGGCCGGATGATCTTCGCCCGTCCTCAGGAGGGGTAAGGCCCGGCGGATTGTTGGAGAGTGCGGTATGCCTCTGATGATCTACAACAGCCTGACCCGGCGCAAGGAGGAGTTTGAGACCATCGAGCCGGGGCGGGTGCGCATGTACGTCTGCGGGCCGACCGTGTACGACAAAGCCCACGTCGGCCACGCCATGTCTTCGATCGTATTCGATGTCATCCGCCGCTACCTGGAGTACAAAGGTTACCAGGTCAAGCACGTCATGAACTACACGGACGTCGAGGACAAGGTGATCCGTCGGGCGAAGGATCTCGGGGTGGATCCTCTGGCGCTGGGGGAGCGGTATCGGGCGGAGTACGACCAGCACCTGCGAGACCTGAATATCTTACAGGCCACGCTCTACCCCCGCGCCTCGGAGGAGATCGGGGCGATTCTGGAAATGGTGAAGGGGCTGGTCGACAAAGGCTATGCCTATGCCGTCGACGGAGAGGTCTACTTCGAGGTGAGCCGGGACGAGGACTACGGCCGGCTTTCCGGGCGCCGGGTGGAGGACATGCGGGCCGGCTTGCGCCTCGAGGTGGATGAGCGCAAGAAGGACCCCGCCGACTTCGCCCTGTGGAAAGCCGCCAAGCCGGGCGAGCCGGCCTGGGACAGCCCGTGGGGCCGGGGCAGGCCGGGCTGGCACATCGAGTGCTCCGCCATGATCCGGCACCACCTGGGAGAGCAGATCGACATCCACGGCGGAGGAAATGATCTGGTCTTCCCTCACCACGAGAACGAGATCGCCCAAAGCGAGAGCCTGACAGGGCGGCCATTTGCGCGCTACTGGGTTCACAATGGCATGATGCAACTGCGCGGCGAGAAGATGTCGAAGTCCATCGGCAATCTCGTAAGCGTGGATGATTTCCTGTCTCAGCATGAGGGGGAGGCGCTGCGGATGGTGATTCTCAACTCGGGCTACCGCAGCCCGCTCACCTTCACGGAGGAAGTGGTGGGCCAGGCCGAACGGGCGCTCGAGCGGCTGCGGGGCGCGCTCAAACCCGCAGTCCCTGGGGAGAATCCGGTTCCCGAGGCGGAGGCGCTTCTGGCGGACCAGGTGGCCGCAACCCAGGCGGGCTTCCTGGCCGGCATGGACGACGACTTCAACACACCGGCTGCGCTTGGGCAGCTGTTTGACCTGGTACGGGGCATCAACCAGGCGCGGGACGCCGGGGCGGGAGCAGCCGCGTTGGGGTCCGCTCAGAACGTGCTGCGAGAGCTGACGGGGGTCCTGGGGCTTCGCTTGGATACGGACCGGTCGGCCCAGCAACAGGTCGGGCCTTTCATCGAATTGCTCCTGCAAGTGCGGGAGGAGTTGCGGCAGGCCAAGCAGTGGGCCCTGGCCGATCGCATCCGGGAACGTCTGGCCGAGCTCGGCGTGACGCTCGAAGACGGAAAAGACGGAACCACCTGGAAGGCCCGCTAGGCGATCGTGGAGGGAGCGGAGGCCGCGCCCGGTAGACGGACCGCAGCCAGGGAGAAGGTCATCGGGTGGCTAAGCCTGGGACCGAGACGATCTATGGCCGGAACCCTGTCTACGAGGTCATCCGCGCCGGGCGCCGCCGGGTGCACAAGCTGCAGCTAGCCGAGGGGGTTCAGCCACGCGGCAATCTACGGCGTGCCCTGGAACTGGCCGGCTCCCAGGGTATCCCAATCGAAACCGTTGGGCGGGCGGTCCTCGAGCGCATAGCCGACAACCACCAGGGCATCGCTGCGGTTGTCGAGAACTACCCCTACGGCACGGTGGCGGAGATCTTGGAGCAGGCCGCCTCAAGGCAGGAGCCCCCATTGGTCCTGCTCTTGGACGCGCTGCAGGACCCGCAGAACCTTGGCACCTTGTTGCGCACGGGGGAGGCCGTAGGGGTGCACGGCGTGATCATCCCGCCGCGGCACAGCGTGGGCGTGACGCAAGCTGTGGTGAGCGCCTCCGCGGGCGCCTGCGAACACCTCCTCATCGCTACCGAGAACCTGGCCCGGGCTATCCAGACGCTCAAGGAGGCCGGACTGTGGATCGTTGGGCTGGAGAACAGCCCTGAGGCCGTGCCTTTGGGTGAGGCTGACCTGGGCGGACCGCTGGGCCTGGTCGTGGGCAACGAGGCCGAGGGGATGAGGCGCCTGGTCCGGGAAGGTTGCGATTACCTGGTTCGCCTGCCGATGAGAGGTCGGGTGGAGTCGCTTAATGCTGCTGTGGCGGGCTCGCTTGCCCTCTATGCCGCCTGGCAAGCCAGGGGTTATGCTGGGGCGTCCGGCCGGCCCGAGGAGGGGCGCTCGGGGGCGGAATGACCCGCTGGGCTTGGTAGCGAGGGGGCTGCGGGACCGGACGGGCGGACCTTCATTGACGGGGTGCCCGAATCCTGATAAACTGGCACCTATTGTCGGCGGAGACTGCGTTTGGTATAATGCCATTGCGCCGTGTGGGTGAGGCGCGTTTTTATCGTATGCCGACGTAGCTCAACGGGAGAGCAACCGCCTTGTAAGCGGTAGGTTACGGGTTCGATCCCCGTCGTCGGCTTGTCCCCGGAAGTAGCGGGGGCTTGTCCCCGGAAGTAGCGGGGGGCTTCCGTTGGCGGCGGGCGATCGGGACCGAGAGCCTCGGCCTCGATCGCCAGCTGGCAACGGCCGGCGCGGGCGGTTACCCAAGTGGACAAAGGGGGCTGACTGTAAATCAGCTGGCAGACGCCTTCGGAGGTTCGAATCCTTCACCGCCCACCACGATCATGCCTTGTTCGCAGGCCCGGCTGGGTGGCGCCGTTCTGAGGATAAGGCTGATCGGGGAAGGCCCTCATAGCTCAGACGGTAGAGCACACCCTTGGTAAGGGTGGGGTCATGGGTTCAATTCCCATTGAGGGCTCTCGGGAAAGACCAGGATTGAAACCGATTCTTTCGCAAGGAGACCGCAATCATGGCCAAGCAGAAGTTTGCGCGGACGAAGCCGCACATGAATGTGGGGACGATG
>CAZEMA010000011.1:0-36275 GCA_964513155.1 uncultured Anaerolineaceae bacterium
CCTGGGCGGCTACAGAACCCGGCCAGCGCTGGCCGAATTCCTCAGCGAAGATGGCAACGGACGGCGAGTCGATCAACGTGATTCGAATCTCGTGCAGCGGGGTCTGAGGATGGGCTTCGAGATAGGTGACGATGGCATCCAAAATGACGCGTGCGCCGCGGTCCTTCGGGAATCCGAAGATCCCGGTTGAGATCGCCGGGAGAGCCAGGCTGGTCAGTCCCAGCTCGCTGCCGACGGCCAGGGACCCGGCGACTGCAGCGGTGAGTTTGGTGTCCTCGTCTCCCTCACCCCAGACCGGGCCGACGGCGTGGATGACGTGCCGGCAAGGGAGGCGGCCGCCACCGGTGACAGCCGGGCGGTCGTGCGTGACCAGACCGTGCTGCCGCACCCAGGCATCGCTTTCGGACTGAATCTGGGGACCGCCCCGACGGGAGATGGCTCCTGCCACGCCGCCACCATGCGCCAGCTGTGCATTGGCCGCGTTGACGATGGCGTCAACCTGCTCCTCGGTCAAATCCCCGTGGACCAGGCGCAGGATTTGGCCTGAAGCAAGGGTGTGCGCACAGATGACCTCTGACACGCATGACCTCCAGCATTGGGATTGTATTACCACTCCAGGTCTCTCCGCTAGGCACTTGACTTCCGCCTCGCCTGCGTATATATTCTGTATACAAATGACTAAGAAAAGTATACATTCGAGCTCAGTCGCAGGATCGCTGATCACCTCCCGCGCGCGACTGGCCGTGCTCAAGCTTCTCCTGCTGAATGCCGGCCAGCGCTTCTACCTGAGGGAGATCGCCGAACGCACTGGCCAGCCCGTTCGGGCCGTCCAGTTGGAGGTCGCACGCCTTGAGGCAAGCGGGTTGCTGGTATCTGAAGCCGAGGGCAGGCGCAAATACTACCGGGCCAATCGCCAGGCGCCGGTTTTTCCCGACCTCAGGACGCTCCTGGTGAAGACGATCGGGCTTGGCGACCTGCTGAAGGAGCATGTGGGACAGGTTTCGGGCGAGGTCACAGTGGCCTTCTTGTATGGTTCGTATCCTCGGGGCGAGGACACGGCAAACAGCGACATCGATCTCATGGTGGTCGGATCGATCAGTGGACGAGCTCTCTCCAGGGTACTGTCCCCGGCACGCGAAAGCCTGGCCCGCGAAATCAACCCAGTGATCATGACAGAGCCGGAATTCAGGAAGAAGGCGGCCCAGGGGAACCACTTCCTGCATGCGGTTCTGGCCGAGCCAAAGACCTTCCTCGTAGGGGGACCCGATGACCTTGAACGACTTACGGAGTCAAGGCCGGCTGCGGCCGCACAAGACAAGCCGTAAGGAAGTTGACGATTTGCTCCGGCTGGCCGAACGCGACCTGGGAGACGCACGCGTCGCTGGCGTTTCCACAGACCGCCGATTCATGATCGCTTATGAAGCCGCCGTTGCCCTGGCGACCATCCCGTTGCATGGTGCTGGATTCAGGACCGAGGGGGCCGGTCACCATCAGACCACGTTCCTGGCGCTGCCTCTCGTCATGGGCGCTGAGGTCAGCGAGCTGGCGGGCTACTTCGATAGCTGCCGAACGAAAAGAAACGTGAGCAGCTATGACCGGAGCGGGCAAGTATCGGAAACCGAAGCTACAGAGCTCTTTCGAGAGGCGATGCAGTTCAAGGAGGTCGTTGAGAGTTGGCTTCGGATCAACCATCCCAGGCTTGTCGCGCCCTAAGAGATGTCGCTCATCGGGCACGAGAGCATCTTGCGCCAGGAAGGACCGTATATCGAAGCCCTCTTGAGAAGATGACAGCAGGCCTGGGCAAGCAATAGGCTCCCGGAGATGTCGAAGCTCCGGGAGCTTGTTCTCTCCTGAGGGGAATCGGATCAGGGCTTGGCGAGCTGGACGATAGCGGTGAAGGCCGAGGGCTGGCGCACGGCCAAGTCCGCTAGCATCTTGCGGTTGAGGCGGATTTCGGCCACCTTCAGAGCATGGGTCAGCCGGCTGTAGGTCGTGCCATTCAGGCGAGCCGCGGCGTTGATGCGGGCGATCCACAGCCGCCGCAGATCACGTCGCCGGGTGCGGCGGTCGCGGTAGGAGTACCACAGGCTCTTGAGCATGGCCTCATTGGCCCGGCGGAAGAGCAAGTGGCGGCTGCCATACATGCCCGAGGTGAGACGAAGGATCTTCTTATGACGTCGGCGGGTTACGATCCCGCCCTTGGTGCGTGCCACGGTGTACTCTCCTGCGAACCCCTGGGCGCCGGCGCTCTAGAAGCCGCGCCTGTTGCCTGCACCCAACGGCCGCGCCAACGAAACGGGACGATAGGCGCCCGATGCTGGGGTCCCTACTTTTGGAGGTAGGGCGCCAGGCGGCGGACGCGCTTGGCAATCCCCTTGCCCTTGACGGGGATCATCTCCGCCAGCAAGCGCTTGGTGCGATCCGAGCGGCGGCGGCGAAGGTGGCTCTTGCCCCCCTTGGTGCGCATCAACTTGCCTGCCCCGGTGAGGCGGAAGCGCTTGGAGGTCGCCTTGTGCGTCTTGAGCTTCAGTTTGCCGTGGGCCTTCGGTTTTCTGGGCACGGCCATACTCCTTCCTCATTGCCACTCCCACCAGGGTGGTCCTGGGGGAGAAAACTCCGCGGACGGTGTTGCTGTCCGCGGGGACGAGTCGATCTGGTTTTCTGCGAGCGGGGCAGGGCTATTTCGCCTTGCCCGGGGCCATGACCATGAAGATCGTCCGCCCCTCCATGCTGGGAGCCTGCTCAATCGCGCCCACGTCGGAGAGCTCCTTGGCGACAGACTGGAGATCCTCCAGGGCGATCTCGGGGTAGCTGATCTCCCGGCCGCGGAAGCGGATGCGCACTCGGACCTTCTTGCCTTCTGTCAGCCAGCGCCGCGCGTCCCGGACCTTGAACGAGCGGTGATGGTCAGATGTCTTGGGGCGCATGCGGATCTCTTTGATCTCGACCTTGGTCTGCGCCCTGCGCGCCTCGCGGTCCTTCTTAGCCTTCTCGTAGAGGAACTTGCCGTAGTCGAGCACACGGCAGACTGGCGGGTCCGAATTGGGCGCTACTTCGACGAGGTCGAGACTGGCCTCCTGCGCAATCCGGAGCGCCTCGCCAATCGAGACCACGCCCACGTTCTGGCCATCGGGCCCGATCAGCCGGACCTCTCGCACTCGGATGTCTTCGTTGATGCGGTAGTCTGATGCGCTGATCTCGTACTCCTTGAGAGGCAAACGGGAACGGCTCGGGGCGCAGCCGAGCGGCTCAAAGCAGGCCGCATGATACCATGAATGGGCGAGGATCGTCAAATCGAATCGAGCGGGGAAGCAGACGACTTACCACTCCCGGTATGCCACGAGGCGTCGGGGATTCGAGGCCGGGGCGCTGGAGGTTCTGGTGAAGGGAGAAGAAGGTGCCATCTATCGGTGGCTTCGTAGGTGGTTTGCAGAGTTGGGGCTCCAAGGTTGTTGGATTGTCCCCATCCGCGGACGACAGGCACAAACGCGCCGATGGGAGAAGGGATGGATGACATCGGAGCCTAGCCGTGGATTGGGCGGATCACGCGGATGGTACGGAAAGGATAGGTTGGAGTGCCGCAGGAGAGTTCGCTGGTCTGCGCAATCTGCGCAATCCGTGTGATCCGTGGCCAGCTGTCAGGAGCGGCACCCCGCCGTCGGCGCCCGGCGGCGGCAGGATACCCGGCGGGCCCCAGTAGCCGGCATTCCCCAGTAGCCAGGTATCCAGCGTTTCCCGATCGACGCCGACCGGGGCCAGCAGGCTTTGGATCGAGCGCAGCAGCCATTCGGTGTAGGCCGGGCGGTCGTACGCTTCGCGGCCGGTCAGCCGTTCCCAGGCTCTGGCTTTCTCCGGACCGGACACCAGCAGGAAGCGCAGACTCTCGCCCGGGCTGAGAGCAACGCCGGCCTGGACGAGCTCTTTGGCGGCGCGGGCGGCGACGGTGCGGACGACGAACTCCTGCGGCTGGCGCGAGAGGCGGTGGGTGACGATCAACTCGGAGGGGGGAACCTGGCCGGCCTGCAGCTGGGCCAGGCGCTGACGGGCACAGGCCACGGCCGACGGCAGAGCGGCGCGGAACCCGGCCGCGTCTCGCCCCTCGGCCAAGATCTCGAGCAGCCTCAGCTGTGTTTCCTTAATAAAGCGAGGCGTGTCGTGGCGGCGAGCCTCGATGCCGCGCACCTTGATCTCACCGTCTTCAAAGGCGCCGAAGTAACGATTGGCCGCAGAGACCCGGGGTTCGGTGCGCGAGGGCAGGAAGGCAATCCAGCGGTAGACCCCTTCCAGACCGATCTGCAGGCCGGTCTCTTGCTGGATCTCGGCCAGCAACCCCTCATAGTCGGGCCGGTGCGTTGCACCGGGGCGATGAATCCACAACCCATCCACGTACAGGTGCAGGACGCGGAAGCCGCGGTCCTCGACCAATTCCTTGGCTCGCAGCAAGACCTCCCGGCCGTAGGCGGTGACGGCCTCGTGGGCCTCGATGCGCCCGAAGCGGGCGTTCTTATAGCCGAGATAACCGAAGCAGGTGACGAGGAGCCACTTGTGGGCGGAGTAGCGCCGGCGATAGACCTCCTTGCGCTCGTCCCCTTTGGGCAACTCCCGGATGAGGGCCTTGTAGCGGCCGCGCTTCTCCAGGAGCGGGGCCAGGGTCTCGGGCACCAGGCCCTGGCGGTGCTGGCAGACCGGGGTGCCGATCTCGGGCACCGGCTTCCCCTCGCAGCAAGAGGCGCCCACGGTCTCGGGTGAGAGGTTGAAGCGGACCATGATGCTGGGATACATGGCGGTGAAATCGAGCTCGGCCACATGCTCGTGCAGGCCGGCGATCGGGTTGTAAACCAGACCGCCCTTGTCCGCCGTGAGCAGCTCGAGCCCTGTCTTGAGGGTCTCCGGATGGCGTTTCTGCCAGGGGACCAGGATGCCGTGGCGGACAGCGGTGTTGACCTCCATGGCACTGATGCCGGTGCCGGTGGAGACGCGGGCGACGGTCTGGACCGGCAGGCCGGTGAGGCGGGCGATCTCGAGCGTCCCGTCGAGGCCATAGTCGTCGGCGAGAAAGGCGTTCTGGCGGTCGATGTGCCAGCGGCCGAAGAGCAGGTGCTGCTCGTTGCGGAAGACCACCCGGCCGTAGGAGAAGTAGGAATGGGCGGGTTTGTGGGCAACGGTCAAGTTCGGGTCCCGGTTGAGGGGAAGAGGAATCTGGTAGCGGCGGGCCAGGTCGAGCAGGCGGGGAAGGATGTAGGAGTCGCCGTAGGCGGTGATCAGCAAGTCGGGATCGTACTGCTCGAGCAGGCGGGCCAGGCCGAGGACGATCTGGTGCGAGTGCTCCCGCTTGAAGCCGAACTGGCGACCGGCGACCTCGACCAGCAGGTCGCCGCGGTGCCCTCGGGCCGGGTCGGCCAACTCGCCCGAGAGACGCAAGGTCATCAGGCGCAGTGGCGGCAGGCGGTACTCGGTCTCCCAGGGCGAGTCGAGGGCCTCAATCTGGCAAATCTGTCCATCCTCGTGTTCGACGGCGCAGTGAGCCAAGGGAAAGACTCTTCGGGACAAGGTATAGCGCTGCGGCAAGGGGATGTCGGCGTCGTAGTAGGTGAGGCTGGGGCGGAAGTCGGCGGTCTGGCGGAAGAGGGCCGGGAAGCGGACCGGGATGGGCACCCCCACCTGGAGCACCTCGACCTGCCGGTCGAGGAACAGGTCGTGGCGTTCGGTGCGGCGGAGATCGACGCGGGCGCGCTGGGCGCGCAGCATCTGGCAGACGGCGCGGAGATCCTCCCGTGGCCCGCGGGCGTAGAAGACCGGGGTGAGGCGGTCGCGCAGGGCATGCGAGCGGCCCTCGCTGTCGATCAGCCAGACGGTGACGCCGTCGCCAGACGGGTAGACGTCGAAGAGCCAGCCGTAGAGCGTGGTCACGGCCTCATCATCTCCAGCCGCCGGTTGCACGGATTGAACGGAGGGCGAGGATGGAGAGGAAGCCTCTGTCTGTGCAATCCGCGTAATCCATGGCTAGCCTTTGTCCTCTTGGTCATCGCCGAGCAGTGTCGCCACTCGATCCCGCAACCGCATGACCTCCCGGTGCTCCTCGACGAGCATGGCCAGGAGCATGACCTCGAAGGGCAGGAGGTGGGAGGCGTAGGCCGCAGCGGCCAGGTGGCGACGGGAAGCGGCGAGCAGGTCATCGAGGGCAAGCTGATCCTCCCGGCGCAGGGCGCGGCGGAAGCGGGCCAGCGACTGCTCCTCGTGCAGGAAGGTCTGGGTGATGGAAGGAAGGGTACGGCCCATGGTCACCTCACCGTGTCGTCACACGCGTGCATGGGATTCAAAACAACCTAGGCTGCGCCGGCTCCTCGACCAAGGGCGCCCGCAACCTCCAGGCGGCATCGGCGGCAGCCTGTAAACCGTCGAGCAAGATCCAGCGATCCTTGACCCTGCGGCCTACGGCTAGACCTTCAGTGGAAGGCCGCGGGGCGACCAGAGTCGGCGGCTGGCGCGCTCCGACGATGACCGGGCCTATCGTCGCCAGGCGTTTCAGGTGGGTGATGGTGTTGGAGAGGAGGCGCTCCGAATCGGGCAACGGCACGCTCTCGTCGTAGAAGGTCGCCAGGAGGTCGAGGACGAAGAGCGGTTCCGGGCTGGCCGGGGCGTTTTCGATGAGCTCGGCCAGTTGGAAGCAGGTAAAGGCGCGCGAGATGCGGATGCGGCCGAGGGTGGCGCGGGGATGGGCACTCAGGCGCCGCGCCAGGCGGGCGACGAAGTAGCCGTCGAAGCGGTTGCCGCCGTCGAAGAGGCGCAGGGGCAGGCCGCGGGAGGCCATAACGGTGGCTGCCGCCAGCAACGTCCGGGTTGGCTCCTGTGTCCCCCAGAAGAGGGCGAGGCGCGGCTGGAGGAGGTCGTCGAGCAGCCGGGCGTTGATGGCCGGGATGGGGAAGTCGGATGGGGCAAGGGGGATCAGGGCGTTTTGCATGGGTCACCGTTTTTTGGATACCAGAGACGAAGAACCCAGGGCCGGTTCCAGGCCGGGTTGGTACTAGAACCTTTGTTCTATCTTATACCGGATACTGGGGAGGAAAACCATCCCGCCCGGGGTGGAACCGGGCAGGGGATATGCACATCACCTGCGCGGGGGATGAGACCTCTGCTGACGGGGACGCCGACGGGATGGCTCCCAGAGGAAGGCGGGCTACGTCGCCGAGTCGGTTTCCGGTCCGGGCATGACCCCTTCATTGACGTAGCGCGTCAGCTCGCTGACGCTGAGCTGCTGGATGCCGAGCTTGTCCAGCGTCCGGCCCCGACGCCGGTAGTCGGTCCGGTGGACGATGCATGCCAGCCGGATGATGCTCTCAATCCCGGACACGGCGACACCGTAGCGCTCACCGAGCGCAGCGATCGGCACCAGGCTCATGGGGATATCCTCGAAGATGTAGCGGTGGTTGAGGGTATTGGGGGCTTTGATGCCGTAGTAGCCTGACTGGTTCTGGATCGCCTGGTAGAGATCGTCGCCGACGACGTCGTAGGCCAGGGACAACCACTCCAGGGCCGTCCGGGCGCGGACGCCAACGGCGGCCGCCACCGTCACCCGCTCCCGATCCAAGACCTCCAGCACCCGGGCGACGGAGGGTGTTACGCCGTCGATGTAGAACTGGAAATCGCCGGAGGTGGACTCGATGCGCCCGGCGTTGAGCAGGGTCAGGGCGGGATGGAAGATCGCCCCCATATTGTTGAGGCCGGTGTGCAGGACGTTGGAGCCGTCGATGAACTCGGGATAGGCGCGGCGGATCACCTGGAGCACCGGCGAGGTGCGGCTGGCAGGCAAGGCGGCCAGGGGCACGGCGTTCTTGATGCGAAAGATTCGGGCGTCGGCCGGGCCTTCCGACCGGCTGGCATAGATGAAGGTCTCGGCCTCGGCCACGGTCACATCGGCGTGGCAGTCCTTGTCGCGCAGAACCTTCTTGAACTCGATAGCGCCGCAGGTCCGTCCCGGATGGAGCACGACGATCTGCCCATCGCGCAGATAGGGCGCCGTCTTGGCCGCGATCTCGCCATGGGCGCTGGAGGGCACGACGACCATGATGACGTCCGCATCGGCTAGAGCTTCACCCATGTCGGAGGTGGCCATGCGGAGCTTGCAAAACCCGTGAGGGCCGCCTTCGTAACTCTCGAGATGAATCACCCCGAGTTCCTTGATGGCGGCGATCTTGGCCGGGGTGCGGTTATAGAGCGTCACGGGGAAGCCCATCAAGGCCAGGTGGGCGGCCATGGCTTTGCCGCCATTACCGGCGCCGATTACCGTGTAGTGAGTATGCTGGACCATACCGCTGTCCTCCTTGGCGTACAAGACGGTTCCCCCTAGAACCCGAGGCTGGTCAGGCGTTCCTGCTCCCCGAGGGTTCGCCCGCTGTCGGGGTCAACGGCCAGGCATGCGCCCCGGCGATCGATGGTCGTCCGGATACGGCCCTGGGCGAAACGGTTGCCCCGCAGATGGGGCGCGTCCAGAAGGCCTGACTTGACGGCACGCGCCAGCGTTGGTGGATCGGTGAGCGGATCCGCCACCGGGCCGTCTGCTAAGGAGGCGATGGCGCGAAGGGTGACCTGCGCCTCCTCGACCAACTCCTGGGCACGGGCCTGCACGGCCGGGTCGGCGGCCGCATCGGGCGCGCCGCGCAGGGCATTCTCGATTGGTCGGCGGGCCAGATGACAGGCCTCGATCACGTCGTCGGCAGTGGCCGCGTGGTGGGCCTCGGTGTGGCCGACGATGTGGACGAGGTGCGGGTGGAGTGCCATCTGGAGGTAGACGCTGGCAGCCAGGTGGGCGCGCGCCTCGGTCGGGTTGAGCGGGTAGCTAAGCAGTCCGGTGCGAGTCTGGCGCCAGACACGGAAGTCCGGGCCGGCGAGGGTCTCGGCCATCCGCAGGCATGCCGACATCTTGGCCAGGTCCATCGCGTCGGAGAGGCCCGGTGGGCTGTTGAACATCAGTGAGGCGAGGTAGTCGCGGACGCCAAAGGCGCGGGCGTTGTAGGCTGAGAGATAGGCAGCGACCACGCACACAACGTCGGGAGCTTCGCGCAGCCCCCAGTGGTGGGGCTCGTTAAGCTCAACCGGGATGCCGCGTTCGCTGTACCAGGCCATCACCTGCTGATGCTGGCGGAGGGAGTCTTCGAGATCGCACGGCCCGCGGCCGTCCATCTGGTTGAACCAGAACAGGGGAATGGCGCACCAGGCGATATGGATGGTCTCGAGGTACATCTCCGCCAGGCGCAAGAAGTCGTCGGAGCCGGAGTAGGTGCGCAGGAGGGGGAAGTTGCCGCGACGGCTCGCCTGGTACAAGGCGCGGTAGTCGTCCGGCGAACGAACGGGGACGCCGCCGGCGCCGCGGGCGCGCGGATCCTGCCGTTCCGGATGGAAGAAGTTGGCCTGGGCATCCTGGTCGATGCCCAGGGAGATGACATCCAGGACGCCGGCCTCGGCAATGCGCCGGAGGCCCTCGAGCGTGGCCTCCAGCGTCGGCAGGCCGAAGTGATGGCGCAGGAGGGGGAAGGGCGACTTCCAGCGAATGCGCTCGATCGTCGTCTGTGGCCAAGCGGTTTCCTGAGCGCCGGCCTCAGGCTGGCCTTTAAGGTAGGCGAGCACGACCTCGGGCGGCTGGTTGCCGTCGAAAACGCGCTCGAAGAGGCCGAGCGCCCGAGCGCGATCCGCCATGGGCGGCGTTCCGCCGAAGGCGAAACGGACGCCAGAGGCGTACAGTGTGGAGGCCTCCTCGGCGAACTGGCCCAGCAGGCGCTCGCCGGTCTCCGGCGTCAGACGGTAGGACACGCCGACCAGATCGGGTCTCTCACGCCGGACCGCGGCCAGAAAGTCATCGACGGGGACCGCTGGGCCGAGGAAGACCGTCCGCCAGCCCGCCGCCTCGGCCAGCCGCAGGAAGTTGAGCACGCCGGCAACGTGGGCACACTCGCCCAGCGCGCCTGCGACGACGGTCTTAGGAGATGCCCCGGGGCCAGACACGAGCGTTGCCTCCTCCCGCTTGGATGGGACGAACGCTCTACCACTCGAGCGATGAAACGGCAGGCCGTAGCCACATTCCACTGTCGTCTACTTGGCCATTATAGGGGATACCGGCCACCGACAGACCCACCAAACGCGGACGATTGGGCGGCGTTAGCGGGAGGCAGCCGTTTGTAGCGCCCAGCCTAGGGCTGCGGGCCGGCCTCGGCCAGGAGCTCCTTCAACCTGGGGTGATCGGCGTAGACGCCACGGTACTGGGCCGGTAACAAGGCGGCGATGCGGCACATGATCTCGTCGGTATTGCGGCGCAAGTCGGCGGTGCGGTCCGCTTCGCTGACGGGAGGGAGGGAAAACGACGGGCCGACGCGTACGGTTAGGTGGGGACGGTGGAGGTGAAGAAGATCGTTGATGGCGCGCTCCGAGCCGGTCATAGCCACGGGGATGATGGCGGCCCCGGTCTGCATGGCCAGGTAAGCCGCGCCGGTCTTGGCCCGAATGAGGGCGCCGGTCTTGCTGCGAGTCCCCTCGGGGGACATGGCGAAGATCTTGTCGGCCCGGAGCCAGTCGACAGCCGCACCTAAGGCTCGCCGGTCGACCTCGCCGCGGCGGATGAAGATGGCTCCGCCCAGGCGCAGGAGCGTGCCGAAGAACCAGTGGCGCTCGTACTTCTCGGCAGCCCAGCCCGTCATGCCCTTGTTGGCAAAGAGGGAGACGAGCAATGGCGCGTCGATCCGGCTCAGGTGATTCATAACCAGGATGTAGGGGCCGTGGGGCGGCACGTGTTCAAGACCCTCCACGCGCCGGGTGGTGAGCAGGGCGAACAGCGCGTTGAAGATACGGCGTAGCAGGTCCATCATGGGCGGAGGTGTCCCTTGCGAGTCACAGGCTGATTGTAGACGGGTTGGGGCGGTGATACAATGCCGAGCCAGCAACCAGGAGTCCCCCATGATCGATGTGCAGCAGATTGAGGTCCGCGACCGCGCCGCGGTCAACCAGTTCCTGCGTTTCCCGTTCAGACTCTACCGCGACAATCCACTGTGGGTACCGCCGATCCTGATCGACGCTGCCACGCAGCTCAACCCGGGCAAGCACCCCTTCTACGAGCACTCGGTGGCCGAGTTCTTCCTGGCCCGACGCAATGGCGAGGAGGTCGGGCGAATCGCGCTGCTGGAGAATCGCCTCTACAACCGGTACCATGGCAAGCAGCAGGCTCAGTTCTACCTGTTCGAGTGCGTCGACGACCTGGAGATTGCCCGCGCCCTCTTTGAACGAGGCTTCGAGTGGGCACGGGCGAGGGGACTGACCCAGATCGTCGGCCCCAAGGGCTTCGGCGCCCTGGACGGCTACGGCATGCTGGTGGAGGGGTTCGAGTTCAGGCCGGCGATGACGATGATGAACTATAACCCGCCCTACTATCCGCGCTTTGTCGAGTCGCTGGGCTTCCGCAAAGAGGTGGACTTCATCTCCTGTTACCTGGGGGCCGACAAGTTCAAGCTGGACGAGCGGGTGCACCGAATTGCCAGCCGGGCTGCCGCCCGCAGCGGGCTGGCCGTGAAGCGTTTCACGAACAAGCGGGAGTTGATCGCCTGGGCTCCGCGGATCGGAAGGGCCTACAACCAGGCCTTCGTCAACAACTGGGAGTACTACCCGCTGACCGACCGGGAGATCAAGTTCCTGACCGACAACCTGATGACCATCGCCGACCCCAAGTTGATTAAGATCATCACTCACGACGAGAACCCGGTCGGCTTTCTCTTCGCCTTTCCCGACGTCTCAGCGGCCATCCAGCGCAGCAGAGGGCACCTCTTTCCCTTTGGCATCCTGGACCTGTTGATCGAGTTCAAGCGCACCAAGTGGGTGGCCCTCAACGGCGCCGGCATCCTGCCCGAGTTCCAGGGCCGGGGTGGCAATGCCCTGCTCTACTCCGAGATGGAGAAGACCATCCATGAGGCCGGATTCCTGCATGCGGATCTGACCCAGGTGGCCGAGACCGCCGTCCAGATGCGGCACGACCTGGAGAACGTCGGCGGCGTCCCCTACAAGAACCACCGGGTGTTCGTGCGGGATCTGTAGCGGGACTGGCCACGGATTACACGGGCAAAACCCGGAGTAGGGGCGTACGGCCGTGCGCCCCTACTGATCCTCTCCCTCCTCCCACCTTCTCACCCCCAGGTCAAGCAGGAGCACGCGCAGGTCGGCCTTGCTGTGGACGCCGAGCTTCTCCAATACATGAGCCACGTGCGTCTTGACCGTCTCGGGCGAGATCACCAGCGCCTCGGCGATCTGACGGTTGGTCTGGCCACGGGCGGCGCGCCAGGTGACCTGCTGCTCCCGGGGGGTGAGGCTTTCCAGGATGGCCTGGGCGCGGACACGCCGCGCCTCGTGCTCTAACCCTCGTGCCAACAGGTTGGCAGCCAGCACCTCCGGTTCCAGGCCTCGGGCGCGCGCCGCCAACCGGATCTCCTCCCCTAGCTCGGCGTCGGCCTCAAACACCAGCCGTCCATCCCTGCCGGCTTCCTCCTCGGCCCGGGCCGCCCGATACCGCGCCAGCCTCTCCCCGAGCCAACGAGGCGGGGGCAGAAGGGGGGCCTCCCGATCGGGCATCCCGTGGGGTGCACGGGCCTTTCGCTGGAACCACACAGATTCCTCCAGTTCCGTCGTCCAGGCCAGCGGCATCGAGGAACAGCGGAGGGGTGTCCGCCCCGGTTTTGGGGTAGTCCCCGCCGGCGCCCTAATTATATAGAACAAACGTTCTAATGTCAAATCGGTTTGGCCCAGTTACACTGAATCCGGCATGAGGAGGTCCCCATGACCCGCCTGCTCAGCGCACTGGTTCTCGTGTTCCTGTTGACTTCCTGCAACCTCCCACTTTCGGCATCCCCCACGATGGCCTTGCCGCTTCCCGCGACGGAAACCCTGCCGCCTCCACCGCCCGAAACCGTGGTCCCTCCCACCACCCTTCCGACGCTCCCGCCACGGCCTGAGGAGGCCATCCTGATCCTGGAGCCCGGCCCGGGCTCCCGCCTCGTTGGCTCAGTCCATCTGGCGGGCATCGCTGATCCAACCTTCGAGCAATTCCTGGGGATCCGTATACTCCTCGACGATGGTTCGGTCCTCGTTCAAACCTCGACCACGATCGCCGTCGAGCTTGGCAATCGCGGACCGTTTGCGATCGACATCCCCTTCACCATTGCTGGCGAGCGCAACGCCTTCATCCAGGTGTTCACCGACAGCCCCCGCGATGGCGGCATCACCCATCTCAACTCGGTCGGCGTCACCCTGGCAGAGGCCGGGCCGGTGAACATCGTCCCGGTCAGCCCCCACCCGGAAGACATCCACATCACCGCCCCTGCCCCCTGGACGACGATCAGCGGCGGCACGGTCCACGTGGAAGGTATCGGAATCGCCTCCTTTGAGCAGACGCTCGTTATCTCCATCCAGAATGCCGACGGGACGACTATTGCCACCGTGCCGGTGATCCTGGACGCCCCAGACTGGGGCCTTCCTGGCACATTCAGCGTTGACGTGCCCTACTTTGTGGCCGATGAGCAGCCCGGGCGCATCGTCGTGGCCGATCCCAGCATGGTTTTTGAAGGGGAGAACCATCTATCCAGCGTCGAGGTGACCCTGGCGCCGTAGAGGCCCTGGTCGCTGAGGTATTGGAGGACAGGTGGAGAATAGTCCTGGGGATTCCACCCAGCGGAGGCCAGCGGGCATTCGCGGGGAGCCACAGGGATCGCCGCATTTCGTCCGCGTGGCGGCACTGCTGGTTCTCGTCCCGGCCCTGCCGATGCTGCTGGGCTCGATCGGCGCCCTGGCACTCTTCTACATCGCTCCCGGCCGGTTGGAGAGCGTGATCGCCCATCTGCCCGGGGAAGGGGTCATCCGGACGATCCTCTTCTTCGCCCCGGCGACGTTGTTCGCTGTTGTCGTTCTGGCGATCCTGTATGCGCTGGACAAGCCGGTCACCCCTCAGGTGCAGCCGCTGCCGACGCAGCGCATGCCCGGCTCTACCTGGGTTCTGGCGGTTACCGTACCCGCCCTGCTCCTGGCGGTCGCGGCCTGGGCGGCGCGGTTCATCGCCCCAGGGCGATTCGGCCGCCTCCTTGAAGCCTTGCCAGGCACGTCCTATCTCCAGCAGGCGATCACGCTGGCGCCCTTTGTGCTCTTCCCCATCGTGGTCGCTACGTTGTTCGCCACCCTGGTTGCCATGGCCCGCGGCCCGAAGGTCGGGACGCAACCGGAGAAGGTGGTCAGCCGGGGTAGCATGCCGTGGGCCTCCGTGTCGGCCAATCTTGCCAGGCTGGGGGTGAGGCTTGTCCTGCTCTCATCGGTGCCGATGCTGTTCCTGTCGCTCGCCGGGCTGGGGCTGTACTACCTGTCACCCGAGCGACTGGAGAGCCTGGTCACCCGCCTCTCCCAGGCAACGGTCATCCGGCTGGGATTGATCTTTGCCCCATTGGCGCTGCTGACGGTCGTGCTCCTGGCCGGGCTGTTTCTGGCAGCCTATCCGCGGAAGATCCGGGCAGCGGCAACTACCCCTTCCGAGACGAGGCCGTCGGAGACAACGAGCACGCGCCAGGCACTGGCCGTGGGGACCCTCGTCGGCGGGCTGGTCCTGACCGTTGTCGTCGGGCTGGGGTTGCTGGCGGCAATCGTCTGGCTGTTGGTTCGGTAGAAAGATTGGCGCTGTGAGATTGTCATGACGCCCCAGGATTTCCTGCTGGACTACCCCTTCTTCCTCCCTCTTCTTGCCGCCGCGCTGGCGCAGGTCAGCGTTATCTTTCTCCGCCGGGCCTCTATCGTCCTTGGGTCCGTTCCCTGGAACCTATCGCTACGCCATTTGCCCCGCCTCATACGTCGCAATTCCTAGAGGACGACGCCTTCACAAGGTAGCGGGTGTCTGTCCTGGGGCAAGACACCCCGCCTTCCTTACTCTGCTGGTGACTCCCATTCGAGGCTATGGCCTGTGCTCTCTCCTACCTCGCGCCCGCTTCCTGGAGACCACCATCAGCTCCATCTCATCCAGCTCCAGGCTGCGCCGGCCCCAGTTCCCCGCCGTTCCGCCCCAGATGTGCCTGACCTCGAACCCCGCCTCCTGCAATAGCCTGGCGAGATCCTGGGGCAGGTAGCCGCGCTCGCGGACTTTCAAGGTGCGTCGGCCTCGCGGCGTCTCGCAGTCTACGCTGAGAGTCTCCACCAGCGTGAGGGGATCGAAAGCCCCGTTGTCGACATCGGCCTGGGTGAATTGGCGGATCTTCCGCAGACCGTTGAGAGCCGTGAGCAGGAAGGGGGCGCCGGGCTTGAGCGCCCGCCAGGCGTTGCGGACGATCGATCGGTCGTGCTCCTCGGCGTCCTCCTTCATTCCCAGCAGGCCGAAGGCCCCTTCGCAAAGGCAGATAGCCGCGTCAAACCGGGTGCGAGTGGTGAAGCAGGTGGCATCCGCGTGAATCCATCGGACCTTGGCGCCGGCTTCGTTCGCCGCCCTGGCGGCCTGGGCAAGCATCCCCGATGACAGGTCCAAGCCCGTGACGCGGTGACCTCGCCGTGCCAGGGCGATGGCATGCCGACCGGTACCACAGCCGATATCCAGAATCTTGCTGGCGGGAGGAAGCGCAAGCTCCTTCATCAGAAACGCCACCTCGTTCTCCGTGTCGCGGGTGAACGGGTTCTGCATGTAGATAGGGGCGTGGCCGTCGAAGAAAGTCTCCCATTCGGCTCTGGCCTTCACTGGTCCATCTCCTTCCTCATTCCCGAAGCACGCGGCTGGCCCGATGTCCTGCCGGAGGATCTGGCCTGGGACCCGCCGGGTTACAATTGTAGCCCTGGCAGGGCAGACCGGGCTGAGGCATTCTCTGCCAGAGCGAGATGGGTGACATGCGGTTTCGACGGTACGGGCAGGAGGCCACGGTTGGCATCCGGGCGGTACGGGAGGCCGCCCGGTTGTGTCGTCAGATTGCAGAGGAGAGAGCCTCTCCGACCTCGGCGACCAAACCGGACCTCTCGCCGGTGACCGTCGCTGACTTCGCCTCCCAGGCGGTCGTGGCCCACAGGCTGGAAGGGGCCTTCCCCCAGGACTCCATTGTGGCCGAGGAGGACACGCTCGCCCTGCGGGCGCCGGACCAGGCCGGCAGGCTGGGCGAGGTGACTGGCCACGTTGCCCGGCTGTTTCCCGGTGCAACGCCGGACCAGGTGGCATCGTGGATCGATCTCGGTCAAGGCGCTTCCCGACGGCGTTTCTGGGCATTGGATCCGCTCGATGGGACCAAGGGGTTCCTGCGGGGCGGCCAGTATGTTGTGGCTCTGGCCCTGATTGAAGATGGTCAGGTGACGGTCGGTATCTTAGGGTGCCCCAGGCTCAACCCCTCCCTGGACCCTGATGCGCGGGCGCAGGGTGCAGTCGTCGTGGCCGTCCGAGGGGAAGGCGCCTGGGCATCGGCGATCGATGGTGAAACGTTCACTCGCCTCCATGTATCCGACCGCCGCGTGCCTGTAGGCGGCCGCGTGCTGTGGTCGTTCGAGGATGTGCAGACCGACCGTCCCAAGCTGGAGCGGGCAGCTGAGTTGCTGGGCGCTGTCAGCCCGATGAGGCGAATGGACAGCCAGGCGAAGTATGCCGTCCTGGCCGCCGGCGGCGGCGAGTGGATCTTCCGCGTAGTCCCGGCGTCCCGGCCAGAGTACGTCGAGAGGATCTGGGACCACGCCGCGGGTTCGCTTGTGGTCGAAGAGGCGGGCGGGCGCGCCACCGACCTGCGAGGCGAGCGCCTAGACTTTGGCGCCGGGCGCGAGATGATCCGCAACCTGGGGGTCCTGGCCTCCAACGGCTGGCTTCATGCCGCGGCACTGGAGGCGATCCGGGCGGTTGGGGCCGATCGCCGGCCCGAGAGGACAGGCGTGTGACAGACAGGGCGTCGGCCGCGGTGACAGAGAAGAGGGTTCCCGGACACCGAACCGCCGATGCATTGGCTCTCGTGCTGGCCGTAGCGGCCGTGGTCGCCTGCCTCTGGGTGGCGATCGACGTCTACGAGCTCATCCCGCACATCGAGGATGAGATGGCGAACCTGTGGGAGGCGGAGGTGATGGCGGACGGCCGCATCGACCTTCCTTCTCCGCCCTCACCGTCTGCCTTCCTGGTGCCCTTCGTGGTCGATTACCAGGGCAACCGTTTTGGCAAGTACCCGCCGGGGTGGCCCGCGACGCTTTCGCTGGGTGTGCGAGCCGGAGTGCCCTGGCTGGTGAACCCTCTGCTGGCGGGGCTGGGGGCGTGGCTGATCTACCGTCTCGGCAGCCGTGTCGCTGGGAAGGGCATCGGCCTCCTGGCGGAGGGGCTGGCGATCACCTCCCCGATGTTTCTGATGCTGTCCGGCTCCCTGATGGGGCACGCCCTGAGCCTGGCGCTGGCCGCGGCCTTCTGGCTGGCATGGATCGATCTCTTTCCCCGGCGGAGCCGCGCGGAGGAAAGGCCGCCAGCCCCTGCCTGGATGCTGGTGGCCTTGGCCGGCCTGACACTCGGCCTCCTGGCGCTCACTCGCCCGATGACGGCGGTTGGGGTGGCTCTCCCCTGCGGCATCCACGGCTTGATCTTGCTCTTCCGCGGGGGAGGGACGGAACGCCGCCGCGTCCTGGGTGTGGGGCTCGTGGCTGGCGCCTTGGCCGCGCTTCTTCCCCTCTGGCAATGGATCCTCACGGGCGATCCCTGGCTGAATCCATACACCCTGTGGTGGGGTTACGACCGGATCGGCTTCGGACCAGGTATCGGGCCCACCGAGTCCGGCCACGACCTGTACTGGGCCTGGATGAACATGAGGTTCAGCCTGCGCTCGGGCGTGCACGACCTGTTTGGCTGGCCCTACCTCTCCTGGCTGTTTCTGCCCTTTGGCGTCGTGGCATTGCGCCGCAACCGGGACGGCTGGATGCTCTTGGGTGCCCTGCCGGCGCTGATCTTAGTGCATGTGGCGTACTGGGTCGGCTCCTGGCTGCTGGGGCCCCGCTACTACTACGAGGCCCTCCCGGGAGTGGCCATCACTAGCGCGGCAGGGATTGGCTGGCTGGGCGGATGGATCGGGACCTGGGGCAAGCGTTGGGTCCAGCTGCGTCGGCTGGCCGTGACAGGTCTGGTTCTTGTTCTGGTCGTGCTCAACCTGATCTATTACACCCCCGACCGGCTGGACGGGTTGCGCGGGCTGTATGGAATCTCGAGGGAGCGGGTGAGCCTCTTCGAGCAGGTAGCCCCCCAACGCGGGCTTGTCTTTGTGCATGTGGCGTACTCCTGGACCGACTACGGCACGCTGCTCACCCTGACGCCGCCCTTCGTCGACAGCCCGCTCATCCTGGCTTACTCGGTGGGTGAGGCAGAGGATGCCGCGCTTGCCACGGCCTATCCTGATCTCCCCGGCTATCACTACTACGCCGACCAACCCGACAGGCTGTACACCGCGCCACGGTGACCGGGATTGAGCGGTTCAGCCCGCTGCTCAGGGGAGCCCGTCCATCGCCGGAAGCGCCCGTGGTCTTCAGGGGCCCTTTGGCCGCGGGTGTGTCTGTTCAGTCTCTCTGCCTTATAATCGTCGCGATGCCGAAGATCCTGGTTGTCGAGGATGACGCCACAGTGCTCGAGACCCTGGCTCTCAACCTGCGAGCCGAGGGCTACGATGTCGACATGGCGGAGGATGGCGAGGTCGGCCTGCGCTTGGCCCGCGAAGGGAAGCCGGACCTGGTCGTCCTGGACGTGATGCTGCCGCAGCTGGACGGGCTGACAGTATGCCGGATACTGCGTCGTGAAAGTGATGTCCCCATCATCCTGTTGACGGCACGTGGCACCGAAACCGACAAGATCATCGGGCTCGAGACGGGGGCTGATGACTACATCGTCAAACCCTTCTCCTTGGGTGAGTTCCTGGCCCGGGTCCGCGCAGCGCTGCGGCGCGGCCGCTCGGCGCACGCCCCTCAGGTCGAGCTGGTGAGCGGCGACCTGAGGCTGGATGTCGTGGGCCGTCACGCTTACCGAGGCCAGGCGGAGCTGCAGCTCCCGGCGCGCGAGTTCGACCTGCTGGCAGCGCTCATGCGCAACAAAGGGGCGGTGCTGACGCGCGAGCTGCTCCTCGCCCAGGTGTGGGGCGACAGGTTCATGGGAGACGCCCGCACGGTCGACGTCCACATCCGCTGGCTGCGCCAGAAGATCGAGGCTGACCCCTCTTCGCCCACGCGAATCGTCACCGTGCGTGGCGTCGGGTATCGGTTCGAGGCCTGAGGCATGGATACGTGGGTGGGTGTGATCCTGGCGGCCGCGGCAGCTCTCCTGGCCGTCCTGTGGCGACGTGAGCGCGTGACCTCCCTGCGCCTGAAGAGGACGGTGGATCGACAGCACGAGCAAGCCATTCGCCTGGGCTCGGATCTGGCGACGCGGGAGGCGCTCCTCCGTGCGGCCACGGGCGCAACGACGGACCTGGTGCTGGCGGTCGACGGCCGGCAGCGCGTGCTCTTCGTCAACCCGGCCTCGGAGGCTTTCTTCGGCAGGCCTGATCCGGAGATGACCCTGATCGGCTACACCCTGAGCCTGGAGCTCGAGCGGCTAGCGGCCGATGTCATGCAGGGTACGGACGCCGAGGGGCTGGAGCGCACCATCCCTCTCAACGAGAGCCCCTTCCGGGCGCGCGGCATGCTGCTGGAGGGCGGGGGTGCGGCCATCGCCCTGGAGGACATCTCCGAAGTGTACCGCCTCAGCCGCGCCCGTCAAGACATGGTGGCCAATCTTTCCCATGAGCTCAGGACGCCGCTGACCTCCCTGCGACTGTTGGCGGATACGCTGCTCGCGCCTGCCGGGCGCGATCCCAAACTTGTGAAGGACCTGGCGGGCAAGATGTCGGCGGAGGTTGATACCCTCCAGCAGATGACCCAGGAGATGCTCGACCTGGCAGCCATTGAGTCCGGGCAGCAGGTGGTGCGCTTGATTGCCGTCTCTCTGGCTGAGATCGTTGCCAGGGCACTGGCCCGACTGGGTGACATGGCAGATCGAAGCGGCATTCGCCTGAAGGTGCAAATCCCAGAGGGGCTCGAGGTCCTGGCTGACCTCGAGCAAGCAGCGCGGGCGGTGCAGAACGTGATCCACAACGCTCTCAAGTTCACGCCGCGCGGCGGGGAGGTCGGGATCATGGGGTTGGCCGAACCTTCCGCCGGGAGGGTGGTGCTGTCCGTCTGGGACAATGGGCCCGGAATTGCGCCCGCCGATCTGGAGCGGATTTTCGAGCGGTTCTACCGAGGCGATCGCGCCCGAGGCACGCCGGGCACCGGCCTGGGCCTGGCCATCGCTCGTCACATCCTGCGCGCCCATGGCGGCCGTATCTGGGCCGAGAACCGCAGCCCGTCGGATCGCGGAGCGGTCTTTCATCTCGCCTTCCGGGCCGCCTAGAGAGCACCTCTTACTCGTCGCCACACCCGGCTTTCCGCAGACCCTTTCCCGCAACCATTCTCCAGGACTTCTCGCTGCCGGTTAAGGCCGCTTAAGCTCTCCTTGAAGAGGGCTTAAGTTGGCGCGAGTACCCTGAAGGCGGTGAAAGGGAGAATACAGATGGAACTGAGCATAGCAGAGCTTCTCGTGCCCGTCACGCGGTTGCCAAGAGCGGATTCGCCCGCGTCTTGGGGTGATCGCCAGGCACCGACTCCCACGGTGGGGGATGAACAGGTGGCCATGGGAATGGCCTCCTTCCAGGCCGTCCCAGGGTTTGTCTTGCCAGTCATGCGGTCATCACGCGCCAATCAGTCTGTGACAACGCGGTGCAATCGCGGATCGACTCCTACGGTCGGCGATGAACAGGCGGCCATGGGAATGGCTTCGTTTCGAGAGCGGTCTCGCCGACTCCGCATTTGCTACAGCACGAGGACGGGGTAGTTCCGGCCGAGAAGGCTCCTCTCTGCGCCTCGGCTGCAACAAAGGCGCCCAAAGGCTGCAGCTGCGTTGCTGCCGCGTCGGAGCCCGGCATCAGGTCCCCATTTCCATGTACGTCTGGAGGAGAGAGTAGCCGGCGCAGCGCCGGAGGGAGCGGCACCTTGAGGACGGCGGACGTCCTCGAGCGCCCGCGGGCGGACTGTCTCGCCGACACGTCGCTGCCACGCAGCTGGACACGCGCGAGAGAGGCCCATTGGCGGCGCCTTGGGCGCACGGGCAATGCCTCGCTGCCCGAGACCCGCCCTGGTCGGGCCAGTAAGTGACCGGGGGTTAAGGAAGCTTAATCGCGGCTTGGCTTGGGCTTAAGCCAACTCGGCTACGATTGCCCCAGGTGAAAAAGCAGAATCCTGACGGAGGATTAAGGAATGAGTTCAACACGACGCTACTTGTTTGTTACCGGGTTGGCACTGGCGATTATCCTCGCTGCCTGTGCTCCGGCCGAGACCACTGAGGCTCCGGTAGCCACTGAAGCCCCAGCAGCCACGGGTGCTCCTATCGTCACCGAGGCTCCCGCGACCGCGGAATCGCCGGTGACTGAGGAAGCCGCGCTTCCACCGGTCGATCCTGCCAAAGTGCAAGGCGACATCATCTCGGCCGGGAGTTCGACCGTCTACCCGCTCAGTGAGGCCGTGGCAGAGCTGTTCCATGACGAGGGCTTCGCCGGCAATCTCACCATCGATAGCATCGGGACGGGTGCCGGCTTCGAGCGCTTTTGCCAGGCGGGTGAGACGGATATCTCCAACGCCAGCCGCCCGATCACGGACGATGAACTGGCCGCCTGCCGGGCCATTGGCCGAGAGCCAATCGGCTTCCGCATCGCAACCGACGGCGTGGCGATCGTGGTCAGCACGCAGAACACCTTCCTGACGAACGTGACCTTCGAGCAGTTGGCCCAGATCTTCTCGACGGCGCGCACCTGGTCGGAAGTCGATCCGAGCTGGCCGAACGAGCCGATCCAGCGCTTCAGCCCCGGCACCGACAGCGGTACCTTCGACTACTTCGTCGAGAAGGTATTCAACAAGGATGAGGCCCCGCTGCTGGGCGCGGCCAATCTGCAGCTGAGTGAGGACGACAACGTGCTGGTGCAGGGTGTCGAGGGCAGCCCGTATGCCATCGGGTACTTCGGCTACGCCTACTACGAGGAGAACGCGGATCGCCTGCGGGTCGTCTCGGTCGAGGGGGTTGCGCCCACCGCTGAGACGATCGGGGGCGGCACCTACCCCTTCGCCCGGCCGCTCTTCCTGTACACGACGGCGCAGATCATGCGGGATAAGCCTCAGGTTGCGGCCTTCATCAACTTCTATCTGACCCACGTCAACGACGTGATCGGTCGGGTGGGGTACTTCCCGGCCAGCGCCGAAGTCCTGCAGGCCTCTCGGCAAGCTTGGTTGGAGGCGATGCGGTGACTCCTGCCTTTACGGAGAGACGCTGGAGGGACACCGGGAGAGAGGGTCACCTCTCTCCCCGTGTCGTTCCACGCGATCGGGAGCACGCGTGGTCTTGGAGAGGGAAATGGAGAGTGACCTAGTTGCGCCGGCCGCACAGCCGTTTGGCGGCCTGGCCGAGCAGAAGTTGCTTGACCTGCGGCGGCGCACGCGCCCCGCTGAGGCGCTCATTCGAGGCTTCCTCCTCATTTGCGGAGCCTTATCGATCGTGACCACAGTTGGCATCGTGCTGGTGCTCGGCAGGGAGTCGTTGCTCTTCTTCCAGAGCCCGGACGTCAGCCTGATCGGCTTCCTTACCGGCACCCACTGGCAACCGGCGATCTACCAGTTCGGCATCTGGCCGCTGGCCACCTCGACTCTGATCACAAGCTTCTTCGCCCTCATCGTCTCCCTGCCGCTGGGACTGGGCGCGGCCATCTACCTGAGCGAGTACGCCTCCTCGCGCGCTCGCGGCATTCTCAAGCCCGTTCTGGAGGTGCTGGCCGGGATTCCGACAGTGGTCTACGGCTACTTCGCCCTGACCTTCATGACGCCTCTGTTGCGGGCCGTCTTTGGCTCGGACACGGTCCAGATCTACAACATGGCCTCGGCCGGGATCGTCATGGGGATCATGATCCTGCCTCTGATCAGCTCCATGAGCGAGGACGCCCTCAGCGCGGTCCCGCGTTCGCTGCGGGAGGCAGCCTTCAGCCTGGGTGCCACCCGCCTGGAGGTGGCGCTGCGGGTGGTGGTTCCGGCCGCCCTCTCGGGCATTGTCGCAGCCTTCATCGTGGGCATGTCGCGAGCCCTGGGGGAAACCATGATCGTGGCCATCGCCGCCGGGGCAGGCCCCAACTTCACCTTCAACCCGTTCCAGGCTGCCGAGACGATCACCGGGCACATCGCCCGCATCAGCGGCGGCGACCTGAGCTACAACAGCGTGGACTACAACAGCCTCTTCGCTCTTGGCTTGGTGCTGTTCGCCATAACCCTGCTCCTCAACTTCGTAAGCCGCCGTATCGTGGCCCGCTTCCGTGAGGTGTACGAATGAGAAGCGCCCAGGGTCCTGTGTTGCTCCCGGGCACTTCCTCGGCCGAGGAGCGCTTCCGCACCAACATCGAGGCTCGCCACCGAAGCGGGCGTCTGTGGCGTGTCGTCTTCTTCGCGGCCATTACCATCGGGCTGATCGCGCTGGGCGCGCTGCTCTACAACATCAGCAATGAGGCCTTCGGACTGGTCGCAGTGAAAGACACAGTCGATCCCGCCACCCTCTCGTCCCGCCCGCTGAGCGAGCTCCCGAAGGAAGAGCTGGTGACCATCCTTGAGGCCCATGTCTCCAGCGGCGTGATGCGCAGGCTCGAACGGGAGCGGCCCTTTGCGGAGCGGAGCCAGAGGGACGTGTACGAGTTGGTGGTCGAGCGGGTGGTGCAGCCCGAGATCCTGCAGACCTGGACACTTTCGGAGTCGCTCTTGGGCCGATCTGGCATCGAGGCGCAGGCCCAACGAGAGTTCCCGGGCGCTCGCCTGGAGTTCCGATCCTGGCTGGACCTCGACTTCCTCACCCGACCGATGTCCAGCGATCCTGGGTTGGCCGGAGTGCGGACGGCACTGCTGGGCTCGCTGTGGATGATGGCCATCACCATCGCCCTCGCTTTCCCCGTCGGTGTGGGCTCGGCCATCTACCTGGAGGAATACGCCGGCCGCAGCAGGCTGAACCGCATCATCCAGACCAACATCGACAACCTGGCCGGGGTGCCCTCCATCATCTATGGCATGCTCGGCCTGGCGATCTTTGTGAGGGCGCTGGCGGCCATCACCAGCGGGGCGGCCTTCGGAGTCACCGACGCCAATGGGCGCACGATACTCTCCGGCGCGCTCACCATGGCGCTGCTCATCCTGCCCTTGATCATCATCAACGCCCAAGAGGCGATTCGCGCTGTTCCCAATTCCCTGCGCGAGGCGGCCTACGGTTTGGGGGCCACCAAATGGCAGACGGTCTGGCACCATGTGCTGCCCTACGCCCTGCCGGGCATCCTCACTGGGACCATCCTGGCGCTCTCCCGTGCTCTCGGCGAGACCGCGCCCCTGATCATCGTCGGGGCTTCGACCTTCATCGTCGCCGATCCAAACAGCCCCTTCTCCAGGTTCACGGCGTTGCCTATCCAGATCTACAGCTGGACGGAACGCCCGCAGCACGAGTTCCGCAGCATCGCCGCAGCCGCCATCCTGGTGCTGCTCGCCACGCTTCTCTCGATGAACGCGGCCGCGGTGCTCCTGCGCAATCGCTTCAGTCGAAGATTAGGATGACTATGGCCGAGACTATTCTCACACCCCCACTCACGTCGAGATTGCAGATGCCCGGGAGGTCTTTCCTGCAGTCCGCCGCGGCAGCCGCGCAGACGGCAGCGGAGCTCGAGCGCCCTTGCGCGATCGAAACGCGCGACCTCGACGTCTACTACGGGGACTTCCGGGCAGTACGGGACATCAACCTCAAGATCGAGCGCCAGAAGATCACGGCCATCATCGGTCCTTCCGGCTGCGGCAAGAGCACGCTGGTGCGCGCCTTCAACCGGATGAATGACCTGGTTCCTGGCTGCAGGACTGAGGGATCGGTCATCTTCGGCGGGCAGGACATCTATGACCGGTTGGTGGATCCAGTGTTCCTGCGCCGCCGTATCGGGATGGTCTTCCAGAAGCCGAATCCCTTCCCCAAGAGCATCTATGAGAACGTAGCCTGGGGCGCCCGCATCAATGGCTTCACCGGGAACATGGCCTCTCTGGTCGAAGATGCGCTGCGCAAGGCCGCACTGTGGGATGAGGTCAAAGACAAGCTGGATGAGAGCGGCCTTTCGCTCTCGGGAGGACAGCAGCAACGACTGTGCATCGCCCGCACCCTGGCGGTCGAGCCAGAGGTCATTCTGATGGATGAACCCTGCTCTGCCCTGGATCCTGTTGCCACCCTCAAGATCGAGGACCTGATGCGGGAGCTCTCGGTCAACTACACGATCGTCATCGTCACCCACAACATGCAGCAGGCGGCGCGCGTCTCGGACTACACGGCCATGATGCTGATGGACGAGAACCGGGCCGGTCAGGTGATCGAGTTCGCCGACACGCACACCATCTTCACCCGCCCGAGAGACCGGCGCACGGAAGACTACGTCACCGGGCGGTTTGGGTAGTGTCCGTTGGTTTGGCCAATCGCGCTGGCGGAGCAAGCTCGCCTAAGGGAGGTAGACTAGGGCAACGCGATCGGCCGCGTGGCGAAAAAGGGAGGTAGCCATGAAACTGGCGGTCCTTTCTGATATCCATGCCAACCTACATGCCCTGGAGGCTGTGTGGGCTGACCTGGAGGCCCAGAGAGCGGAGGCCGTCTACTGCCTGGGGGATCTGGTCGGCTACGGCGCGTTCCCCAACGAGGTCATCGAGTTCATACGCGGCCGGAAGATCCCCACCGTGATGGGCAACTACGACGATGGCGTTGGCTTCGACCTGGATGACTGCGGCTGCGCGTACAGGGATCCCGACGACAGGCTGCGTGGGCAGGAGTCGCTCATGTGGACGCGCCAGCACACGACGGCGGAGAACAAAGCCTTCCTGCGGTCGCTGCCGCTGCAGATCCGGCTGGAGGAACGACGGTTGCGTCTGCTCCTGGTGCACGGAAGCCCGCGCAAGATCAATGAATACCTCTACGAGGACCGACCGGAGGCCTCCTTCGAGCGGCTTGCGCGCCTGGCCGGCTGTGATGTACTGCTCTTCGGACATACCCATTTGCCGTACCGAAAGCCCGCCGCGGGGACGCTCTTCGTCAACGCCGGCTCGGTCGGCAAGCCCAAGGACGGGGATCCGCGCGCCGGCTACGTCGTGCTGCATCTCGCACTGCGCCCCAAGATAGAGTTCCGACGCGTGGCCTATGATGTGCCGGCGGCTGCGCGGGCCGTGCGTGAGTCTGGCCTGCCAGCGCATTTCGCCGACCTGCTCGAGACCGGAGGCCGGGCGCCCAGCGCCACCCGCTAATCCCCGCACCGTTCGGACAACCCCGAGAATCACAACCTAGGGGTGTGATGAAGAGGCCCTGCTTCCCGGAAAGAATTCGTATACGCGGGAGTTGGAGCGAAGCCCCAACCACCACCCATGCGGTTCCCTTCTCCGGGTGAGGCGGCTCTTGATCACCCTGCTAGACGCGGCAAGATATCTCTTGTCTGCCGGATGCCAGTCCCCTGTCGGCTCCGCGACAGTTGAGGCGGCGGACCAGCATGCTATAATGCCTGCGGTGGGGCGGAGTGCCCCCCAGTCTCTCTTAAAGCGAAGAAGGAGCGATTGTTGGACAGCCGCGAAATGCAGACCTCCTCCGCGCAGGCCGACACATGGCATGCTCGCGAGGCCGGCGACATCTTTGTGGAGCTCGGCACCTCCCCTCAACTCGGCCTGACGCCGGACGAGGCCACCCGTCGTCTCGAGCAGCTCGGTCCGAACGAGCTGGCCGAGGCGCCTCGCCCGACCTTCTGGCACCAACTCCTCCAGCAATTCAACAACTTCATCGTCATCATCCTGATCGTGGCCTCGGTCCTGTCTGCCATCCTGGGCGACTATGTGGAAGCCGGCGCCATCATGGCCATCGTGGTGCTTAATGCCTTCCTGGGGGTAATCCAGGAGCGCCGCGCCGAAGAGGCACTAGCTGCCTTGCGGCGCATGGCGGCACCCGAGGCCCAGGTGATTCGTGGTGGCCATCGTCTGGTCGTTCCGTCCCGAGAGTTGGTCCCCGGCGACCTCGTCCTGCTGGAAGCGGGCAACTACGTCCCTGCCGATCTGCGCTTGACGGAGAGCGCCAACCTCCGCATTGAGGAGGCGGCCCTGACTGGCGAGTCGGTGGCGGTGGACAAGGACGCCCGGGTCACGCTGCGCCAGGATGTGCCACTGGGCGACCGCCGCAACACGGCCTTCATGGGCACGCTGGCGAGCTACGGGCGCGGCAAGGGCGTCGTCGTCAGCACTGGCATGCACACCCAGATCGGCATGATCGCCAAGATGCTGCAACTTGTTGAAGAGGAGCCTACCCCGCTGCAGCAACGGTTGGATCAGCTGGGCAAGGTGCTGGGCTGGGGAGCGCTCGGGATCTGTGCCCTGGTGTTCATCGTTGGCTGGGCCCGCGGCCATGCTGCCCTGGACATGTTCCTCATCGCCGTCAGCCTGGCGGTCGCCGCCGTCCCCGAAGGCTTGCCGGCGGTCGTCACCATCACCCTGGCTCTCGGCATGCGAGAGATGATCAAGCGCCATGCGCTGATCCGGCGCCTGTCCTCGGTCGAGACCCTCGGCTCGGCGACGGTCATCTGCTCGGACAAGACCGGCACGCTGACCCAGAACCAGATGACCGTCACCTGCATCTGGGTCGACGGCGTCTCGATCGAGGTCACCGGCCAGGGCTACACCCCCCAGGGGCAATTTCGGCTCAAGGGCGAGGTCATGGACTTGGCGAAGTATCCGGCGGTGCAGACAGCGCTCTGGGTCGCCGTGCTGGCGAACGATGCCACGCTGGAGGAGCCGGAAGAGGGTGGGTTGGGATCCGGCTACCGGCTGGCAGGGGATCCGACGGAAGGCGCTCTGATCGTGGCCGCGGCCAAGGCCGGCGGCCACAGCGAGAGCATCGGCCAGGCCTATCCTCGAATCGACGAGGTTCCCTTTGACTCCAGCCGCAAGCGGATGACGACGGTCCACAAGGTGTATGACCCTCGACCGGAGGACTTCAGCCCGTTCTACGACACCAGTCGGCGGGGTTGGGAGGTGGCCGCCACCAAGGGTGCGCCAGACATCGTGCTAGATCTGTGCACGCAGTACCAGCAGATGAACGACCGACCGGCTCCCCTCAGCGACGATGTTCGGGCGCGCATCCTGGCTGCCAACGACCGCATGTCGCGGGAGGCGCTACGGGTGCTGGCGGTCGCGTACCGCGCCGAGCCCGACGTGCCCGACAAGGCGACTGCCGAGGCCGTCGAGCGCGAGCTGACCTTCGTCGGCCTGATCGGGATGATCGACCCGGCCCGGCCGGAGGTCCGCCCCGCCCTGGAGAAGGCCAAGCGAGCGGGGATCCGCACCGTGATGATCACCGGTGACTACCCCGAGACGGCCCGGGCGATCGCCAGCGACATCGGCCTCCTGCGAGAGGGGCATCAAGTTCTCTCCGGATCGGATCTGGCGAAGATGGGCGATGGCCAGCTCGCGGCCGAGGTGATGCGGACGGATGTCTTCGCCCGGGTCTCGCCGGAGCACAAGGTCCGTATCGTCGATGCGCTCAAGCGCAACAACCAGGTCGTCGCCATGACCGGCGACGGCGTCAACGACGCCCCGGCGCTCAAGCGAGCCGACATCGGCGTGGCGATGGGGATCACCGGTACCGATGTGGCCAAAGAGACGGCCGACATGGTCCTGACCGACGACAACTACGTCAGCATCGTCTCGGCCGTCGAGCAGGGGCGGGTGATCTACTCCAACATCCGCAAGTTCGTCTTCTTCCTCCTGTCCTGCAACCTGGCCGAGATCGCCGTGATCTTCATTGCCACGCTTCTAGGCCTGCCCTCCCCATTGACGGCCATCCAACTCTTGTGGCTGAACCTGATCACCGACGGTGCCCCGGCGTTGGCGCTCGGCGTCGAGAAGGGCGACCCGGACACGATGGATCAGCCGCCCCGGCCCGCACAGGAGCCGATCATCAACGGCGTGATGCGGATTCACGTCGCAGTGCAGACGGTTGCAAAGGCTGCCTGTACGCTGGCCGCCTTCTTTATCGGCCTGCACCTTCACCCCGAGCAGCCGGAGTTCGCCGAGACCATGGCTTTTGCCACGCTGGCGCTGTCCGAATTGGCGAGGGCCTTCACCTCCCGTTCCGAGAGGTTCCCCCTGATACGTATCGGCCTCTTCAGCAACAAGACCATGGTCTACGCCGTGGCCTCCTCGCTCATCCTGACCCTGGCCGTGATCTATGTCCCATTCCTACGGCCCATGTTCGACACCGTGCCATTGACGTTGGCGCAGTGGGAGATTGTTTTTCCGCTGCTGATGATCCCCGCCATCGTCCATGAGCTGACGAAGTGGGTTCTGTCGCTCAGGATGAGACGGGCCAACTCCTTAGGAGCGTGACGAAAAGACCTTGGTCGCTGAGAGGAATCCGTATATGTGGTGGTTGAGACTTTGCCCCAACCACCACATGTACGGTTCTCTTCTCCGGGCAAGGGGCCTTTTCACTACCCTGCTAAGGGGTTGCCGAAAAGGGCATCTGCGGAGAGACGAATTGGCACAGATTGGGGTTGGGGTTCTCCTCCAATCACCAGAGGTGCAGTTCTCCTCCCTTACTGTGCCTTCTTTCGGCAGCCTGCCAAGGTCTGGCAACCGCGGCGAGTGAAACGCCGCAAGTTATCAAGCAGGACAATCTAGATGGAAGCCCAAACCCCTACGGCCGAACACGCGCGCACAAAGACAAGGGCGACTCTCCGCCTGCGCCATGCCCGGGTCCTGCTCTTCTTCGCCCGGACGGCGGCAGGCGTGGCCTGGTGGGACATAGTCCTGCGGCGACTGGGTCTGCGGGCCCTCGCCCGCCGGACAGCGCAGGAACGCTACCGGCGAGCAGCCGTGCGCTTTCGGGCCCTGGCGGCCGAACTCGGAGGCCTCTGGATCAAGGTTGGGCAGTTCCTGTCGGCCCGGGTCGATGTGCTGCCCGAATCGGTCACCGCGGAATTGGCTGGGCTGCAAGATGAGGTCGACCCCGAATCGTTTGATGTCATGCGAACGGTGGTCGAGGCCGAGCTGGCTGCCCCGGTCGCTGACCGCTTCGCCGCATTCGACCCCGCGCCTCTGGCCTCGGCCTCCCTGGGTCAGGTGCACCGGGCCCGCCTACCCTCGGGCGAGGCTGTTGTCGTCAAGGTCCAACGTCCGGACATCAAGGCGTTGATTGAAGTCGACCTGGCGGCGCTGAGGACGGTCATCGGATGGCTCAAGCGCTACCGGCCGATCCGCCGCCGGGCGGACCTAGAGGCGCTGCTGGCCGAGTTCAGTCGCACGCTGTGGGAAGAGGTGGACTATGCTGCCGAGGCCCGGAACGCCACGCGCTTCGGCGAGATGTTCGCCGCTGACCCGGAGGTGCGGATCCCCCAGGTCTACCCCTCGCATTCGACCGGCCGCGTCCTGACGCTCGAAGACGTCTACTTCATCAAGATCACCGACTACGCCGCGGTCGAGGCGGCCGGCGTGGACCGGGCCGAGGCGGCCGACCGTCTGTTCGGCACCTATCTGCGCCAGATCTTCGTCGAAGGCTTCTTCCACGCCGATCCGCATCCGGGCAACCTCTTCGTCGAGCCACTGGGCGAGGGTCGGTGGCGCCTCGTCTTCGTCGACTTTGGCATGGTCGGGAGACTGACAGCCGAGGTCAAGCATGGGCTGCGAGATCTGGCCATCGCCATCGGGGCGCGAGACCTGGATCGTCTGGCGGCGTCCTACCAGGAACTCGGGGTGCTCCTCCCCGAGGCCGACCTGGACCGGATTCGGCAGGCCGAAACGGTCATGTTCGACCGTTTCTGGGGGAAAAGCATGACGGAACTCGTCCGGTTGCATCCCACCGAGATGCACAGATTTGCCCACCAGTTCCGTGATCTGCTCTATGAGATGCCCTTCCAGGTGCCGCATGACCTGATCTTCCTCGGCCGGTGTGTGGCCATCCTCTCCGGCATGTGCACCGGGTTGAACCCCAACTTCAACCTGTTCGAGGGGCTGGGGCCGTTTGCCCGGGAGCTACTGGCCGAAGAGGGCGGTGATTGGCTGGACACGCTGCTGGGCTGGCTCACCGAGCAGGGCGGCTCGCTGATCACCCTTCCGTCTCGCCTGTCATCGGCCCTGACCCGAATCGAGCGGGGCGATCTGATCGTAACGGCGCGGGCGGCACCAGACCTGGAGCGCCGATTGCAGATGCTCTCCCGATCGCTCAACCGCCTGGTTGCGGCGGTCGTCTTCGCTGCCCTGCTTCTGGCGGGCACGCTGCTGATCCTCAACGGCGACCGCTTACCGGGCGCGATCAGCCTGGCTCTAGCCCTCCTGGCCCTGGCATGGATGCTTCTCGGCCTCTAGCCACAGGTCTTCGTCGGGCCCAGCAGGCTGCTGAAAGAGGCCACCGGAAGAAAAGGAACAGGCACACGGCGAGCGCGGGCGAAGCCCACGCCCCCACATATGCCAATCCACCTCCTTCAGCGTTGGCATTTTCAGCACGCTCCTAGTGTGGCGTGTCGAAAGTTCGTCGACTAGTCCCCTCTAGCGAGCTGTGGACTTGCACCTTCATGGCCGCACCTCCGGGAGCCTGACGAATGGGAGAGGCCGTCGGCCTCACCAAATGCGAAGGACTTCTTCATCGAACTTCCGAGACGGGGCACTAGCACGGAGTCGGTCGGATTGTCCGCGAGGGAAGAGATCCGGGGGTTGGGTGGAAGGTTTCCCACTCGGAGCGGCATTACCAGCCCCAGCAATCTGGGTGATCCGCGGCCAGGACGAGAGTTCGGCTCGCGAGGCGTTCTTGAGAGAGGCCCGATTCCTATGAAAGCTACCTATGCCGTCATCCCCGAAGAGGGAGTCCTGAGACTGGAGACCGAGGACCTCGACCCAGCCGATCTCGGCGTGGGTGAGATTCTGGTCGAGGCCGAGGCAAGCATCATCAGCGCCGGGACCGAGCTATCCGTCTTTACGGCCCTTGCCCCCGGCGTTCGAGTCCCCGGTTCATGGAACGCCTACCCGTGGCGTCCTGGATATGGACTGGTGGGGCACGTCCTCGCCGTAGGGGCAGGCGTAACAGGCTTCTCGGTGGGGGATCGTATCTGCTGTTTCGGCAAGCACGCCTCGCTCCAGCATTACGATGTCACCGGAAAGAGGCCGGTCGATTCAGCCTTCGCGATGGAGGAGGGCTTATCAGCTGCGCAGGGCCTGGTTGCCCGCATGGCCCTCATCGGGCTGAGCGCCCTGCAGATGTCGGATTTCGAGGCCGGAGACACGGTGGCCATCTTCGGGCTGGGACTGGTGGGCAACCTGGCGGCGCAGCTCTTCCAACTTGCCGGGACGCGGGTGATGGCCTTCGACGTTATCCGCGCACGCTGTCGTATCGCCAGCGAAGTGGGAATCGAGACCGCCCTCGACGTACCTGCCGAGGGACAACTGGCTGCCCTTCGAGATCTCACTCGGGGCAAAGGCGTGGCCATTGCCGTCGATGCCGTTGGTCATTCGGCAGTCGTCCAGGCCTGTGCGGAAGCGTGCGCTCCCTTTGCTCAAGTGATCCTGTTAGGGTCCCCGCGGGCGCCGCTCGAAACCGATATCACCAGGATGCTGCGGACGGTCCACCACCGCTGGCTGACACTGCGTGGGGCGCTCGAATGGCGACTGCCGCCATACCCAGTGCTGGGGGCCAAACACTCGATTGCCTCCAATCTGGCGCTGCTCCAGGGATACATCCGGGCCGACCGGCTCCATGTGCGGCCGGTGATCACCGATGTCATCCCTCCCACGGGCTTGCAGGCGGCCTATTGTGGGTTGCTGGAGGAGAAGGAGCGGCATCTCGGGATTATTGTCGAGTGGCGGAGCGGGGCAACCCGGGATGAGGCCTAAGAGGTACCGACACGCGCGAGGGGGATAGGGGTTATCTTGTCTGCGACTTGTTGACAACACCAGGACTTTTGTACTACTATAGGGTCAACTGGTCATTACCAGTCATAAGCAGCGGGAGCAGGGATGCGACTGGACGGGACTGCTCCGCGGCCCCTCTACCAACAGCTGCGGGATACCCTACTGACGATGATCGAGGCGGGCGAATATGCCTCAGACCAGAGGCTGCCTTCTGAGCGGGAGCTCAGCCGCCGCTTTGGGATCAGTCGCATCACGGTTCGGCAGGCCCTGTCCGACCTAGCCCAGGAGGGCCGCGTCTATACCCGGATCGGCAAGGGGACGTTCGTTACCGATCCGGCCTCTTGCCAGCCTTTAGGTTCCCTGTTCGGCTTCAGCGAGAGCGTGCGTCGGCAAGGCCGGGTGCCGAGCTCGACCGTCTTGGAGGCTGGCCTCGTTCCAGCCGAGATTGATGTTGCCAGCCGGCTGCGGATCGAACCCGGCTCGGAGCTCATCCGGCTTCGCCGACTGCGCATGGTCGATGGTCTGCCCGTCGTCCTCGAGCTCACCCATCTACCTCATGTCACGAGCCCCGGCCTGCTGCAGCGCATGGCGGACAACGTTTCGTTGTATGCCGTCCTGGAAGAGAGCTACGGCCTGCGCATGAGTTGGGCTGAGGTGACGATGGGGGCGGCCCTGGCAGGCGAGTGGGAGGCTGCCCAGTTGCGCCTGCAGATCCCGGCGGCCGTGCTGCACATGGAGCAGACCAGCTTCGTGGAGGACGGCCGCCCGATGGAGTTCACGCGGTCCGCCTACCGAGGCGATGGGTATCGCTTTAACGCCGTGTTGCATCGCCCCCGAGACCCTGTGGCGGTCTCTCTTCCGAGTCCCGATCGAGCCGTCAGCCAGGGTCCCGTGGCCGGACAGGGGTCGGCCTGGCCGTTGACGGGAGGAGGTGCATCCGGCTAAAACGTGTAGCGTTCCCCTCAGCGTTTCGGCTGCCCGAATGTAGGAGAGGAGTTCACCAAGATGACAACCGCAACCACCAAGAAGGGTTGGGCTGACCGGCTGGCGGATGGGATGGAGTTCCTAGCTCCCATCTTCGATCAGCCCCATCTGGCGAGCGTGCGCGATGGTTTCGTGGCCATGATGCCGCTGATCATCATCGGCGCACTCGTCCTGATCATTCTGCAATTCCCCTGCAGCCTGCAAGAAGGATCCAACTGCTACCTTGGCGATATCATGAACCAGGACCTGGCCGCCAAGCTCTGGGTCCCGTTCAATGCCACGTACGGGCTGCTGTCGGTCTTCGTGACCATCTCGATCTCGTATGCCCTGGCCAAGCGACGCGGGCTGGATCCGGTCATGCCGGTGATCTTCACCTTCATGGCCTTCATGCTCGTGGCTGCGCCCGGCCTGACCGGCTACGATGCCGAGGCCCCGCAGTTCCTGGACAACCGCGGCCTGTTCACCGCCATCGTGGTGGCGATAGTCTCGATCGAGGTCTTCCGCTTCTTCGTCAAGCGCAACCTGGTCATCACGATGCCGGCCGGGGTGCCTCCGGCGATCGCCAATGCCTTCATCGCCCTGGTCCCTGGCTTCGTGATCGTCTTCGGCTGGTGGATCGTCCGCTTCCTGCTTAACTTCGATCTGGCCGGCGGCCTGTTCGTGGTTCTCTCCAAGGTCGTCCCGGTCGCCAGTACCTACACCGCCGTCGCCATCGCCGAGACCATCCATGCCTTCCTGTGGACGATGGGCATCCACGGCGACCTGACGATTGGCATCGCACTGCAGCCGATCTGGACCGCCAACATTGCGGCCAACGCGCAGGCGGTTGCGCAGGGGCTGGCCCCGACGGCCATCTACACCAGCGAGTTTCGCAGCTACGTCGTCCCGGGCGGCTCCGGCGCCACGCTGCCGCTGGCGTTCTACTTCATCCGCTCCAAGTCGCCGCGCCTGCGAAAGGTGGGCTGGCTGGGGATCTGGCCGGGCATCTTCAACATCAATGAGCCGATCACCTTCGGCGCGCCGGTGGTCTTCAACCCGGTCCTGGCCATCCCGTTCATCATCATCACCTTCATCAACGCCACCGTCGCCTACCTAGCGCACGTGCTGCACCTGGTGACTCCTACATTCATCGTCGCACCCTGGACCCTCCCGTCACCGCTTCTGATGTTCATGATGACAGGCTTTGACTGGCGGGCCGCCGTCCTAGCCGTGATCACCGAATTCGTGATCCCGGGCATCATCTGGTGGCCTGCCTTCAAGGCCTGGGAGCGACAGGTCCTCGAGAAGGAGGTCGTGCACGGGGCGGTGCCTGTAGCGGCACCGGCCTAACCCTCCCGACGCTCGTGGCCGATGGGGGATGCGGAGACCCGCATCCCCCATCTCCTCACCTGGCAATGCTTCGAGAACCCACCGCCGAGAATGCGCCGGGCGCAGAGGGCGCCGGCCAATCTCGTGTGTTCGGCGGCGCTTGCTGGAGAATCGCCCCGGGAGGGAGACCTTGAAACTGACATTCATTGGGGGAGGAGGCGCCCGCACTCCCCTCGTCATCCAGAGCATCCTCGATCGCCAGAAGGATATCCCGATCAGGGAACTCTGCATGATGGACATCGACCCCGAGCGGCTCGACCTGATGCGCATGGTCAGCAAGCCGCGCCTGGCGGCCGGTCAGGCCGGCTTCCAGGTCACCTGGACGACCGACCCGCGCCAGGCGATCGAGGGTTCAGACTTCATCGTCATGACCTTCCGGGTAGGTCAGATGCGCTCGAGGGTCATCGATGAACAGGTCCCTCTGAAGTATGGGGTCCTGGGCCAGGAGACCACCGGTCCTGGTGGGTGCGCCATGGCGCTGCGCACCATCCCGGTCTTGCTGGACTACGTCAAGCTGATTCGCGAGCTGGCTCCCAACGCCTGGCTGCTCAACTTCGCCAACCCCTCGGGCATGCTCACCGAGGCCGTCACCCGTATCGCCGGATATGAGCGCGCCGTCGGCATCTGCGACGACCCGTCCTCGATGGTCCGGGTCGCGGCCGCCTTCTCGCTTCGGGAAGCGAACCAGGTCTTCCCCGAGTACTTTGGGCTCAATCACCTTGGCTGGTTGCGGGCGCTGTACATCGATGGACAAGACCGGCTGCCGCAGATGCTTGAAGTGGTGCGAACCAGCGGGGGCCGCATTCCCGGCATCCCCTTCGATCTGGATTTCATTGACGCCCTGGGTATCATACCGAGCGAGTATCTGTTCTTCTACTACTACCCCAGGCAGTCCGTCGAGAACCTGC